>CAYMEB010000111.1:0-15239 GCA_964389095.1 uncultured Hyphomicrobiaceae bacterium
AGCTTGGCCTCGGGCATGTTGGTCATGCCGATGACGCTGCAGCCCCACGACCGGTAGAGGTTGGACTCTGCGCGGGTCGAGAATTGCGGCCCCTCCATCACCAGGTACGTGCCGCCGACCGAATGGGGGATGCCCTCGGCCGATGCGGCCGCCGCGATCCGCTCGACCAGGCCCGGCGACACCGGATCCGCCATCGTCACGTGCGCCACCAGCCCGTTGCCGAAAAACGACTTCTCACGCGCGAAAGAGCGATCGATGAATTGATCGACCAGCACGAAATGCCCTGGCGGGAACTCCTCCTTCAGGGAGCCGCAGGCAGACACCGAGATTAGGTCCGTCACCCCGGAGCGCTTCAGCGCGTCGATATTGGCGCGATAGTCGATGCCGGTGGGCGAAAGGCGATGGCCGCGGCCGTGGCGCGGCAGGAAACGCAACGGCAGCCCCGCGTAATCCGCAAAAAGGATCTCGTCCGACGGCTCGCCCCATGGCGTCTCCAACCGTTGCCAACGGGGGTTCTCCAGCCCGGGCAAATCGTAAAGGCCGCTGCCGCCCATGATGCCGAGCACGGTCCTGGTCATGACACTCCCCCTGCGATCACGCCGACGCGGCGATGAATGACGCACCCCGTGCTGCTGCGCAAGGCCGAGGCGCGGACCCTCCGGTCGGGGCTCGATACCGATCTGACTGCTTCGGCCCGTCGAGCTTGACGTTCGGCACCCACGCCTCTTACATCTCGGCTACCGTGGTGATTTGGCCGGGCGGCTTGCAGCCACGTTAAACAACTCGCTAAAGGGCCGCTCGGCGAAAGTATCGCCTCGGACTCAATTGGTGAGCAGCGCAAGCCGGCGTCAATTCGAGGCGAACGAGCTGCCCATGCCGATCCGCATTCCCGACGCGCTCCCCGCACGCTCCGTCCTGGTTCGTGAGGGCGTCATGGTGATGGACGAGACGACGGCCACCCGCCAGGACATCCGGCCGCTCCAGATCGGCCTTCTCAACCTCATGCCGAACAAGATCGTGACCGAGACGCAGATTGCGCGGCTCGTAGGCTCGACACCGCTGCAGGTCGAACTGACACTCGTGCGGATCGGCAGTCACCAGGCGAAGAACATAGCCGAAGACCACCTCATCGCGTTCTACCAGACATGGGAGGAGATCAAGCACCGCAAGTTCGACGGCTTCATCATCACCGGCGCCCCGATCGAGACGCTCCCGTTCGAGGACGTGACCTATTGGCCCGAGTTGGAGCGGATCTTCGACTGGACGACCACCAACGTGCATTCGACTTTCGTGATCTGTTGGGGTGCGATGGCCGCGGCCTGGCATTTCCACAAGATCCCGAAGTACACGCTTCCGCAGAAAGCGTTCGGCGTCTACCGGCATCGCAACCTCAATGCAGCCTCGCCCTATCTCGCCGGGTTCTCCGACGATTTCGCCGTGTCGGTGTCACGGTGGACCGAGGTCCGACGAGCCGACATCAAGCCGGAAATGGGCCTCGAGGTCCTCATGGAGTCGGACGAGACCGGCCTTTGCCTCATCTCCGAGGAGAAGTGCAACCGCCTCTACATGTTCAATCACGTCGAGTACGATTCCACGACGCTCGCGGACGAATACTTCCGCGACGTTCGAGCCGGGACGTCGATCAAAATCCCGCACGGGTATTTCCCCGACGACGATCCGACCAAGAAGCCGGTCAATCGCTGGCGCAGCCACGCATTCCTGCTGTTCGGCAATTGGATCAATCGCACCTATCAGACGACGCCGCACGACCTCGACGAGATCGGCCGAGGTCGCTGAGCGCAAGGCGAACCCTACGAACGGCGGTCGCGGTGACGAACCGCTGCTGCGTCCGGCGGCCACTCGAGCGGCGCGGGCGAGGCGACATCATCTGCGCCTTCCCCGTCCCGTCAGTCGCGGCCCAACGGACTCACAGCATCCACCAGCGGCTTGATGATGTAGCTCAGGATCGAGCGCGACGCGGTCTCGATGTAGACCTCGGCCGGCATGCCGGGCACGAGAGGATGCTCCCGCGACATGCGCGCGAGTTCTGCTTCGTGCAGTTCGACCTGTGCGGTGAAGTACGGCTTGCTGCCCGGCTGCGTGTCTGCAACCTGTGCCGGCGAAACCGTCGTCACGATGCCTTCGAGGCGCGGTGTCCGCTTGGCGTTGAGAGCCGGGAACTTGGCGAACGCCGTAAGGCCGCCTCGCACCTTGTCGATATCCTGGGGATTGATGCGCACCTCGATGACGAACTTCTCGCCATCGGGGATCACCTGGGCGATGGCGCTCGCCGGCGTGATCACGCCACCCTCCGTGGTCGCGGACAGGGCGTGGATGCGTCCGGCACGCGGAGCTCGAACGACGGTCCGCGCCAAGCGATCTTCCAGGCCCAGACGCTGCTCGGTGAACTCGGTCACCTGGCCCTGGACCTTGCGCAGCTCGTCGGCCACCTGGGATTGAAACTCACGATCGCTCTGCTCGAGCTTCATCTGGGCCTCGGCAAGGGAGGCGCGGCTTCGCGCCAGATCGCTCTTCAGTCGGCCGACCTCGCCGTCGAGGCGGGCCTGATCGCGCTGGAGCGGGCTCAGGCGCTGCTGGTTGACGAACCCACGCTCGAACAGAGGCAGGATCGACTTCAGCTCCCGCTCGTTCAGATCCAATTCGCGCGATCGGGCGGCGAGCTGCCGCTCCAGACCCGCAACCTCGTTGGTGATCTGTTCCACGCGCTGGCCGAGAACCTGCCGCTCGCCCTGCCTGGACATCTGGCGCGCGGCGAACAGCGTCCGCTGAGCGTCGAGCATGCGTGAGACCTGTGGTCCGGCGAGATCGATGTGCACGCTCGTCGCCAGGGAGAAGCCCGGTTTACCGTCGCGCTCGCCCTCGAGGCGGGCCTGCTGGATCAGCGCG
Organism: uncultured Hyphomicrobiaceae bacterium; assembly: GCA_964389095.1. Lineage (GTDB taxonomy): Bacteria > Pseudomonadota > Alphaproteobacteria > Rhizobiales > Hyphomicrobiaceae > JABFRJ01. Next base: position 2,908 of record CAYMEB010000111.1, read on the forward strand.
TCGGCCAGCCTGCCGCGAACAACACCGAGCGAAGCCCGCACCTGCGTATCGTCGAGGCGCAGAATAGGGTCGCCTTCCTTCACGCGATCGCCGTTCTTCACGAGAATCTGCGAGACGATGCCGCCGTCGAGATGCTGGATGGTCTTGTAGTTGCCTTCGACCCCCACTGTTCCGGTGGTGACGACGGCACCGTTGATCGAAATCAGTCCGAAGATCACGAACACGGCGAGGAGCACCCAGAGCACACGGCGTCCATGCGCGATCCAGGGGTCGGACGCGGCCCAGGACTCGCCGGGCGCAGGAAGCGCGGGTGGCGTTGCCGGCATCGGGGCGGCAAGGAGTGACCGATGGTTCACGCTCCGCTCCTCATGCCGATTGCGACTGCGCGGCCGGCGGCTGCTTGCCACCGCCGTTGATGAACTGCAGCACCGCCTCGCGCGGACCGAAGGCCCGCTGGACGCCGCGCTCCAGGTAGAGGATCGTATCGGCCATACCGATCGCCTGGACACGATGGGAGACCAGAATCACGGCCTGCCCCCGCTTGCGCAGGCCCTCGACGGCGGCGGCCAGCGCTTCGTCTCCCGCACGGTCCAGATTGGCGTTCGGCTCGTCCAGAACGATCAGAGCCGGATCGCCATAGAGCGCTCGCGCCAATGCGATGCGCTGGCGCTGGCCGGCCGAGACGTGAGTGCCGAAAGCGCCCAGCTCAGTGTCGTAGCCACGCGGGAGCGCTGTGATGAGATCATGGGCGTGCGCGGCGCGGGCCGCAGCAAGGACCTTGGCGTCGTCGGCATTCGCATCGAAGCGCGCGATGTTGTCGCGCACCGTGCCGGAGAACAGCTCGACGTCCTGTGGCAGATAGCCGATGTGACGCCCGAGCGCCTCCGGATCCCATTGATCGAGCGAGGCGCCGTCGAGCTTCACGTGACCGGAGAAGGGACGCCAGAGCCCGACTAGCGTGCGCACAAGGCTCGATTTTCCCGACGCGCTCGGCCCGATCACCGCCAGCATCTGGCCGGGCTCGACCGTGAAATTGATGTTGGAGAGAATGAGCTGTTTGCTCTCGGGGGCAGCGACGCGCAGCCCCGCCACCTCGACGTTGCCCTTTGGTGCGGGCAGGTCGGTACGCGCCGCCGTGGGCGGGCATGAAGCCAGCAGGGCATCGAGATGCTTGTAGGCGTCGTAGGCCTTCACCGCGGAACGCCAGTGCGCGATCGCCTGCTCGACGGGCGCCAGGGCGCGGCCGAAGATGATCGTACCGGCCACGATGGCGCCCGCGCTGATATCGCCCTTGATCGCCAGGGCTGCGCCGATGGCCAGCATGAACGATTGCAGAAGAAGGCGCAGCGCTTTCGAAAAGGCGCCGATGCCGCCGAGCTGGTCCGACGCATAGACCTGCCAGCCCAGGGCCTCCTGATTGAGTTTCTGCCAACGGCGGCGGTAGGCGCCCAGCATGCCCATCGCGACGATCACGGCCGCATTGCGCTGACCGACCTCGGCCATGTCGATGCTGCGCAGCGACGCCTTCGTCGTTTCCCCGAGCGGGCCGCGACTGCGCTGCTCGCTGATCCAGGCGCACAGCACCAGAACGATCATGCCCACCAGCGCGGCGACGCCGAGCGACCAGTGCGTAAGGAAGATGACGATGAGGTAGATCGGCGTCCAAACCGCGTCGAATGCGGTCATCGGCGCGGGGCCGGATACGAAGTTTCGAAGTGAATCCAGCTCGCGCAACGCTCCCACCGAAGTGCCCTGACCGTTGAGGCTGCGTCTCAACGATGCTTCGAAGATACGATCTCCGACCCGCTGATCGATCTCCACGCCGAGCCGTACGATGACGCGCGAGCGCACCAACTCCAGCAGTCCGATCACGCCGTAGAGCGCCGCGGTCAATGCCGAAAGCACCAGCAGGGTGGGCACGCTGCCCGAGGTCAGGACGCGATCATAGACCTGCAGCATGAACAGCGGGCCGGTCAGCATCAGGACATTGATGGCGCAGGAGAACCAGCCAACGGCCTTTACGGCGCGCCAGCTCCCTTCGAGGGCATGGCGCAGTTCGGTGCGCCCGAGCAGCCGATCGATTGGAGGCAATGCGACGCCCGGGTCACCCTCGCGATCTCGCCCGCGGTTTCCCGCCGTGCGCAGGCTCTGCATACGTTCGACGAGGCCTTCGGGCATGCGCCGCAGAGCGGGCACGGCGTCGGCAGCAGCGGCCGTGGCGGACGGCTTCTGAGACGGGTCGAGAGTTGTCGGCCGGGGACGCACTGCCACTTGTTTCACGCTCCGGTTCCCGCATAGGGGAACGATACGCGGCGCCAGTTCGCCCATGCGAACAGCGCACGGAGGAATTTCAACGCAGTTTGGTGAGTTTTCGATTAAATGAAGCCGCCGTGTCACGGCGAACGGTATGACACCGTGTTAAATCGCCATTAGCCGCAATATGGTTATTGATCGACGAGCCACCGTTCGCCCCGCAAGGAGATCGTCATGCGTCTGAAATCACTGGCCGTCGCCGTTCTGATGGCCGCCGGCATCCAGTTCGCCCAACCCACGCAGGCCGAAGCATTCGGTGACGTCACGATAGCGCCCGAGCGGCCGATGGTGATCCACCATCGCGTCTACCGCCCCTACTATCATCACGTCTATCACTACGGCGGCGACCCCTACGCCTACCGCTATGTGCAGCGGCCCTGGTATCTGAGCTACACCTCGCCGTACTGGGTGCCGGCATCCGAGATGCGCTACCGCTATCGCTACACCTACGACGGTCCGAAGTACCGTTATCATCCGGCCTGGGGACACTCGAAGCGGACGTACAAGACCTACGGCTACCCGGTGAAGTAAGCGGACGGGGCCCGTTAAGCCGCCGTTCATGGCGGGACCATCACCATGCCACTGCAATCGGCCGCATCGCGCGCCGGTTACAGCGGGTCAGGGAACGGCCGTTCAGGGCCGGTGGTCTTCGAGCTGACGGGAGTGCTCACTATGCTGCGGAAACTGATTGCGTCTGCCATGGCGCTCGCAATGGCTGCGGCCGTGATGACGGCCGCGCCTGAAACCGCCGAAGCACGTCGCGGGGGCTCCGCCATCGCAGCCGGCATCGTCGCCGGCGCGATCCTCGGCGCTTACGCTTATGGCTCCGGGGCGTACGCCTCGCCCTACTACTACTCCTATTCCTATGGCTCTCATTCGTATGCGCCGCACTGCTACAAGGGTCCGCGCCAGTGCAACTGGGTCGGCCGTAGCTGCTGGCACGATCGTTATGGCGATCCGGTCTGCCGCGGTGGCGAATGGCGCTGCTGGCGCCCCACGATCTGCGACTGAAGTTGGTCCACGAGGCGGGGCGTCCGCTGGCCTGGGATCAATCCCACAACCAAGCCGCGCCGCGTACGCCGCTGGCGTCACCCCAGCGCGGGGGCACGATGCGCACGGTCGTATGATCGGCGAAGATGCCCCGCGCGATTCTAGCCGGCAGATCCGAATAGAGATGGCGCAGGCTCGACAGGCCGCCACCCAGCACGATCACTTCAGGATCGATGATGTTGCAGATCACTCCGAGGCCGCGCGCGAGCCGGTCGAGATGACGCTCCAGCGTTGCTGCAGCGGCGCGATCTCCCGCGTCTGACCGCCTCACGATGTTTTCGGGCGTATCCGTCTCGCCGGTGATGCGCAGATGATCGGCCGCCAATGCCGGGCCAGAAACCCAGGTTTCCATGCAATTGCGGCGGCCACACCAGCACTGCGGTCCCGGCGTCTCGTCCGCGCTTGGATAGGGAAGCGGCGTGTGCCCCCACTCGCCGGTGATCCCTCTGGGGCCGTTGACGACCTTGCCGCCGACGACGAGACCGCCGCCGCAACCGGTTCCCAGAATCACCCCGAAAACGACCTCCGCACCCGAGGCCGCACCGTCGACCGCCTCGGACAGGGCAAAGCAATTGGCATCGTTCGCCAGACGAACGGGCCGCGCCAGCGCGCGTTCCAGATCCTGAGCGAGCGGCTTGCCGTTCAGCCAGGTCGAGTTGGCATTCTGGACCAGGCCGGTCGCAGGCGAGATTGATCCGGGCATTCCGATACCGATCGTGGCGCCTGCGGCTGCAGCGCCAACCTTCGCCGTCACGGCGTCGACGAGGCCGGCGAGCGCCGCGATGGTCGCGTGATAGTCTCCCTTGGGCGCCGCGGCCCGTTGCTCGGCCAGCACGCCGCCTGCAGGATCCAGCATCACGATCGCGATCTTGGTGCCGCCCAGGTCGATCCCAATTCTGGGGTGCAAAGCGACTGGCTTGCTCATCGCGTCCTCGGAACTGCCGTACCGCCGCTCACGTGCTCTGGACGTAGCCGCCGCCGCCGAGCAGCGCGATCGCCCGGTGGACGGTCTCCGGATCCATCCCGCGCGACGATGTGAAGACGAGCAAAAGGGAATCGTCCGACGCCAGATGATCCAGCACCGCGCGCAGGGTCTCACGCGTATCCGCGCTCGCGGCCAGTTCAGCCGGCTCGATGCCGCTCATGCGGCAGAAGGGCACGAGCCGCGCGGGCTCCTCGGCGAGAAAAGAGAGCGCATTGGCCGCCAGCGTCTCGGCGCCGGAAAGATCGAGCCGCGGCGGGCGCGAGGGCTTCTTCAGCATGTGTTCACGATCTCCCGGCGCTGCGACCCGACGCGTTCATTTAAGCCATTGGTTACTCCTTTTGCAGCAAACTGCGAACAACCACAATCAGAGGGGCCGCGCGGCGCGAGTGCGCCCTGGCGCGAGCAAGGCCAATGCTGGGGACGGCGACGGGTACGGGCGGGTCGGAGGCGCGGAGAGCTGCGCCAACCGTTTTGATCGTCGAGGACAACGAGCTCAACATGAAGCTCTTCCACGACATCCTGGTCGCTCACGGTTATGGAACCCTGCAGACGCGCAACGGCATGGATGCCCTCGAGATCGCGCGCGCGCACAGGCCGAACCTGATCATCATGGACATCCAGTTGCCGGAGGTATCCGGGCTGGAGGTCACGAAATGGCTCAAGGACGACGACGAACTCGCCGACATTCCGGTGGTTGCGGTCACGGCGTTCGCCATGAAGGGCGACGAGGAGCGGATCAGGCGCGGTGGCTGCGAAGCCTACATCTCGAAGCCGATCTCGATCGCCGGCTTCATCGAAACCGTCGGCCGGCTCGCCGGCAAGCCGCGGCCGAGCAATGCGACCCGCCCGATGGGTACAGGCCTATGACCGCACGCGTACTCGTCGTCGACGACATTCTCGCCAACATCAAGCTCCTCGAAGCCCGACTCTCTGCCGAATACTTCGAAGTGCTCACCGCCATGAGCGGCCGCGAGGCGCTGGATATCCTCGCACGCGAGCGCGTGGACGTGGTCCTCCTCGACGTCATGATGCCCGGCATGGACGGCTTCGAAACCTGCCGGAGGGCCAAAAGCCATCCGAAATCCCAGCACGTGCCGGTCATCATGGTGACCGCCCTGGATCAGCCCGCCGACAAGATCAACGGACTTGAGGCGGGGGCCGACGACTTCCTGACGAAACCCGTCGACGATGTCGCGCTGGTAACCCGGGTCAAGAACCTTTCACGCCTCAAGACGCTCAACGACGAGATGCTCATGCGGGCAGCCTCGACGAAGCAGATGGGCATCGAGAACGCGCCTCCGCTGGATTGGGAAGAGGCCGGTCGGGGCGGCAAGATTCTCCTGGTCGACGACAACCAGAGGACGGCGCCGCGCCTGCGCGAGGCACTATCCAAGCTCCATTCGGTCGACGGCGCGGGCGACAATCAGACCGCGCTCCTGCGCCTCGGCGACCCAGATTACGACGTCCTCATCGTGAGCCTTTCGATGGCGAGCGGAGACGGCCTGCGGCTGTGCTCGCAGGTGCGTTCGACGGATCGCACGCGCCACCTGCCGATCCTGATCCTCGTGGAGCCGGGCGAAGAGGCCCGGTTGCTGCGCGGGCTGGACATGGGTGTCAACGACTACGTCGTGAGACCGATCGACACCAACGAGCTTCTGGCCCGCGTGCGGACCCAGGTCTCCCGCAAGCGCCACAGCGACTACTTGCGCAACCAGATCGAGGAAAGCGTCGAGATGGCCATCACGGATGGCCTCACAGGTCTGCACAACCGGCGCTACATGGAGACCCATCTGCGTACGCTCGTGGAGCAGTCCCGCAAATCCGGGCGTCCACTCTCGATGCTCGTCGCCGACATCGATCACTTCAAGCGCATCAACGATACCTACGGCCACGATGCCGGGGACGTCGTGCTCAAGGAGTTCGCCGCCCGCTTCCGCCGCAATACGCGCGGGATCGACCTCGCGTGCCGGATGGGCGGGGAAGAGTTCATAATCATCATGCCCGATACCGACCTGTCTCGGGCGTTCCAGATCGGGGAGCGGCTGCGAGCCTGCATCGCCGCGGAGCCGTTCCATGTGAACACCAGTACGGCGATCCGCGTCACCGCAAGCGTCGGCCTCGCCTCTCTCGAGGGACCGGGCGAAGGCCCCGAGGTCCTGTTCAAACGGGCAGACAACGCGCTGTATGCCGCCAAACGTGACGGCCGGAACCGTGTAATCGCAGACGCGGCCTGACGATTCGGCAGACCAGCACTGCGCAATTGCGGCCAAATTTAGTACCCAAGCGGATTTTTGTGCCGTGGAGGCACAAAAATCACGGCCAAACCTTGCTTTGGCCCTCTTTCAGCCCCAAATTCACATCAGAAGTTGCTCAAAGGCAGCATGATCGAGGGTTTGCAACTCTCGCTCAAGTTGTTACAACGACGTGCACGCATTGCCAACTGGAAACTGGTTGTGCTTAGCTGGAGGTCGACGGGAGACGGCTCGATAGCCGGCTCAGGTTTCGCCGGGACGTCCAGGCCCCGAGGGCCGGATGTAAAGGCGTATGAGGTCCCACGGCGGCTCAGGGTCCGCCGCATCTCCTGATGTCGTGGGACAATGGCGGTTGCAAGGGTCGTGTTGGGAGTGGACTCCTAAGCAGCGGACCGAGCGACCGTGAGATCAGGCGGATCGGCCAACGCCCTCTTTGGCTACCGCTTGAACGGCCGGGTCCATGGCTGCTCGGAAACATACCCCGCTACCGAGTAGGTCACGGGCCCGGCCGACCCCTTCCGGGACGACCCCAAAGCCCGCAGCTCGAATTGTGAAGATCAGTCGACCGGGAAAATCCCGCAGTCCACGGCCAGAAAAGCCGTTACTTGATCTTGCCTTCCTTGAACTCGACGTGCTTGCGCGCGATCGGATCGTACTTCTTGAACACGAGCTTCTCGGTCGACGTCCTCGGGTTCTTCTTGGTGACGTAGAAGACGCCGGTACCGGCCGTGCTGTTCAATTTGATCTTCTGTGTGACGGGCTTGGCCATGGTGGGCTCGGAGACTCGGAAAGTTTGAACTCGCCTGTTTCAGACGAGATTGGAGGGGGCGCAGCCCGGGCCGCTGGCGAGCTCAGGGGCAGCGTGCTCGGCGCAATATACGCGAGCCACGCGCCTAGTCAAGTTCGACGGCGGCTGCCGCGGCACGGTGTCGCAAGTCTTCGCGCTCATCGACGCGCAAACTCAGCGCGCGTGGAGCCAGCGGCGCAGACCGGCAAAGTTGGGGCATCGTCCTTTGGCGCCGCGCCAGGCACCACGATGTGGTAGAGGCGGGCGACCTCGCCGATCTGGTCGCGCGGGCTGATGAAGAGCGTGTCGACGCGCAGGTTATCCCCGCTCAGGCCGGACAAGTCTTCGCTGCTCATGACCTTGATTGCGCCGCCGCGGGCGCGCGCGACCTCTTTCAGACGCTCGCTCAACTGGCGCTGATCGAGCAGATGGTGAACGGGAAAGTTCCAGATCTGGAACGTCTGCAGGCAGCCCTGCTGCAGGCTCAGAGCCGGCCGGCCCGTCAACGCCGCGATGTCGAGCGAGTGCCACGCAGGATAGGTGACCCACGTTTCATCCTGGAGCCCACGCTTCGCGATCTCGCGCACGGCAAGGTTCCCGGCGGAGAAGTTGGTCGTACCTGCTGCGATGATGCCCGCCACCCCGATCCACGCCAGCCACGCTGTGAACCCGCGGAAAGCCGGTGGCAGGGCACCACCATCGGCTGCGTTCACCCAGCCCAGGCCGAGGACGAGCAGCACCAAGGTGCCAGCGTGGCGGGGATAGAGGGGATAGGCAACGACGGCCAGGAACGTCATCCCCGCCAGGAAGGTAAGGGCAAGTGCGGTCGAGACGGCGTCACCCTTGAAAATCTTCGGGATCACCAGCCAGATCGCGAACGCCGACGCGATCGCCAGCGGCGCGGCGACCTCTGCCGACAGGAAATGAAACCAACCACCCAACGGCGTCAGCGGCCAGAGCACGACGCCGCTGTAGAGAACGGTTCTCATCGCCACGGCCGCGCCGGAGTCGATGAACACCGGGCGCACGGTGTCGGGATGCGGCCACAAGAAGTAGAGCGACAGCAGGCAACCGGCGCCCAGCACCGCCGCTCCGGGCAAGTCCAGCCCTCTGCGGATCAGCCGATAGAGCCCGAGGGCGCCCGCCAGCAACAAGAAATGCAGGCTTGCGAAGGCCGCCAGCGCCAGCAGCAGCCAGGCTGCGCGGTTCTTCCAGGCAGCCAGCGCGCAGAAAACCAGGAGGGCGCCCAGAGCATAGGATCGCGCGAATGCCCCGTACTCGTAGATCACGAAGTAGTTCAGCCCGACCATGGCGCGGACCGCGAGCGGGAATGGCGAGAAGAAAACAATCACCGCCAACGTTGCGAGCGCGACGCACGCCTGGGTCAGCTTCAGCATTCCGAAGCCGGTCGACACCTGCTGGGAGATCCAAAGGAGCAGATGCCAGAGCGGCGGGTGCCCTTCATAGCGCAGGTTCGCCCACAGATCGGGCAGCGAGCGTGAGCCCAGCGCGATCAGCCAGGCCTGATGCTCGTCGCGCCAGGAGGTGTGGTGGGCGATCGTCAGTACTTGGACCAATCCGAGCACGCCGAACAGGATGAGCTCGCTGCGGTGCCGCCGAATCGCATCTGCAACACGGTCCGCGATGCCTTTCGGCAGGTGGCTGAGAGCGGGGGAGATCGAGCGGTTCATGCCTGCGGCCTGGGCGGGGCGCATCGTCGTGGCGCGCCATCCGCGGCAGGTTAGAGACCGACGGTTAATCGCCGTCTAATCGCCTTCAGATACGGCCCAGCCCGTCCCGCAGGAGCAATGGACGGCCGCCGAGCGTCGTACAACTCGACGTCGGACCGTTCCAGACCCCGTCCGCGGCGTGACAGCGCGCGATCTGGTCCTCGCGATGGCGCTGCCAGGCGAAAAGGATCCCCACCGCCAGGATCACGCCGACGGCGACAAGCTTGCGTCTGGTCGTCATCGCCCGCCTCCGAAGCGATCCCGCCACGCCGGAAGTGCCTTGGGGAACGGCAGCGCACGCGCCTCGTAGACGCCGCGCGCGATCGCCCGCGCCAGACAGTCGCCCGCCGCCATACCGATCTCGGTGATCTCCTGAAGTTCTAAACCCTGCCGCAACGGCCGCCGGAGCGTCGCCACCGAAATCACCGTGTCTCCGTCCATCGGTGCATGTGCCGGCCGAACCGCGCGCGCAAGCCCGTCGTCCGCCATGATCGCGATCCGCTTGGCCTGAGCCTTGGTCAAGATCGCGTCGCACGCGACCATCGCCACCGTAGTCGAAGGAGGCGGCGGCGTGCCGCCTTTCATGCGCAATTGCAGGTCGAACTCGCTCAACCGCTGGGGGTGACCGAGCCCGCCGAACTCCGCCCCCCTCTCCACCGGCGCGGCCCAGAAATGGGGACCGTCCCCAATCGTCGCCGAGCCCACGGCGTTGACGAGCACGATGGCGCCGACGGTAAACCCCGAAGGCGTCCGCGCGCTGGCCGATCCCAAGCCGCCCTTGAGCGTGGCCGTGGTTACGCCCAGACCTCCGCCGACACTGCCGAGCTCGAACGCGCCCGGGGCTGCCGCGTCGGCGGCTTGCCACCCGAGCTCCCAGTACGGGGGCATCCGGCCCCAAGCCTTGTCGCCGCCGTTCAGCAAGTCGAAGGTGATCGCCTGGACGGCAATCGGGACATTCGCGGGCCCTATGCGGAATCCGACCCCGCGGTCCCGAAGGTTGGAAACCACGCCTCCGGCTGCGTCGAGGCCGAAAAGCGAGCCGCCCGAAAGCACGACCGCATCGACCGCCTCCCGCGTCATCTCGGGCTCGAGCAGCGCGGTGTCTCGGCAGCCCGGAGCGCCGCCGCGCGTGACCGCAGAAGCCACGTTCGCGCATTCGACCAGGACCACGGATACCCCCGTCGCCACCTTGGCATCGTGAGAGTGACCGACCTTCAGGCCTTCCAGGTCCGTAATCAGATTGAGCATTGTCTTCGGCTTCCCGCATCCCGCGGGGCGCATGATGACGAAGGCGGGCGCGCTCGACAACCATACGAATGTACGCGGACCGGCGCACACGACGGCCCAGACGACGAGAACGGCCCCGAAGCTCGCGCTCCGGGGCCGAAAGTCTGGTCGGATCTGCTCGGATCAAACCGAGTAGTACATGTCGAACTCGACCGGGTGCGGGGTCATCTCGAAGCGTTCGACCTCGGCCATCTTGAGCTCGATGTAGGCGTCGATCATGTCGTCGGTGAAGACGCCGCCCATCTTGAGGAACTCGCGATCCTTGTCGACCGACTCGAGGGCCTCACGCAGCGAACCGCAGACCGTCGGAATCTTCGCCAGCTCGGCCGGCGGCAGATCGTACAGATTCTTGTCCATCGGATCGCCTGGGTTGAGCTTGTTCTGGATGCCGTCGAGGCCGGCCATCAGGAGCGCCGTGTAGCCCAGATACGGGTTGGCGGCCGGATCGGGGAAACGGATCTCGACGCGCTTCGCCTTCGGGCTCGTCACGTGCGGGATACGGCACGAGGCGGAACGGTTGCGCGCGGAGTAGGCGAGCAGAACCGGAGCTTCGTAACCGGGCACCAGGCGCTTGTAGGAGTTGGTGGTCGGGTTGGTGAAGGCGTTGATCGCCTTGGCGTGCTTCAGGATGCCCGCGATGAAATGGAGGCAGTTGTCCGACAGGTCGGCGTACTTGTTGCCCGCGAACGTCGGCTTGCCGTCCTTCCAGATCGACATGTGGACGTGCATGCCCGAGCCGTTGTCGCCGAAGATCGGCTTGGGCATGAAGCACGCCGTCTTGCCGTAAGCCTGCGCCACCTGATGGATCACATACTTGTAGATCTGCATGTGGTCCGCGAGGGTGACGAGCTCGCCGAACTTGATGCCGAGCTCGTGCTGAGCGGCAGCCACCTCGTGGTGGTGCTTTTCCACCACGACCCCCATCTCGGCCATGACCGAGAGCATCTCAGAACGGATATCCTGGCAGCTGTCGACCGGCGGAACCGGGAAGTAGCCGCCCTTCACCCGCGGGCGATGGCCGAGATTGCCCATCTCGTACTCGGTACCGGTGTTTGACGGCAGCTCGGTCGAGTCGAGGCGGAAACCCGTGTTGTAAGGATCGGCAGAGAAGCGGACGTCGTCGAAGATGAAGAATTCGGCCTCGGGACCGACGTAGATCTTGTCGCCGGCGCCGGTCGATTTCATGTAGGCCTCGGCGCGCTTCGCGATCGAGCGCGGATCACGCTCGTAGGGCTCTCCGGTCGACGGCTCGAGCACGTCGCAGAAGACGGCCATCGTCGTTTGAGCGAAGAACGGGTCGATATGCGCGGTTCCGGCCTGCGGCATGAGCGTCATATCCGACGCCTCGATGCCTTTCCAGCCGGCGATCGAAGAGCCGTCGAACGCGTAGCCGTCCGTGAACATGGCCTCGTCGACGCACGAGGCGTCGGCGGTGACATGCTGCATCTTGCCCTTGGTGTCGGTGAAGCGAAGGTCGAGGAACTTCACGTCCTTGTCCTTCATCGCCTTGAGAAGATCATTCACCGAATTGCCCTTGTCTGCCATCTGTCAGGCTCCCCTGTTTTCAGAACTCGATTGTGGTTGGTGGAGTTGTCTAAAGGCTCCGCCATGACGCGACGCCCCGCATGCGAGGCGCCTGTGGCATGGCATCCGTTTGTCTCTAGCTTGGTCCCGCTCCCGGCTCGCCGAGGATCAGATCGCGTCGTTGCCGGTCTCCCCGGTGCGGATCCGAATTGCGTCCTCGATAGAGGAAATGAAGATCTTGCCGTCGCCGATCCGCCCGGTCTTCGCAGCCCGCTGAATCGCTTCCACAGCCTTAGCGAGCATCTCGTCTCCGAGCACGACCTCGATCTTCACCTTGGGCAGGAAATCCACCACGTACTCGGCGCCACGGTACAGCTCGGTATGGCCCTTCTGGCGCCCGAACC
>CAYMEB010000112.1:0-15091 GCA_964389095.1 uncultured Hyphomicrobiaceae bacterium
GGCGCTGTGCCAGGCCATGCGGATCATCAGGCCGCCATAGTGGCCCCAGTCGGCCGGCCACCAGTCCTGCGAGCTCGTCATGAGGGCATGCAGGTCCTTCTTGAGCGCCGCATAGTCGAGTTTCTTGAACTCTTTTGCGTAGTCGTGCGCCTTGCCGACCGGAGTCGACAGCTCCGAATGCTGGTGCAGAATGCGCAAGTTGATCTGGTTCGGCCACCAGTCGCGGTTCGATCGCGCGCCGGTTGTCGTCGCTCCGCCCTGTCCGCCGGAGAACGGGCATTTCGCATCATTGCTCATGACTAGCTCCTCTCGTGTCCACCAATACTGAGGCACTGATATGGGCCAAGCCGATGGGCTCCGCAGTCGCAGCCCGATCGGTTTGCAGCCCTGCTGCTCCTCATTCGCCGTCTAGCGCGTCCGCCCGGGGACCTTTCATTGGCAGGTGTCCGGATGATCCCGCCAGGGCACAGCTCCGAGCAATGGAACCGCGCGCCGGCCAGTTACTGTTCCAGCCGCCTCGCCAAGTCAGAGGTGGCGCTCAACCCGACCCGCCGCCTGCCGGCGTCGGAGCTGTTTTTCGCGATTGCCGATCGGACGGGATACTAGGCGCCCTTGCTCATCATATCAAATCGAACAATCATGCATCGAAGATCAGATTTACTGATGCGCTACAAATGATCTCCACCCGCCAGCTCAAGTATCTCGATGCCGTGGCCCGATTGGGACACTTCGGACGCGCCGCGGAGCACTGCGGCGTCACGCAGCCTGCATTGTCGATGCAGATCGCGCAGTTGGAGCGGGCCCTGGCCGTCACCGTTTTCGAGCGGCGGCCCCACGGCATCGCGCTCACCGAGGCCGGGCGGGAGATAGCACGGCGCGCCGCTGCCATCTTGCTGGAAATCCAGGAGCTTTCCGATTTTGCGGCCAGCAGCCGGGGTGTGCTCGCGTCGCCGATCCGGCTCGGTGTGATTCCGACGATCGCGCCTTACATGCTGCCCGACCTCATGAAAGCCCTGCGGCTGCGCCATCCCGGGTTAACACTTCAAATTCGTGAAACTCAAACGGCCGTGCTGTTGAAGGAGCTGGGGACCGGGGACCTCGATGTCGTCGTCCTAGCATTGCCGGTTCCTCAGGCGGAGTTCGAAACCGTCGAACTCAGGATCGACAAGTTCGTGCTCGCCCTGCCCGCCGATCGTGTGGTCAAGTCGCGCGTGCGCATACCGTCGCGGCTTCTCGAGAGCGATCGACTGCTGCTCCTGGAGGAGGGGCACTGTCTCAGGGACCAGGCGCTCGACGTGTGCCGCCTGCGCCCCTCCGGCGACGCCGATACCCTGGGCGCCTCGACGCTGTCGACCCTCGTGCAGATGGTGAGGGGCGGGCTCGGAATGACGCTTCTGCCCCAGATCAGCATCGCGCAGGAAGCGATCAGATCCGGCATACGGTTGGTTCGCTTCGCGGATCCGGAGCCTCAGCGCGTCATCGGGCTTGCGTGGCGGCGTACATCGCCCCGAAAGCGGGACTTCCTGGAACTCGCATCCTTGATCAGGGAGGCGCTCCCTGCAGAAGACCTGGAGTGACAGCCTCGAGTGCGCCTTAGGAACAGTTCGAGAACGCACCCGAAGTCTCGTTTCGATACGGTGAGGAAGATGCCTTGCGCATTGGACCTTCAGCGGGTCAGCATCCAATGTCGGCACTCAATGATTGCGACAAAACATCAGGAGCAGGCTCTATGACGCCCGATGAACTTAAGCGCCTGGCTGCGGCCCGGGCCGTCGAACTGATCGAGCCCGGAATGCGGGTCGGCCTGGGTACGGGATCGACGGCAGCCAAGCTGGTCGAACTGCTCGGAGAGCGGGTCAAAGCCGGTCTCGACGTACTCTGCGTGCCGACCTCGGAGGCTACGGCGGCCCAGGCTCGATCCCTCGGGATTCCCCTGACGACCCTGGACGAGTGCCCCGAGCTCGATCTGACGATCGACGGCGCGGACGAAATCGATCCCGCCCTGCGGCTGATAAAGGGGGCCGGCGGGGCATTGTTGTGGGAGAAAATCGTGGCATGTGCGTCGGAGCGCATGGTGGTGATCGCCGACGGCAGCAAGGAGGTTGCCGTACTCGGCAAGTTCCCGCTTCCTGTCGAGGTGGTGCGGTTCGGTCTGACGGCAACCAAATCGATGATCACAGACATGGCCGAGGAAGCCGGTTGTCGCGGCGAAATCGTGTTGCGCCTCGCAGCCGACGGCCGGCCCTATGTGACCGACGGAGGAAACTACATCGTCGACTGCCGGTTCGGGAGCATGCCCGATCCCGAGGCCCTCGATGCGGTTCTCAAGGAAATTCCTGGCGTTGTCGAAAATGGACTGTTCATCGGGATTGCCGAGAGGGCCATCATCGCCAGACCCGGCGGGATCGCCGAGATCGTCGCGCCGGAGAGCTGAAGGGAGAGCTGCAGCCGATGCGGTGATCGGCAGTTCGGCCGGTTTCGATCGGTCATTCATGCCCGCTTCAGGGTCGACACGTCATGACCGAGGGTATCTGACGGCCGGCCGACCGGCCGGCCTCCCGCCACGGTCCGCCCAGTTCGAGGATGCAGTTCCAGTCCGATGTCCGCCACGCAGCCTCACGCCGCCCCCGATTCCGGGGTGCCGACTTCTGAAGGTGGCGGCTTCCACCTGGAGCCGCGCGTCGCGCGGGCGTTTCTGGCGTTCTCATCCGGCTTCTGGAGCGGCCCAACCAAGTCACGGGCCTGGCGGCTGACCATCGGGCTGGCGTTGTCGCTGGTGCTTTCCACCTATGTGACGGTTCAGCTCAACCATTGGAACCGATGGTTTTTCGACGCCCTCGAACGGAAGGACGTGGAAGGCGTCAAGAGCGCCGTAGCGGTGTTCTTTCTCATCATAGCATCGATGGCGGCGATCGGCGTGGCCATCGTGCTGACGCGCGAGACCCTTCAGGTGAGATGGCGCGCGTGGCTGGTCGAAGCGCTGATCGCGCGCTGGCTCGAGGGGCAAAAATTCTACCAATTGAATGCCACCGGCCGCGAGCCGCCCAATCCCGAGTACCGTATCTCGGACGATACCCGCTGGGCGACGGAGATCCTCGTGGATCTCGGCATCGGCTTGCTGTCCGCTCTGATCGGCGGCACGGCCTTCATCTCGATCCTCTGGTCGGTCGGCGGCTCGATCGCGATCGGCGGCGTCGTGATCCCCGGGTACATGGTGTGGGTCGCATTGGCCTACGGGATACTCGCGTCGGTGCTGATGGCCTGGGTTGGAAGCCCGCTGGTCGGCAGGGTCGGGCAGAAGAACGAAGCTGAAGGGTACTTCCGCTTCGCAATGATGCGGCTGCGCGACAACGCAGAAAGCATCGCGCTGATGCGTGGCGGCGCGGGCGAGCGCGCCATTCTCGGCCGCTTCTACGATACGGTGGTCGGCCGATGGCTCGCGATCGTGCGCAGCCACGGTCATGTCACTTGGATCACCAATGCGTCCGGGCCGATGATTCCAGTCGTGCCGTTGCTGTTCGCGGCGCCCAAGTATCTCGCTGGCGAACTCACGCTCGGCCAGGTGACGCAGCTGGCGGCAGCGTTCATCCAGGTGCAGATCGCCATCTCCTGGGTGGTCGACAACTACAACAGGATCGCGGAGTGGTATGCGTCCGCGCGCCGCGTCATCGACATTGTCGATGCATGCGCCGCGGTCGAAGTGCCCGCGAACGGGACGGCCGGTGGCCGGGCGAGGGGCGGGCACGGTCTGCAGTTCGGGGAACTCGAACTGCGCGATGGCGAAGGTAGGGTGTTTGCGAAAACCGGCGGGATCGCGCTGGCCCCGGGCGATCGCCTGCTCATCACGGGAGACAGCGGCACAGGCAAGTCGTCGCTCGCTCGTGTTCTGGCCGGGTTGGTGCCGCCGCAGGCGCCGCTCGCGGATCTGCGTCTGATGCTCCTGCCCCAGCGGGGATATCTGCCGCTGGGAACACTGGCTACGGTTCTTCAGTATCCCCTCGAAGCCGGCGGGGCGGTCGCGGCGAAGCGGGAAGACCTGACGGCCGCACTGAAGACGGCGGGTCTGGCAAATCTCGTCGCCCGCCTCGACGAAGCGGCTCGGTGGGACCTGGTCCTCACCGGTGCCGAACGCCAACGCATCGGGCTGGCGCGCCTTCTGGTTCACCGACCGGACGTGGTCATCATCGACGATGCCTTTTCCGGTCTCGACGAGCCTGCTCAGCGGGACCTTTTCAATGCTCTGATTGCAACGTTGCCGGCGGCAGTGATCGTGACGCTCTCGCAGCGGGCGGCACTGGCCTCCCTTCACACCCACCATTGGCACCTCGTGCGCGGTGCCGGCGGCGTAATCCAGACTGCCGCGCGCCAGCAGTCCGCAGAAACGGCTCAATTCTGAACAAGGAGCGGTCGCAAGACCGTCGAACCATGACGAAGCTCAATTTCTGGAATGCGACCTGGTCGCTCGACGAGAAGCAGTGCCCTTGCGACATCCATTTCCTGGACTACCTCGACGAGAAGGGGATCAAGGGGAAGGACATCTTCCACATGGGCACGGGAAACCATCACATCGTCGGTCTGCGCACGGCAGCCAACGGATCAGGCAACCATGTCTTCGGGATCACCGCCTCGAAGGAAGAGTATGACGACTATGTTCGTCTGTTGATCGACAACCCGCGCCTGGGCTTCACCTACAAAGCCTATTTCGGGGACATCTATCAGATCGACCGGCGGCTCATGCCCGAACTGGACATGGCGACGCTGTTCCACATCGGTGAGTATCGTACCGCCGACAACGACGCCTATGGAGCGTTGACGGACGAGGAGATGACGATGGTCCTGGCCGACCGTCTGCGCCCAGGCGGTGAGATACACTTCTACAAGGGCTCGTTCGCCTACGACAAGGGACAGGCCGCCGGCCGGGCCCTGGTGGCCCAACGGGGGTTCACGGACGCCGGGACGTTCAAAACCCTGCACATCTTCCGCAAGCCGCGCTAAGGCTTGTTGCGGCGCGAATCGGCGTTACCCACTCGTTTCCCGCGAGGGGTGTGTCGTGTGCCATATCTATGCCGAATCCAGTTCCACCAGCGCTACCGATCGACATGTCAGCACCTGCCAAGATCGATGCACCCATGCCGACCGCGCAGGTCTACCGACGGGCGCTTCGCCTGTTGTCGGAAGAACGGGGGCTCACGGCGGCTCTTACACTCGCGGGCATTGTGATCGCAGTCGTGCAAGTGTTCGAGCAGAAGCTGTTCGGTTGGGTCGTCGACGCGCTGGCCAAGGGCGACGCGGCATTCCCGATCATCGGCCTGTGGGCGGGCTTGGGCCTCGGCGCGATCCTGGCGAGTGTCGTAGTGGCCGTGGCCGCCGACCGCCTCGCGCACCGCAGGCGGCTCGCTGCAATGGGACTGTCCTTCGAACGCGCGATCACGCTGCCGATCAGCTATCACGCCGAAAAAGGTTCGGGCACGGTGGTGCGGACGATCCTTTCGGGGACCGACTCCCTCTTCTGGCTCTGGCTCTCGTTCATGCGAGAACAGCTCACGGCAATCGTCGGCATCCTCATCCTGATCCCCGTCGCGCTGGACATCGACGTCCGCATGACCGCGATTCTCGGGGTATTGGCGGTGGTCTACCTGCTGCTCAACATCGTGGTGGTGCGCAAGACTTCGGACGGCCAAGCCGCGGTGGAGGCCTATCACAACAACGTCTACGGCCGGGTCGGCGACGTGCTCGGGAACGTCACGGTCGTCCAGAGCTACGCGCGGCTCGCGGCCGAGATGAAGGCCATGCGGTCGATCATGGATGCTCTGCTCGCCGCCCAGTATCCGGTGCTGACCTGGTGGGGGCTCTTGACGGTCCTCACGCGGGCGGCCGCGACGATAACAATGGTCGTCGTTTTCGCGGTCGGCGCAATTCTCGTTCAACGCGGCGAAGCCACTGTCGGCGTCATCGTCACGTTCGTAGGCTTTGCAAACCTTCTGATCGGCAAGCTGGACCAGCTTTCCGGTTTCGTGGTCAGGATCTACCAACAGGCGCCGACGCTGCGGTCGTTCTTCAGCCTGCTCGACACCAAGGTCAGCGTAACGGACAAGGCCGGAGCCCGCAAACTGTCCACCGTCATGGGCCGGGTCGAGTATCGCGGTGTAACCTTCAAGTACGGGCCGGGTGAAGCTTCCGGTGTGTTCGACCTTCACTTCGAGGCGGCTCCCGGCGAGACGATCGCGCTCGTCGGTCCTACGGGCTCGGGAAAGACGACGACCCTTGCGCTCCTGCAGCGCCTGCGTGCTCCAGATTCAGGCATCATCGCCGTCGATGGTCACGATGTGACGGACGTGACGATCAACTCCTTGCGGCACAACATTGCTGTGGTCTTTCAGGATGCAGGCCTGTTCAATCGTTCGATTGCCGAGAACATCCGCATCGGCCGCCCCGACGCGGGCGACGATGCCGTCGAGCGCGCGGCGCGCCTTGCGGAGGCGCATGACTTCATCTCGCGCAAGCCGGGCGGCTATCAGTTCGTGATCGGCGAGCGCGGACTTTCGCTGTCCGGTGGCGAGAGACAGCGTCTGGCGATCGCGCGAGCCATCCTGAAGGATGCGCCGATCCTCATTCTGGACGAGGCAACCAGCGCTCTGGACGCCGAAACGGAATCCAAGATCAAGCGAGCGCTCGACGCCTTGCGCAAGGGGCGCACGACTTTCATCATCGCGCACCGGCTCTCGACCGTCGCCGATGCCGACCGGATCCTGGTGCTCGATCGCGGTCGCATCATCGAGAGCGGTACATTCCGTTCACTGGTCGAGCAGCGGGGCCTGTTCGCGCGGCTGGTGGCCGAGGGCGGCTTTACGGAACCCAAGGCGCTCGACGAGGACGAACTCGACGGGGCGACGCCCGCCAGCGCCGTTCACGACGAACCGCAGCCTTGATCTGTCCTCGGAGTTCGCGGCATCACGTCGCGGGACTGCCGGCAGCGATTGCATCGATGCGCCGCGCCAGTTCCAGATCGAGGTCCGTTATCCCTCCGGCATCGTGGGTGGTGAGGATGATCTCGACCCGGTTCCAAACGTTTCGCCATTCGGGATGGTGATCGAGCTTCTCGGCGACGAGTGCCACTCTCGCCATGAAACCGAACGCGGCGTTGAAATCGGCGAATTGCAGCGTGCGCATGATCGCGTTTCGTGTGCCGTGCTCCTGCCACCCGGGCAGAGCCGTCAGTTCGCGAGTGCGCTCGGTATCGGTCAGCTTCCTGCGCATTGGTCAGCAATCCTGTTCGCCCTGTTTGCGCGCATCTTGGATCAGTTTCGCGTCGTCTGGAATACTGCTTGGCGGCAGGCTATTGTCGGCACTGGTCGACCATGCCGCGGCCCCGCCTCTCGCAGGAGATCCCCTTATGCTCGACAAGTTTCGTGGCCGGCGCGCCGAGGCTCGCGTGCTCTACAAGGATGGCGACTTCGAGATCCGCGGTGCCGGCGATTTCGTGCGATGCGCCGTGACAGGGGAGCCGATCGAGCTTTCCAACCTCAAATACTGGAGCGTGGAGCGCCAGGAGGCCTATTCGAGCGCGGCCGCATCGCTGGAGCGGCATCTCGCGCTGCTTAGAAATCCCGGGACGTGACGCGCCGGACCTGCCGCCGGCCGTAGGTCGGAAGCGGCGACGGGGCGCCGCGCGATGCATAAACATTGAATCAATATTGTCTCGACGTCGATTAAAATGCGTCTCGATTTGAGGCGCGCCGCGAGAGATGACGTCAGAACTTTTCGTCTACTCCTCGGTACGGATGCGTGCGTGGGCTGTGTGAGCGATCTCGTCGATCGTGTGTCTCGCATGCATCGTCAGGGAGCGACGATACGTCGGAAAATCACGTGGCAAACGTCATAGGTACGGGGAAGGCCGACAAACTCGTCGGTACCTCCGGTAACGATCTGATGTCAGGGGACGGCGGCAACGACCTCCTCATCGGCAGCACAGGCAGCCGGCAAGGCGACAACCTGCTGGTCGACGGCAGCTTCGAGAGCGCTAGGGTCGGGGCGGGAACCTGGTCCTACTTCAAGGAAGTGGGCGGGTGGAAATCCGACACTGGCGTCGAGGTTTGGGGCAAGAACTTCATCAAGACTGCCTCCGACGGCGACAAGCTCATGGAGCTCGACTTCGATCGGGGCTTGAGCAAGGTCTGGCAGGACGTCTCGACCCAGAAAGGTCAGGAGTACGTCTTTTCGTTCGACAGCGCGGCTCGGCCCGGGACGTCCCAGGCGACCAACACGATCAACGTGTTCTGGAACGGTGAAATGGTCGGTACGGTGAACCCTGGTTCATCGTGGCAGTCGACTTCGTTCAAGCTGATCGGCACCGGCGGCAAGGACCGCATCGAGTTCCGCGAGTCGGCCAATCAGAACGACAGCTACGGCGGTCTCATCGACAACGTATCGCTGCGCGCTGCCAACGTGCCCCTGCACAACACGCTTCTGGGCGGCGGCGGCGGGGATCAGATCGTTGCGGGTCACAACGGCGACGTGATGTTCGGCGACAGCGTGAAGGCCGGAAAGGTCGACGCTTCCAAGCTGAAGATCACTGAAGACGTCACTGCCAAGGTGACCTGGCAGGGTGAGAGCGCCGGCTTCAAGAATGCACTCGGTATGTACACGTTCGACAAGAACGGCAACATCACCGGCGTCAAGATGCTGTTCGCGAACGCCTCCGAACAAGGCTCGGGCGGCGACCTCGTGACCGGCAAGAGCGGCGTCGACGTCGGTCTCCATGCCGGCGACCGGGTCGGGTTCTTCGTGGCTCCGAACGCCTTCTCGCAATCGGGCATGGACAAGCTCCTCGCCGATGCGAAGGGCTCGTTCAAGCTCGTCGACGCCAAAACCGGCAAGCCCGGGATCGTCGGGCAGGGTGGGGAGTTCAAGCTGGTTCATGTCGATGGTTCGGGCAAGATGACCGACATCAAGACCCAGTACGGCACCTCGATCTTCACCTCGAGCCAGGCCAACAATGGCGATGGGCTGAAGCACGAGGTCACCACGGTCGATCCGTTGACCGGCAAGATCACGGTCGGCTTCGAGGACCTGTGGAAGGGTGGCGACAAAGACTTCGACGACGCGCGCTTCACGATCGACATCGGCATTGCGAACGCCGCTCAGGTCGGAAAGGAGGGCGCCTCGTCGACGGCGAAGGGTTTGGCGGACGACCTGCTGATCGGCGGGAACGGCGCCGACACCATGTTCGGCATGCGTGGCAACGACGTGTTGAAGGGTGGCGACGGCGACGACAAGATGTTCGGCGGCTCGGGCAATGACGTCCTGGCCGGCGGCGCCGGCAACGACACCTTGTACGGCAACTCCGGCAACGATCGCATCGTCGCTGGTGCCGGTTCCGACAAGGTCTACGGCGGTTCGGGTTTCGACACGCTCGATTTCTCGGGAATTGGCGGACCCGTCAAGGTCGACCTGAGCAAGCACACCGCTTCTGGCGGAGCATCGGTCCAGATGTTGGGTGTGGAAGGCGTCGTCGGGACCTCGTTCGCGGACATCATCCGTGGCGACAAGTTCGCCAATGCGATCGACGGCGGTGCCGGTAACGACATGATCCGGGGTGCCGGGGGCGCGGACGTTCGCACGGGCGGCGGCGGCAAGGACACCTTCGTCTTTGCGGCCAAGGATGTCATCGACTCCAAAGGCAAGCATCTCGGCGTCGATCGCATCACCGACTTCGGCAAGGATGACGTTCTCGATCTGCGCGGCGTGATGGCCGGTCAGACAGGTAACCGCGCGGATCTCGTGAAGATGCCCAACGACTCCGCTGGAACCCATGTCTTCGCCAAGATCGGCGGCAGCTTCCACGAGGTCGCGGTGCTCGAAGGCGTCCACATGAACTCTTCGGTGGAAATGCTGAAAGCTGGCATGCTGCTGGTGTGACAGCAGGTAATTAGAACTCGCCTGGCGGAGTTTTCTCCGCGTAAGCCGGAACGCGCCCTGCGTTCCGGCCTTTTTTTTGCGCGCGTTCGCAACAGGGTCAATGAACCGTTCTGTCGAAGTCGGATAACATTCGAAGCCGTTAAGTATACGACCAGATTGCGCGCAGCTCGGTTCGCATTTCGTCAAATGCGTCTCATCCCCAGAACCGTTCCTCAACCCAGGCCGACTACCCTGGGTGTAGAACGGTGCAATTAGGGGGCGAGCGATGGCGAGAATCCTGGGTTCCAGCAATTCTGACGTGCTGCAAGGCACGAGTGCCGCGGATTTTATCGATGCTGGCGAGGGGAACGATAAGGTTTACGCCGGTGCCGGCGACGACTACGTCGATGGTGGGGATGGTAACGACGAGCTCGATGGCGGCTCGGGCAACGATACGCTGCTCGGGGGGCGCGGGAACGATCGCCTCCTCGGTGGCGACGGCAACGATACCTTGGACGGTGGCACGGGCAACGATGCCCTCGACGGTGGGAGCGGCGACGACGTTCTCCTGGGTGGCGACGGCAACGACCGTCTCGATGGCGGCTCCGGCAACTATCGCCTGGACGGTGGCACCGGCAACTACCAGCTCGACGGCGGATCCGGCGACGATTATCTCGACGGTGGCACCGGCAACGATTAGCTCTGGGGCGGTGAGGGCAACGATCGCCTGATCGGCGGCGACGGTGACGACATGCTCGACGGCGGCTCGGGCAACGATACCCTTTTCGGCGGGACGGGCATCGACACCTTGACGGGTGGCGATGGCAATGACGCTCTCGACGGCGGCGACGGCGACGACGTGCTCTCCGGTGGAGCCGGCAACGACACTCTGGAAGGTGGCAGCGGCAACGATCGGCTCGATGGCGGAACCGGCAACGACAGGCTGAACGGCGGGACCGGGACCGATACGCTCATCGGCGGCGAGGGTGATGATCTGCTAGACGGCGGCGAGGGTAGCGATCTGTTGAGCGGCGGCGTCGGCAATGATGTCCTGCTCGGCGGCGCAGGCGACGACCAGCTTTCGGGCGACAGCGGCGACGACGCGCTCGACGGCGGCGACGGCAACGACACCTTGAACGGGGGCGATGGCAACGACCGCCTGGCCGGTGGCGCCGGATCGGACCTGATCAACGGCGGGCTCGGCATCGATACACTCGACGGCGGCAGCGGCGGCGACCGCATCTATGCCGGTGATGGTAATGACAGCCTCATCGGTGGCGACGGCAATGACACGATGGATGGCCAGGCCGGCGCAGACGTCCTGGACGGTGGAAACGGCAACGACACCTTGAACGGCGGTTCGGGCGATGATCGCCTGCTCGGCGGCATCGGGGACGACACGCTGCGCGGCGAGGATGGCGTCGATCAGCTCGATGGCGGCGACGGAAACGATGTACTCGACGGCGGCGCTGGGAACGATAGCCTCGTCAGCGGACTAGGTAACGACATTCTGGACGGCGGGCTGGGCGACGACGTGCTCGCTGGCAACGATGGCGACGACCGCATCATGGGTGGCGCCGGTGCCGATCGGATCGACGGCGGCCTGGGCAAGGACGAAGTTTTCGGTGGCGACGGCAACGACCAGATCTCCGGCGGCGACGGTGACGACAAGCTCAATGGCGAGTTCGGCAACGATGTGCTGTTCGGTGGCGCCGGCAACGATTTCCTCAATGGCGGCGGCGATCAGGATCAGCTGTACGGGGGTACCGGCAACGACCAGTTGTTCGGCGGCGGAGCCAACGATCGCATCTTCGGCGAGGATGGCAACGACCGCATCTTCGGCGACGGTGGCGACGATGTGATCCGTGGCGGCCGTGGCAACGACATGATGACGGGCGGGCAGCTCAACACGACCAATGTGCCCTTCTCCTGGGGCAAGGATACCTTCGTGTGGGCCCGCGAGGACGTGGTGGACGCATCGGGGACGTCGGCGGGGTTCGACCGCATCACCGACTTCCAGGCTGGTGACAAACTCGATTTCAGCGGTCTGTTCTCCGGGCAGAACGCCACGCCCTCTGGCGAGTTGCTGAGCGTACGCGACACGGCGCAGGGCACAATCGTGTCGGCGGCGCTCGGGGCCGGTGGAGCCTTCGTCGATGTCGTCCAGCTGGACAACATCCACGGTGTCAGCCTGGACAGCCTGCTCCAGACCGGCGCGATCGTCCTGTGATGCCGGCGCCTGATCGGTACCGCAGTGCGAGTGCACTGAGGTGTTCGGCCGGTTCAGGGAAAATTTAACCCTCGCTGCCATGCTGGCAGTTGCGTCGGAGATGTTGCCGGCGCGTGCGGATTGCCTTGGTCCTTGTGATGCGTACCTCGCGGCAACTACTGAAACAGGTGCGGCGTGCACTCTTCGCCGCATTTCTGTTCGGCGGGTTCGTCAACCTTCTATTGCTCGCGCTGCCGCTCTACACGCTTCAGATCTTCGAGACAGTCGTGCCGACCTCCAGCGTGGAGACGCTGGCCATCCTGACCATCATGGCGGGCACGGCAATTCTCGCATTGGCGCTGCTGGAAGCATCGAGAGACCGGATCGTCCTGCGGGCGGCGCTCTGGCTCGACCACACGCTGGGCCAGCATCTGCTCGCGACCGGACTCAAGCTCGGTCATTCGGCGTCCGACATCCGGGGGGACGCACAGGCGCTGCGCACCTTCAAGACTGCCCTGAGCAACGGCACCATCACCAGCATGTTCGATGCGCCCTGGGTGCCGGTTTTCCTGGCAGGCCTGGTTCTCCTGCATCCGATGATCGGGGCGCTGGCCGCCGCGGTGGTTCTGGCCATGCTCTGCCTCGCGCTGGCGATGTCGATCCTGACGCATCGTCTGCAGCGCGAGACCAGCCGTGCATACGAGCGAGCGGAGCTGTGGCAACAGGCCGTGGCTTCAAACAGCGGCATGACCGGAGCCTTGGGATTGGCGCGCGGCGCCGCAGAGCAGTGGGAGAGGTTCAATCGGGCTCAGATCTCGGGGTCCTACTCGCTCGGGAAGCGTGCCGGCCTCATCCGACTCCTGACCAGGACGCTTCGCACGTCCTCCCAGATCCTGGTTTATGGCCTAGGAGCGTGGCTGGTCATTCGAAATGAGCTCACGCCCGGCGCTCTCGTCGCTTGCACGCTTCTGCTGAACCGGGTCATTGCGCCGGTCGAAGGGATGGTGTCGGCTGCGTTCAGCGGCAACGGCATCTATGCCGCCTATCGAAGATTGCGTGACTTCGCCGCCGACGCCGACGAGAAAGCAACCGAAAGCGAGGATGGGGCGCCAGCGGGCGTGATATCTTTGCGTGATGCCACAGTCGCCTATCCCGGCCGGCGCACACCCGCCCTGCGAAACATCACTTTGGAACTTCGACAGGGCCAGGCGCTCGCGATCGTGGGACCCAATGGCTCGGGCAAGTCGACATTGGCGGGATTGCTCGCCGGCGCGCTTCAGCCCATCAGCGGGACGGCGGAGCTGGATGGTCTGCCGATCGCGAAATGGCAACGGATCGATGCAGCGCCTCCGATCGGATATCTTCCCGACGATCCCGCACTGATCGAAGGAAGCGTGCACGATAACATCGCTCGCTTCCGTGAGGCGTCGCTGTTGAGCGTGGCGCAAGCAGGCATGCGGGCCGGCGTACACGACGAGCTGATCGCGCTCGCCAGTGGTTACGACACCATGATCGGGCAAGGCGGTCAGGGGTTGGCTCTGCGGGAGCGCCGCGCGGTGGCGCTCGCACGTGCGCTGCACGGAGGTCCTCGGGTGGTCGTGCTCGACGAGCCGGAACTCGGTCTGGATCGGGGCAGCGTGCGCCGCCTGATCGGCGTTCTGGAGCGCCTGAAATCGGAAGGCGTGAGCCTCGTCGTGGCGACGCAGGATCCCAGGCTGCTTCAGCTCGCCGATACCGTGATGGTGCTCAACAATGGAACCGTGGCGCGACACGGACCGCAAAACGACGTAGCGGCGGCTTCGGCGTCGGCGGCCCCGCGTCCTGTGGCCGTCGGCATCGCAACGACGGCTCAGGCGAAATCCACGGGGCCCGCAGTCGCCTCCAGTTCCGGAGCTTCCTGATGAGTGGTCCGAGGCGAAGGCCCGCGTATGCTGCTCCGCGACTGAACGTTCGCGGTCCGCTGCTCCTGGGGTTCGTGGTGATCGGCGGCTTCTTCGGTGCCGGGCTCGGCATTGCCGGCATGGCACCGATCGATCGCGGCGCCTCGTTCCAGGGCGCCTTCATCACGGAGACGAAGGTGAAGGCCGTGCAGCATCTGCGCGGCGGCACAGTGGGGCGGATTGCCGTTGCCGAAGGCGCTGAAGTGAAAGCCGGCGACCTGTTGATCAGTCTCGATACCAGCGCGCTCGATGCGCAGCTCGCAGCAATGAAGGCCCAGATCGACGCCGCGAACCGCCAGCTGGCACTGATCCGCCAGGAAGCCAGCACGATGGCGGATCTCGCTGCCAAGCAGCTTGCCGCGCGTTCCCGAGTATCGGCGCTCGAACGTCAGGTTGCGGAGGTGGAAAAGGAAGTCGTCGGCCTTCAGACGCGCATCGCACTCGCCGAGCAGGATGTGCAGCGCTCGGAAATCCGCGCTCCCGTCGCCGGTCGGCTGCTGTCGCTCGTGGTTCATGGCGAAGGTGCCGTCGTCGCGCCCGGACAGACGGTCGCAGAGATCGTTCCGAAGGACGACAGGCTGGTGATCGAGGGGAGAATGCCTCCGCTTCACGTAGATGCCGTGAAATCCGGCATGCGAGCGAAGGTCTGGCTGACTTCGCTGAGCTGGCGCGAGCAGCGACCGTTCGGTGCACGTCTCGCCTGGGTGTCGCCCGATACCGTGGAAGACAAGCGAACGGGACTGGCCTACTACGTCGCCCGCATCGAACTCGACGAGACGCGCGAAGAGGTCGCCAAGCGCGTCACGCTGCATCCCGGCATGAGGTCCGAGATACTTGTGATCACCGGAGAGAGAACGCTGCTCGACCAGCTCATCGATCCGATCGTGCGCAACGTAAACCGAGCTTTCAGGGCTTGAGTTGTAGACAGGTGAACTTCGCAACGGGAGCTGCCGATGAAGCTGCCATCCACTCGCTTGCTGCTGCTCAACGGAGAGCTATCGCCAAATCTTGGTGACGGCCTGATGGCTCAGGCGGCGGCTTTGGG
>CAYMEB010000113.1:0-14827 GCA_964389095.1 uncultured Hyphomicrobiaceae bacterium
AGAAGTGGAAGGCCATCCGCCTCGTCAGGACCTCATGAACTGAATTGCCCTGGACCACATGGGCCGGCACGCGCTTTTCGCTCGCCTCGTCCTGCTCGCCGGAGGCATCGTCGGCGGAGCGGCGTCCCATGCGACGCTCCAGCGCGTCGAGCTGGAACACGGCCGCCCGAATTGCTTCGCCCAGGCTGACCGATGCCAAATCCGGCATGGGCAATGGCAGACTACGGCCGCAGTCGCCCGGCTCCGCTGCCGCCGCCTGCGTCTCGGCGATCTGGCGACGCGCGATCTCGAGCATCTATTCCGAGGAAACGGCCTCGTCTCCGGCAGGCCCCTTCACGCTCTGTGACATGTCCGGCCTCCTGGATGGCGGTGGTGCTGGACGTTACCGTCGACCAATTTGGTAAATGCGCGGTTAACTTGCGAGGACGACGGAGGACCAAAGGCGTGGCTCGGCGGCATCGAGCATGGCCTCGGGGACCTTCATCAGATGAGGACCATCTGTCCACAGCAGTGCAGCGTCGATCGGACGGCCCGCGCCATAGATGGTTCGCAGCGCCAAACGGTACGCGGCGAGCTGGAGGATGTAGGCCTCCGGGACCGCGTCGAGCGATCTCGGCGAAGGCCGGTTGGTCTTGAAATCGAGCATGCTGATGCGCCCGTCCAATTCGGCGAGGCGATCGATCTGGCCGATGATCCGAAACGGACGTCCCTTGCCTTGCGGGGGTTCGAAGTCCCCCACGATCGGCACCTCCGCCCGGCTGCCGGGGCCGAAGTAGGCCGACAGGGCCACATCGCGAAGGATCGCCAATACTTCGGAGACGATGCTGCCTTGCTGCGCCTGGGACAGCCCTCGCCCTTCCCGCGCAATCAAGGATCGAGCGGCCTGCTCGCGCCCGGCTTCAGGGAGATCGGGCAAATGCTGCAGCAATGCGTGCGTGAGCGTACCGCGCAGAAAGCGGACCGGATCGTCCGTCCCTGTGCGCCCATAGGCGATCGCGCCTTGCGACGGCGGCGCCGGCCGGAGCGGTTCTCCCTCGTCGTCGACCTCGAGCGGGGCGAGGCGGGAGGGCGCAATTGGAATGGTGGCGCCGGCTTCTGAGATCGGCCGCGTACGGGCCCAGGCCGGCGGCTGCTCGGCCGCTGCCTCTCGCGTGCGCGCATGCCGCGGCTTGTCGATCGGCGCGGTCTGCGGGGTGGAGAGCCGCCGCAGCACCCGTCCTTCGCCGGATTCGAATTTCTCGAGCTTGCCCTCGAGGCCGGCCTCTATCGTGCGATACCAGCAATCCTCCGGCAGGGGCCGTTCCCCCGCCTGCCAGCCCGCGACGTAAAGCCGATCGCGTGGACGCGTCATCGCCACGTACAGGAGACGATTGCGTTCCTCCATGTCCGATGCGGCTATGGCAGCACGCGCGGTCGCGATCGGCGCACAGCCGGACGCTCCCTTCACCGGCCAGGCCAGGAGGCGCCGACCGGCGGCATCCTCTTGCCCTGCGAGCGGCAACAACAGCGGCACCCGCGCACCAGACGGTTTGAAGCAGGTGTCCGGCAAGAACACGATCGGCGCCTCGAGACCCTTTGCGCCGTGGACCGTCATGACGCGAACCTCGTCGCGGCCTTGCTCCATGTCGCGCTTGATCTCGCGGCGTCCGGCGCGGAACCAAGTGAGGAAGCCCTGTAACGAAGGTGCCTCGACGGAATCGTAGGCCATGGCAAGATTGAGCAACTCGTCGATGGCGTCTGCCGCCTCCCCGCCGAGGCGGGCGAGCATCCGCTTGCGCATGCGTCCGTCGTCTCGATCCAGAATGCTGCTGAGAAACTCGAACGGCGGCGCGTAGTCGGCCTCGCTCCGCCAGCGCTTCAAAGTGTCGCACGCCTCCTGGAACCGAGGACCTTGCTTTGCTGCACGGACGAGACGGGTCCAAAGATTGGCGCGCTGATCGATGGCGAGCGCGATCAATGCATCGTCGTCCAGGCCGAACAACGGCGACTTCAAAACCGAGGCCAGTGAGAGGTCGTCCTCGGGCAACGTCAGGAAGTCGCACAACGCTACGAGATCCTGGACGGCGATCTGCTCCGACAGGACGAGGCGATCCGCACCGGCGACGGGGATCTTCCTTTGCTTGAGCTGGGTGACGATTTCGCGGGCGAACGGACGCCTCCGCGCCACCAGGATCAGGATGTCACCGGGACGAACCGGCCGTCCTTCGGACTCCAGGATTTCCTTGTTGTCGATCCAATTGCCGATGGTCTGCGCCATTCGTTGCGCGAGGCGCCGGACAGGATGAACGGCGGGGCGGTCGGCAAGAGGCGCCCAGGCATCCGTCTCGCCCGCCGGCTCGGGCAGCTCGATGGGCCAAAGCTCCACCAGGCCGGCCTGGCCGGTGCGGATCGCGTGATGCACGACGCGAGCCTCGGTGTCGGTCCCTACGCCCGGCGTGCGTGCGGCGGACTCGAACACGGCATCCACGGCCGCGAGGACCGGCGCCGTCGTCCGAAACGAAACATTGAGGGGAACGCCCCGCCAGGGGAGCCCCGCGGCGGTCGCCTTGGACTTCAGTGTCTTGCCCATGGCGGCGAACATCTCGGGGGCTGCGCCCTGGAAGCCGTAGATCGACTGCTTCTCGTCGCCGACTGCGAACATCGTCCGCGGCTGCGCACCCTCGTTGCGTGTCGCAAAGAACTCGCCGATCAGCGCCTCGATGATGTGCCATTGATCGGGGCTGGTATCCTGCGCCTCGTCGAGGAGGATGTGCTCGAGGCCTTCGTCGAGCTTGAACAGGACCCACTGCGTCGGGGTCGAGCCGCCGGCTTCCCGCTGCGACCCCAGCAGCGCCGTGGCGTGAGCGATGAGGTCATCGAAATCGAGCGCCGCGCGGCGCGCCTTCGCCGTCGTGTAGCCCTGAACCACGGCATCCGCGACGGTCGCAAGCGCCAACGTCGCTTCGAGGACACCCAGCCGGATTCTGGCCTCGCTGAGGCGAACGACCGCTTCCTGGGCCCGCACGAGAAGCGCCGGCGCAGCGGGGTGCTTCTTCTCGGTGGGCTTGGTGACCAGGGACTTGCGCGGGTCTCCCTCCTTGGTCAGGAACGCCGCTTCGAGGCTGGCCAGGCGCGCCTCCGAGGAGACCGCGTTCGCCGCGGCGCGCAACCGGTCCGCCAATTCGGCATCCCGCTTGGAACCGCCGGACAGGGCATCGATGAGGAAGGTGGCGTCGGCTGGTCGCAGGACACGATCGGCGGAGCCGTGGAGCGCGGCGCGGTCGAAATGCATTTCAAGTCCGAGCGCGGAGCGATAACGGGCCTCGATCTGGTCTGTGCCCGTCGCGACGAGGGCCAGCCATTCACGCTCCGTCAGCGCCGCGGAGAGTATCTCGTCGAACTGGTGATCGGCGGCATGGGCAATCGCCCGGCTCAAGGCGGCCGAAAGGGCCGGATCACGCCCCGAACTCGCACGCGAGAGAACTTCGTCGGTTGCCTGCCGACGGAGCTCGGCTGCAACGGTATCGTCCAGGATTGTGAAATTGGGGGGAACGCCGGCCTCGAGCGGGAAGCGCTGCAGCAGACGTTCGCAGAAGGCATGAATGGTCTGAACTTTGAGGCCACCGGGCGTCTCGATGGCTTCAGCGAACAGGGTCCGCGCCCTGGCCGTCAGCTCGCTGCCGGGCGCTTCGCCCGTTAATGCGCGCAGTTGCTCCTCCAGCGCAGCGTCCGGCATCGTGACCCACACGGCCAGTCGGTCGAAGACGCGCTTCGACATCTCGGCCGCGGCAGCTTTCGTGAATGTGAGAGCCAGGATCTTTCCCGGAGCGGTGCCGCGCAGGAGCAACCGCAGGACCCGTTCGGTCAGGACGTGCGTCTTGCCGGTGCCCGCATTGGCACTGACCCACGCGCAGACGGCAGGATCAGCCGCGGCGTGCTGGCGTCGCGAGGTTTCCTGCAGGAGCTCGGAATCGCGAAGACTTGCGGAAGAAGGACTCACGCGTCGCCTCCCTGAGTCTCGGTCGACCATTCCGCCACGCGGGCCAGATGCTCGTAGGGATCGTACGCATAGTGTGCCTGGAATGCGGCGCGGCGCAGCGCAGGATATGGCGTCGCGGGGTCGTCGAACTCTGCGATCAGGCCCGACAGGCGGGCGGTCGCATCCGCGACGAGCGAGGCCATATCAGGAACGGACAGCGGCTTCTCTTCGCCGGGGGGCTCGCCGCCACCCACGAGCACGTACGACAAAACCGCGGGCAACTGCGATGGAACCGCGGCGAAACCTCCGGCGGCAACGATCGCCGCTTCGAGGGGAAGCTGTGGCGAACGCCCTTCGAGCGCGGCATCGCTGCTCGGCGCTGCCCCGGTCTTGTAGTCGTAGATCGCGATCCGGCTCGCGGAGATGTCGATCCGGTCGGCGCGCGCGGTGAGCGAAAAGGGACCAGCGGGCGCCGCGAGAACCATGGCGCCCGAGGACTCCGCCACAACCTTTTCGACGTCGCCGCGCCGAGTGGGCTCGGTCTGCGCGAACCACTCGGCGAAACGTCTCAATCGCGGCATCCAGAACGCGGCGACGCGCGGATGAAGTGCGTGACGGCCGACCACCGCCTCCGCGTCGCGCATCAACTCTTCCACGATGTTGCCGGGCAGGCGGTCGGGGAATCGGTTCGCAAATCGCCCCAGCGCGGCATGCGCGATCTGGCCACGCATCGAGGCATCGGGCTCCCGGCCCAAGGGATCGAGCGGAACCAGACCCGCGACGTGCCGCGCGAAGATCGCGTATGGATTCGCGATCCAGCGCTCGACATCGGTCACCGACAAACGCCTAGGACGCAATGCGAGAGCCGGACGGGGGGAGGGCGCGAGAACGGCGGGCGCACGTGGCGCCGCATCTCGCCATTGTGCCCAGGAGAGCCAGCGATCGCCGCTTGCGATGGCATCCGCAGCGCCGATACCGGCCTGGAACGCGTCGAACCGCATCAGCCAACGCGAAGGGACCTGTGGCACGCCGCCGATCTTGGTGGCCCGCGTGAGATAGACCCGCTCGGCGGCGAGCAGTGACGTGAAATCGTGCGCGGCCCGGCCGACGGCGTCCTCTGGCGAAGGCAGACCGAGCCTCGCGCGCATCGCGCGGTTGAGCCACGGTCCCGGATCGACCCGCTCGGGCCATGTCCCTTCGTTGAGCGAGCCGAGGACGACGATGTCGGGCTGCTGCAGGCGCGCCTCGAACGGACCCCAGATGGCCAGCCGCGGATGTACGGCGCGCTGGGGACGAACAGTGGCGCCCGCAACGAGCGCACGGTAGAAATCGGCATAATCTGCCGGCGCGAGCGCGATCGGGTGCAGACCCGGCTCGAGCAGGGACGCGAACAAGCGCTGCGCTGCCTCTCCCGCCTCGCCCTGCCACAGCGACCTGCCGGGGGCCACCTCGCCCTCCGGCGTCAGCGTCACCATCTCGGCGACGGCGAGATGGGTCTCGATCAAAGATCTCAGCGAGGGCTCGCCTCCGGCAGCGTAGAGATCGATCAAAGGCGCGAAAGCAGTCCGAAGCGCTCCGACCAGCGCGCGCACGAACTGCCAATCCTCAGGGCGCATGCGCCGTACGGCGGGGTGGCGGCGCTCTTCCCCCGGATGCGCCTGGGCCACGCGCTCGACGGCTTCGTCGATTCCATCGATTCCACGCCCCAGATAGATGCCGCGGAAGGCCGTCAGCTCGAGATTGCGAGCGGCACGCCGCACCATCGCAACATCGAGCCCGAGTCGCGTGAGAGGGTGCTTGAGCAGCGCCATTGTCGCGGTCGGAGAGAAGCCGGACGAAACGGCCTCGATCACGAGGTCGAGCAGAACGCCCGGCGGGGTCTTGCCGAATGGTCTGCCCGCGCTGTCATCGACCACGATGCCCATCGACGCCAACCGTATCGAGACGCGCCGGGCAAGTTCGCGGTCACGAGAGACGAGGGCCGCGGTTCTCCCCGGCACCTCCAATGCCTCCCGCAGGATCAGCGCAATGACCTCGGCCTCGCCGTGCTCGCTCGGCGCGTCGATACGGAAGACGCCGTCGAATGCGCTACGCAACTGCTGCGGTACGTGCGCCGCAGCCGCCTCCCGCCATCGACCGATGGTCGGCGCTGGTCGCATCGCTTCCGAGACGATCCTAGTGCGCGTCTGGAGGCGTTCGGATGTGTCCGCTCCGGGGATCGCGCGAACCGCGCTGCGGTGCACACCGATGCTCGCGAGCAGACGTGCGAGACTGCTTTGCGGGTGCTCGGGATGGGCACTCGCAAGCGTGGCGAAGGTGTCCTCGTCGAGCTCGGTGTCCAACGAGGGCAGCACGACCACGCCTTCCGGCAGTCCAGCGACGGCCCGGATCAACTCGGCCGACGCCGGGATGCTGCCGGTCACGCCAGCAACGATGACGGGGCCTGCGGGCGGCATCTCCCGAAACCGTCTGGCCTCCGCCTGCAAGACCATGTTGCGCCGCTGCGCCGGCGAGACGGCGCCCCGCTCGGCAAGGAAGGCCGGCCACATGGTCAGAACGATCTCGAGAAACCGAAGGGTGGCATGCCAGTGCTCGGCATGCTCCTCGGGAACCAAGTCTTGCAGGCGGGCGGGATCCACCTGTTCAGTTTCGAGCATGTCCATCAGCGATGCCAGCTCTTGGGCCATAGCCGCGGCATGGGCCGGTGTCCGCGCTCCCGGGGTTCCAGCATCGTCGCCGCCCGAATGACGCAGCGCTGCGGACCACTTCAACACCAGTTCGGTCAGAACGAGGAGACGCTCCGTCGGCGAAACGGTCGCTACCGGAGCAACGGGGATCGCCCCTCCCCCCAGCAGAATCCCTTCCACCTCGTCACTGTCCCCGACGGCGGCAAGCCGCGGCAGAAGAAGGGCCTTGCCTCCACTCTCGGCGAGAAATGCATCTTGCATCGCCCGCACGGACCGGCGGGTGGGCAGCAGAATCGTGCAGCGTGGCAAGTCCAGCGCCCCGCGGGGCACACCAGAGGCCGGCAGGCGGCCGGACAGCACCGCCGCCGCGACACTGCGCAGGAACGGGCGGCCTGCCGGCACCGTGTAAATCGAGGTCGCTTTTTCCATGATCGCGCTGCGGCCCTGGAGTTCGTCCCCCGATGCGGGGCAGGGGATTTCTTTTTGTAAATGCAGGCGATAGCCCCATTGGCGGCCGCCCGACACAAACCTGGCGAACCAGGGACATTTTCGCGGCCGGCCTCAGCCGTTCGCCAGGAAAACTTTTGTCATCCGACATGGTGACACACACACGCAGGTTCGATATACGAACCTGGATTTCGGGGGAAGCCGTCGGCGCATCGCCGCCGATCCGGCCATAGCCCAAGTCTAGGGACGGGTACGGCGAAGGCGGCTTTCAGGGCTGCCAGCCAAAAAGGGTGCCGGATAGCGGGTAAACTGCGACGGGGCTCCTCATTGACGGGAATTCGGGGCAGGGTCGCGAGACCGTGCCCTTTTTTCTGTGGCGCGGCCGCGCCGGCCTACTCATCAGCGATCGGACATTGAATGAAAGTACGCAGTTTCGGCCGCACGGGCGCTCGCGTCGGCGCCACCGGCTTCGGGGCCATGAGCTTCGGAGGCTTCTACGGCCCCACGACCGAAGCCGAGAGCCATCGCACATTGTCCGCAGCACTCGACCACGGCGTGACGCACTGGGACACCGCGGACGTCTATGGTCCCCACACCTCCGAGACGTTCATCGGCAGCTACTTCAGGGCCAATCCCGGCGCGCGCGCGAGGCAAAGTCCACCTCGCCACCAAGGGCTCGATCCGGCGCGACCCCCAAACGGGCAAACGCGGCTTCGACAATTCCAAGGCGTACCTGACCAGCGCCCTGGAAGCCTCGCTGACGAGGCTCGGCATCGACCATGTCGACTTGTACTACGTCCACCGGCGCGAGGCCTCGCGCCCGATCGAGGACGTGATGGAAACGCTCCTGGCGCTCAAGAAATCGGGAAAGATCGGCGGCATCGGCTTCTCCGAGATCGCGCCGTCGAGCCTGCGACGGGCCGCGGCGGTGGGCCAGGTGGACGCCGTTCAGAGCGAGTATTCGCTGTGGACGCGAGGGCCGGAGCTGGGGATGCTGCAGGCATGCCGAGAGACCGGCGCAGCGTTCGTCGCGTTCTCTCCGCTGGGACGAGCGATCCTCACCGGGACGATGACGCAGGCCATGCAATTCACCGACAGCGATTTCCGGAAAACCAACCCGCGCTTCGTCGAGCCGAATTATTCGGCCAATCTCCGTGTCGCCGAGAAGCTCGTGCCCTACGCCAGATCGCGTGGCGTCACGCCGGCGCAGGTCGCCCTGGCCTGGGTGCTGGCGCAAGGGGACGGTATCATTCCAATTCCGGGAACACGCTCGGTCGAGCACCTGAAGGAGAACGCGGGGGGCGGCGGCATCTCCTTGACGGCGGCCGACCTCGACGAGCTGGAGCGGCTGCTGCCTGCGGGGTTCGCCCACGGTGATCGCTACAGCGAAGCCCAGTACATCGGCCCCGAACGTTACGGCTGAGGGCCGGCGGAAAGGAACACGAGATGCAGCTTCCAGTAACGCGCGAGATGATCTCTGCCGCGGTCTCACGCACCCGCGACCACCTGCGGCGCACACCGCTGATGGCCATCGACGCGCGGCCATACGGTGTCTCTGCACAGGTCTCGTTGAAGCTCGAGTTCCTGCAGCACGCAGGCTCCTTCAAAGCCCGCGGTGCGTTCAACAATCTCCTGAGCCGGGATGTCCCGAGCGCCGGGGTCGCCGCGGCGTCCGGCGGCAACCACGGCGCAGCGGTTGCGTTCGCGGCTGCCAGACTCGGCAAGAAGGCGACCATATTCGTTCCCGAAATCTCGAGTCCGGCCAAGATCGCGGCGATCAAGCGGTTCGGGGCCGACGTTCGCGTCGGCGGTGCGCGCTACGACGACGCGCTGGCAGCGTGCATGCGCTTCATCGGCGAGACCGGAGCCCTCTCGGTGCACGCCTATGACGCCGTCGAGACCATCGCCGGCCAGGGTACGCTTGCTGCCGAGTGGGAAGAGCAAGCGGCCAAAGACCTTCCAGACACCGTGCTCGTCGCCGTCGGCGGCGGCGGTCTGGCGGCAGGCATGGCCGCCTGGTGGCAACGGCGCGTGAAGGTTGTGGGCGTGGAGCCCGCGCAGTCTCGCGCGCTCCATGCGGCGATGGCTGCCGGAAAGCCGGTCGAGGTCGACGTCCAGTCGGTGGCTGCGGACAGTCTCGGTGCGCGCTCTGCCGGCAAGCTGGTCCATGCGATCGCGGCTTCGGCGATCGACCACGTCGCACTGGTCCCGGATGCCGCGATCACCTATGCGCAGCGCACCTTGTGGCAGGATCTGCGCATCGCGGCGGAACCCGGGGGAGCGGCGGCGTTCGCTGCTCTGGCCTCCGGCGCGTACCGTCCAGCTCCTGGAGAGCGGGTCGGCGTGCTGCTTTGCGGAGCGAACGTCGTGCTCGAAAAGCTCGCCGAAATCGCCGGGTGACAGGCGGCGGATATGCCCTGCTCTCGGAATTGACGCCGCCCCGCCGGCGCCGTCCCATCACGCTGCATCACGGAACGGACCCAGATCATGCGAATCCTGCTGACCAACGACGACGGCATCGATGCTCCGGGCCTGCACGCGCTGCGCCAGATCGCCGGTGAGCTCTCCGACGACGTCTGGACGGTGGCGCCGGAAGTGAACAAATCCGGCGCGGGGCATTCCCTTTCGCTCAACGAACCGCTGCGGATGCGGCGCGTCGGCGAGCGCGCTTATGCCGTACGTGGCACGCCGACCGACTGCGTGATCATGGGGGTGCGGCACATCCTGAAGGATCGCCGGCCCGACCTGGTGCTTTCGGGGGTCAACCGCGGCGCCAACATGGCGGAGGATGTCACATACTCCGGCACCATCGCCGGCGCCTTCGAGGGAACCGTCATCGGCATCCGCTCCATCGCTCTTTCGCTGGCCTACGGAATCGAGAGCAAGGACAATCCCCGCTGGGAGACGGCCCTCGCACACGGGGCGAGCAACATCCGCAAGGTGCTTTCTCTGCAATGGCCCGAGCGGGTGCTCGTGAACATCAATTTTCCCGACGTGCCGCCGGACCGCGTGAAGGGCATCAAGATCACCCGGCAGGGGCGCCGCGAGCAGGATCTGCTCGGCATCGAGGAGCGCCACGACACCTGGGGCAACGCCTACTATTGGCTCGCCTACGAGCGTCGCAGATCGCAGACCACCGCCGAAACGGATCTGTGGGCGATCTACAATGGCTGGATCTCGATCACGCCGCTCTCGATGGATCTCACGCACGCGCCGACACACGCCGCGCTGGAGAAGCTCTATCGCGGTTGACGATCTACGGTTCCTCGCGCTCGTCGGGCGTGATGTCGAGGCGCTCGATCCGCCCGCCCCGCAGCACGGTCACCGTCGTCCTCCTCCCGACCCGTGTGGCATCGAGCAGGCGCACCAGGTCGTCGATCCCGCTCACGACCTCGCCGTCGATGGCGATGATCAGATCGCCCGGCAGCAGCCCACCGCGCTCGGCCGCCGAGCCTGAGAAGCGTTCGGCCACACGAACGCCCGATCCCTGAGCCAGACCGAGCGCGACACGCATGCGCTGGGGAATCTCGGAGCGCTCACCGGCGACACCGAGCCGGGCACGGCGTACTCGGCCGGGCGCCAGGATCTGCATGA
This sequence comes from uncultured Hyphomicrobiaceae bacterium, assembly GCA_964389095.1. Taxonomy (GTDB): domain Bacteria; phylum Pseudomonadota; class Alphaproteobacteria; order Rhizobiales; family Hyphomicrobiaceae; genus JABFRJ01. The sequence goes on from CAYMEB010000113.1 coordinate 10,687, forward strand.
GAACATGGCGCGCCGTGTTAGCGGCAACGGAAAAGCAGATGCCTTGCGCGCCCATGATCGCGGCCGTGTTGATCCCGATCACATCGCCGCGGCTACTCACGAGCGGCCCGCCGGAATTGCCTGGATTGAGCGCGGCATCCGTCTGAATCACGTCGCTGATCAGCCGACCGGAGCGACCGCGCAGGCTGCGGCCGACGGCGCTGACGATCCCCGCGTCACGGTCGACTGGAATCCCAGGGGGTTGCCGATCGCTATCGCGATCTGGCCCGGCCGCACCTTCTTGGAGTCGGCCAACTCGCATGCGGACAGCGCGTCGTGGGTTTCCGCGCGCAGCACTGCCAGATCGGTCTCCTGATCGCGACCGATCATGCGAGCTCGCATCGTTCTGCCGTCGGCAAAATCCAGCTCGACCGCGTCGGCACCCTCGACCACGTGGTTGTTCGTCAGCAGCAGACCATCGGGCGACACCACCACTCCCGATCCGGCGCCCGCGGGCTTTTCGCGGCCCCGGCTCGCTGCAGAGAACACCTGGACGTGGGCGACCGATGGCGCGACGCGATCCACCGCGCCGACGACAGCCGCACTATATGCGTCGTGGAGCGCGCCGTCGTCCTCGGCCTTTCGCGCGGAATTCGTGGTCCCGCCAGGACCGCTCAGAGCATCGATCATATCGGCCATCGGCCACCTCGGATGAACACGGATCGCCCTCATATGGGAGGCGGATCGACGCACTGCGATCGTGTCCGAGGTCCTTCGCATACACTTTTCCGAGATAACGCCTCGACGCGGGCCTGCAAATGCGGGATGCTCAAGCGTCGGCTTCGCTCTGTGCGATGCTTCGAGGCCGACGCAGACAAGGGGATGCGGTCATGAAGGTGGGATTTCTTCTCTGGCTTCTCGCGGTTGCGGTCGCCGTCATCGTCGGGCTCGCCAAGTTCGCCGGTATCTCGGTCCCGGTCGCGACACCGCTGCTGATGAAGGACAGCACACTTTCGCTGTTCGTCGCTCTCGGCATGTCGATCGTCGCCCGCTGGCTCTGAGACCTGCCGAATCAGAGCAATGACATCTGGCCGCCCAGCGGAGTTGGGCGCGTGAACAGGTCTGTTCTCAGCGTCTGCTTGTCCCGGTTGTCCAGGCCCAGGCGGCGGAGTGCCAGCCTGAAACGGAGAGCGATCTGCTCCGCGTAGGGGCCTGAGCCGCGTTGCCTCAAGCCGAACTCCGGCGTGTAGTCCCTGCCGCCGTGCATGGACTGCAACAGATGCATGACCCGTCCGGCTCGGTCGGGGAACTCGGTGGCGAGCCATTCGCGGAAGATGTCCTTCAATTCGAGCGGAAGACGCAGCAGGACGTAGCCGGCCCAGCTCGCGCCCGCCTTTCGGGCCGCATCCAGGATCACCTCGATCTCCGAATCGTTGATCGCAGGCACGATCGGGGCGACCATGACCGTGACCGGAATGCCTGCCGATGCGAGCTTCTCCATGGCTTCCAGCCGCCGAGGCGGCGTCGCCGCGCGCGGCTCCATTGCCCTGGCGACGTGACGGTCGAGCGTGGTGACGGAGATCGCGACCCGAGCCAGGCCTTTCGACGCCATCCGGGCGAGAATGTCGATGTCCCGGACGACACCAGCGGATTTGGTGACGATACCAACCGGATGGTTGCACCTCTCGAGCACCTCGAGCACCTGCCGTGTGATCCCCAGTTGCCGCTCGATCGGCTGGTAAGGGTCGGTTACGGCCCCCAGCGCGATCGTCTTGGGCACGTAGTTGCGGTTTGCCAACTCGCGCTCGAGCAGCTCAGACGCATTCGTCTTGGCGTAAAGAATCGTCTCGAAGTCGAGCCCTGCGGAGTGACCGAGATAGCAGTGCGTCGGCCTGGCGTAACAATAGACGCAACCGTGTTCGCAGCCCCGGTAGGGGTTGATCGACTGGTCTAAGGATATGTCGGGGCTGTCGTTGCGCGAGATGATGCTTCGCGCCACTTCCGGCCTGATGCAGGTCTTGAAGGGCCCGAGTTCAGCGAGACCCTCCCAGCCGTCATCGAACTTCTCGCGGACCTCGACCTCGTAACGCCCTGTGCTGTTGGACCGGCTGCCGCGCCCGCGCCGCCGCTTGGCATCGACGATCTGACGCCCCTCGACCGGCCGCCCCTTCATGACCCGTCCCTCTCAGTTTTGTTCTTTATATGTTCTCTTTTCGATCTAGTCAATCGTGGACGGGACCTCTGCGCCGCCATTCCGTCAGGCGAGAGGCAGAGCGATCGCCACCCGGCGCGCTTTGCTGCACGCGCAAATGCAAAGACCCGGCGGAGCCCGCCGGGTCTTGCATGGTCGGATGTCGGACGGCCCGCCTCAGCGGAAGCGGGCGTTGATCCCTTCAAGCGCCTTGGAGCCGGGGCACAGTTCGGCCTGCGGGAGCAGGTTGAGCGGTCGCGCATCCGTTCCCAGCACGTCGTGCAGATCCTGCTGGGCCTCGTTGATGTAGAGGAGGCCTGTCGCGATCTCGCCCTTGGCCGCGTTCTTGCGGATCGTGTCGATGGCGGCATCGGAATCGGTGGGATCATGACCGCCGTCGAGCTTGTGCAGGATCAGCCGCGAGCCGTCGTGCAACTCGACCGAGGTGGAGGTGCCGGCGGCGTAATCGGCCGTGATCTCCTGCTCCTCGGGCACGAAGTCGAGCGGGTTACCCACCGCAAGATTGTGCTGGCGGACGTAGGTGTAGCTCTTCGTCGACGTGTCGTGGTTGTTGAATGTCACACACGGGCTGATGACATCGAGGAAGGCGAAGCCCTTGTAGCCGATCGCCGCCTTGATGAGGGGGATGAGCTGCGTCTTGTCCCCGGAGAACGAGCGCGCGACGAAGCCGGCACCGAGCTGGATCGCCATCTGACACAGGTCGATCGCTTCAAAGGGGTTGGCCTCGCCCTTCTTCGATGGCGAACTGCGATCGTTGGTGGCGGAGAACTGGCCCTTCGTGAGCCCGTAGCAGCCGTTGTTCATGACGATGTAGGTCATGTTCAACTTACGCCGGACCGCGTGGCAGAACTGCCCGAGGCCGATCGAGGCGGTGTCACCGTCGCCGGATACACCGATGTAGACGAGGTCGCGATTGGCCATGGCGGCGCCGGTCGTCACCGACGGCATGCGGCCGTGCACGGAATTGAAGCCGTGGCTCCGTCCGAGAAAATACGTCGGCGCCTTGGACGAACAGCCGATGCCGGACACCTTGGCGATGCGATGCGCCGGCAGATCGAGTTCGAAACAAGCCTCGATGATGGCTGCCGTGATGCTGTCGTGCCCACAGCCGGCGCACAGCGTCGACATCGAGCCTTCGTAATCGCGGTGTGTCAGCCCGAGCCCGTTGCGCTTGAGCTGGGGATGATGCGCGGATGGCTTTGCAATGTAGCTCATGGAGATATCCTCACTCCGCCGCCGCGGCCTTGGCCGGCTGCAGATGCTTCAGGATGGCGCTTTCGACGAAGGCGGCCGTCATCGGCGTCCCGTCGTAATTGAGCGTCGCGATCAGCTTGTCGCCGGGCACGTGCGCCTCGGTCATCAGCAGCGAACGCATCTGCGCGTCGCGGTTCTGCTCGATGACGAAGATCCTGTCGTGGGCGGCACAGAACGCCTTGACCTCTTCCGTGAACGGGAACGCCCTCAACCGCAGCGCATTGAGGCGCACACCCTGCGCTTCGAGAAGATCCAGTCCCTCGTGCACGGCCGGCCTCGTCGCCCCGAAGTAGATGACGCCGACCTTCCCCGACTTGTTGCGCGTTTCGATTTCCGGCTTCGGGACGAGCTTGGCGGCGGTGTCGAACTTCGTTCGAATGCGATCGATGACGCGCGCATGGATGCGACCGTCCTCGGTGTAGCGCGCATACTCGTCGTGGGACGTGCCGCGCGTGAAGAAGGAGCCCATGCTGGGATGCGTACCGGGCAGCGTCCGATAGGGAATGGCGTCTCCGTCGATGTCCAGATAGCGTCCCCAGGGCTTGCCGCGGCGCTCCTTGAAACTCTCGAGCTCTTCTGCGCTCAGCACCTTGCCGCGGTCGTAGGCGCGCTTGTCGTCCCACGCGAACGCGTCGGTCACCCAGTCGTTCATGCCGATATCGAGGTCCGACATCACCATGACCGGCGTCTGCAGCC
>CAYMEB010000114.1:0-14762 GCA_964389095.1 uncultured Hyphomicrobiaceae bacterium
GCTGTGCCTTGCCGCGGCGACAGAGTGAGGCGCGAAGCGAACCCGGCCGATAGTAGACGCCGGCATGAATCACGTTTGAGTTGCGGCCGGATTGATGGCTGCCGATCGACGGCTCCTTGTCGATTACCGCGATCCGGAGGCCGGGCCTGCGTTCGGAGAGCCGATAGGCCGTCGACAGGCCCACGATGCCGGCACCGATCACGAGAGCGTCGCACCGGTTCGGCAAGGCGTCGAGGGTGAGGCATTCCGTCGCCGAGGACGGTCGTTCTTGGCTCATCGCCGCAGTCTAGTAGGCCGGATCGCGAACACCGGTCGTTCGCATTGAGGCCGGCAAACCCGCTATATTTGCCGAATCATGAACCTCAAGGGCAAGCGCGTTCTTGTGATTGGCGGAGCAGGTCTGATCGGTAGCCACGTGGTGGATGAACTTCTGGCCACCGAGGTGAAGGAGATCGTGATCTACGACAACTTCTTCCGAGGGTCGATGGACAACCTCCGCAACGCCATGCAGGATCCTCGCGTCTCCATCTTCCCGCACGGTGGAGACATCCTGCAGCGAGACATTCTCGAGAAGGCCATGGAGGGCGTCTATGGCGTCTTCCATCTTGCCGCACTTTGGATCCTCCAGTGCCACGAGTACCCGGACACTGCCTTCGAGGTCAATGTTCGGGGCACCTTCAACGTGGCCATGGCGGCGATCCGGCAGAAGGTGAAGCGAGTCGTCTACAGCTCGAGCGCGTCCGTCTACGGTGATGCGCTCGAGATTCCGATGTCCGAGGATCACCCTTACAACAACTTCACTTTCTATGGCGCCAGCAAGATCGCGGGCGAGCACTTCTTCAAGAGTCTGGGCCACCGTTACGGCTTGCCTTGGGTGGGCCTGCGGTACATGAATGTGTACGGTCCCCGGCAGGACTACAAGGGGGCCTACATCGCGGTCATGCACAAGATCCTCGACCGCATCGAGCAGGGCCAGCGACCCATGGTCTATGGGGACGGTTCGCAGCAATACGACTTCATCCATGTCCGCGATGTCGCCCGATCGAACGTGCTTGCCATGCAGGGCGAGGCTTCCGGAAAGTGCTACAACGTGGGTCGTGGGATCGGAACCTCGATCAAGGAACTCACGGAGATGCTGCTGGAACTGACGGGGAGCGACCTCCCTATCCAGTACGAGCCGGCCGGCCTGACCTTCGTGACCAACCGCATCGGATCGATCGACGCGGCGAAGCATGACTTTGGTTTCAAGTGGTCCGTTGACTTGGAGGACGGTCTCCGCAGCCTGATTGAGTGGAGAAATGCCGATCGGGAAGCCCTTCGCGCCAAGCAACTGGCGGTGGGTGGGATCTCGAGCGCCTGACGCATGTGCGGCATCGCGGGCTATGTGCGACTGGACGGGGCGCCTGCGGATGTCCGTGTGGTGGCGGCCATGGGGGAGGCGGTCGCCCATCGGGGTCCCAACGGCAGCGGCACGTTCGTCGACGGGTCTTGCGGGTTGGCGCATCGGCGGCTCGCGATCATCGACCTGACCGAGGCCGCCGCCCAGCCCATGACCTCGGCGGACGGTCGATTCACCATCAGTTACAACGGCGAGGTCTACAATTACCGCGAGATTCGTGATCGTCTCCGGTCGTCGGGCGTGACCGTGAGGTCGGAGAGTGACACCGAGGTGGTGCTCGAGGCCGTCGCGAAATGGGGCGAGGCGGCTGTTCCTATGTTCAACGGCATGTTCGCCGCCGCGGTCTGGGATCGTCGCGAGCGTCGCCTGCTGCTCTTCCGTGACCGCTACGGCGTGAAGCCCCTGTACTGGATGCAGGGAGCCGGCGTGGTTGCGTTCGGGTCGGAACAGAAGGCCATCCTGGCCATGCCTGGCGCTCGACCCGGCGTCGACCTCGAGGCCATGCTCGAATATCTGACCTTCCAGAACATCTTCACCGATCGCACGCTGGTGGAGGGATTGCGCATGCTGCCTGCAGGCTGTCTGGCGACCGTCGATGCCAGCGGCAATGTGCGAACGCGGCGATGGTGGGACTTCCGGTTCCAGGAGGATCTCTCCGACCGATCCGACGAGGATTGGGCCGATGAACTGGACGCGTTGTTCGAGCAGGCCGTCCGTCGTCAGCTGGTTGCGGACGTGGATGTGGGCGCGTTCCTTTCCGGCGGGATGGATTCGGGCGCGATTGTGGGGATCGCCTCAAGGCATCTGAAGCAGATGCGGACCTTCACCTGCGGCTTCGACCTCAGCTCGGCCTCGGGAGTGGAATTGAATTTCGACGAACGGCGGGCCTCCGAGGCCATGTCGTACCGCTTCGGAACCGAGCATTACGAGATGGTGCTGAAGGCCGGCGACATGGAGCGGTGCATGCGCTCGGTGGTCCGAGCCCTCGAGGAGCCCCGTGTGGGGCAGAGCTACCCGAACTGGTACGTGTCCAGACTCGCCAGCAAGTTCAACCGGGTCGTGCTGGCGGGCACTGGCGGGGACGAACTGTTTGGCGGCTACCCGTGGCGCTATCTGCGCGTGGCCGGAAGTCGGGATTTCGAGCACTTCATCGACGACTACTACCTTTACTGGCAGAGGCTGCTGCCCAACGCCACGCTCCGCAGACTCTTCGCGCCGGTCGAGTCCCGGACCCGGCATGTTTGGACCCGCGACATCTTCCGGGACGTATTCACCGAGAAACCGTCCGGGCTTGATCGGCCCGAGGACTTCGTGAACCTGTCACTCCATCTCGAGGCCCGAACCTTCCTGCACGGTCTGCTCACCGTTGAGGACAAGTTGGGCATGTCGCATGGACTGGAGACGCGGGTGCCGTTCCTGGACAATGATCTGGTGGACTTCGCCATGCGGCTTCCGGTGCGGTACAAGGTGCGAAGCCTGCGAGCAGCCGAGCGCCTGGACGAGAACGATCCGGGTTCGAAGGCGGCGCGTTACTTCCAACGGACTGCGGACGGCAAAGTGCTGCTGCGATCGGTCATGGCTCGCCACATCCCGCGGGAGGTGGTGGATCGCGAGAAGCAGGGTTTCTCGGCTCCGGATGCGTCGTGGTTCCGCGGAGAGAGCATCGACTACGTGCGCAGCACGCTGCTCAGCGGCCGAACTCGCCTCGAGCGGATCTTGGACGGAGCCGTCATTCGCGAACTGCTGGATGATCACCTCGAAGGCCGGCAGAACCGTCGATTACTGATCTGGTCGTTCCTGCATCTCGAGGAGTGGCTGGGGCAGCATGAACGGGGCGAGGTGCAGTTGGGACGGGGGGATCAGGCACGCAGGTTGGTGCGTCCATGCTGACCTTGGAAGCGACAGAGCGCGATCGATCTCTTCGTGGCGCCGCCGGACTGGCATGAATCTTCGACTTCCCATAGCGTTGCTTGGTTCATTGACGGCTTGCGTCATGCTGTGCATTCGGAGGCGGCGCTTGATCCTGGAACTCGCCCGGCGAGACGTGCATGAACGATTCGTCGGGCAGGCATTGGGTGTGCTTTGGGCTATAGGCATGCCCATGATCATGACGCTCGTGTATATCTTCGTCTTTGCGGTGGTCCTTCGAGCGCGCCTTTCCGCCTCTTCCTCCGAGGGCCGCATGGACTATGTCATCTACCTTCTCTCGGGATTGATCCCATGGCTTGCATTTCAGGAGGGCGTCTCCCGTTCGGCAACTTCGGTGGTCTCCCAGTCAAGCCTCGTCAAGCAGGTTGTTTTTCCCGTCGAGGTGCTGCCTATCAAAGTTGTAATTGCTTCCCTTTTATCGCAATTCGTTTCGACCGCCGCGCTCCTAGTCGTTTTGGTTGTTTCAAAGGGGTCGATACCTTGGACCATTATTCTGTGGCCGCTGGGTCTGCTGATGCAGCTCGGCATGACTCTCGGACTCGCCTTTGTGCTCTCGGCGGTTTCCGTTTACCTCCGTGATCTGAAGGACATCGTCCAGCTCCTGCTCTTTGTCGGCGTGTATCTCAGCCCCGCCTTCTACCCTCCCGATGCCGTTCCGCAACTGTTTCGGCCGTTTTTGGCGATCAATCCGTTCTCAGCTCTTGCGTGGGTCTTTCAAGACATCTTTTACAACGGCAAGATCGTCTCCTCCGGAGCCTGGGCCGCCGCCGTGACCATGGCGACAATCTTCCCCGCATTCGGTTACGCAATCTTTCGCAAGTTGCGGCCTTATTTCGGAAACCTCCTTTGAGTGCATGCTGCAACGAAATCAGGCACTCGGGCCGGAGCGAGGCTCGCTTCTCGAAGGCTTCGCGTTATGAGATCTGACCCCACGAGTCTTCCTGCGATCGAAGTCCGGGATCTGAGCAAGGTGTATCGCATCTATGCCAAGCCCCTCGACATGGTCGTGGAACTGCTGACAGGTCGATGTCGACACCGCGAGCACTGGGCGTTGCAACAGGTGTCCTTCAATGTTGCGAGAGGCGAGGCCGTTGGAATCATCGGTAGAAATGGCGCCGGAAAAAGCACCATGCTTCGTATCATGGCGAACACTCTCGACAGTTCCGGTGGCGCGATCACGCTCCGCGGCCGATTGGCTGCAATTCTTGAGCTTGGAGCTGGATTTCACCCCGAGTACACCGGCCGACAGAACATCTATCTTGGGGGCATCTGTGTGGGCATGACTCGCACCGAGATCGATGCGCGGCTCGACTCAATCATCGACTTTTCAGAACTCGGCCATGTCATCGACCAGCCGTTCAGGACCTACTCGAGTGGCATGAAAGCGCGCCTCACGTTCTCGGTCGCAATCAGCGTGCAGCCAGACATCTTCATCATCGATGAAGCTTTGGCAGTCGGGGACATTGCCTTCGTGGAAAAGTGCCTGCTTCGAATCAGGCAGATCATTGACAGCGGGTGCACAGTGCTTCTGGTCTCGCACAACGGCAACCTGATCAATCGGTTCTGTAGCCGCGCGATCTGGATCGAGAACGGCCGGATTCAGGCTGACGGTCCGAGCGAGACTGTGACCAAGCGGTATGAGATCGCTGCGCTGAAGGGGAGCCTCGAAACGGCGTCATCCGAACTCGAGCGGGTTGGTGACGGAAGGATTCGAATCACTGGCGCATCTCTGGAGGGTACCGAGCTTGAGCCGGGGATCTTCGTGCACGGCGGGGCGTTGAAGTTGCGCATGACGCTGAGTTCGAGTGTGATTTCAGGCACCGCGAATGTCATTGTCGCAATCCATCGCTCGGACGGAATCTGTATCTGGACCGGTACAAGCCAGTCTCACCTGGATGGCAGATATCAGATGCAGAAAGAGGATTGGTGCATTCAGGAGGGAGCGAGCGAGGTAGAGATCGATCTCTCGCCAGTGCTCTTTAACACGGGTTCGTATCACGTGTCTCTGGGTATCGAGCCGAAGGCGGATGTCCCAACCATCCGCGAATATCACGACTACCTTCCACGACATCTCAAGTTTGCTGTGACCCGATCCGATCGACTTGTTCTCAACAAGGCGGTGGATACGCCTTCAACATGGACGCTTCGGCATGTCGCTCGACCTTCCGTTGACGTACGGCCGACGATTCGCGAGGGCTGCAAAGTCACTGTTGATCGATGGCCGCAGGGGTATCAGGCAGCTTTGGCAATCTCGTCCGATGTGGAGTTCACCTCCTGGAAGGCATTCCTCGATCTACAAAGGCTCTTTCAGGGCCGTGGGGGGCTTGGGCTTGAAATCGGTTTCAGCATGTTCTTTCGAACCACACATGCGCTTTGCCATGGGACCTTCGCTTTCTGGAAGGATCAGACCTTCGAGCCGTCGCCGGAGGCGGAGAGATTGATCGAGCTCGTGAGGTGTGGTTTCATCGATACCTTGCATGCATACGGGGATTTTGATGCAGGTGGATTCGATAGAAGCTGCGCTGAGCGTGTTGGCGAGATTTGCGATCGGCATGGAATTCGCTTTCCCGTGTGGACAAATCATGGGAGTCGGTTCAATCTCCAGAATCTGGGACACGTCGGACTCCAGAACTACCAACAGGGTGATGTTCCGGGGTCCCCCGGTTATCACCTTGATCTGCTTCGACGTATGGGCATGCGGTTTGCTTGGGTCGATGATGGTCTGTCGCCGAGCATCGACGCCGGCGATGGCCTCCTGTACTCCTCCCAAGCGCGAGATGGATCTCGACTTCAGTTGTTCCGCCGCTTCCGGGGATTGCCGGGCCGAGAGGCCCCGAACGCGAGAAACCTTGGCGAACAGGTTTCCGAGAGTGACATCGACAAGTTGGTTCAGCGCGGCGGGGGCGGAGTCATCTATCAACACTTGGGGTGCGGGGGGAAGTTGCCAGATGGGCGTTTCTTGGAGAACCAGGCGCCATACTTTGATGAAGTTGGCATGGGTCGATTGCAGCACATTTCACGCCTTTGCAGCGAGGGGAAGCTCTGGGTTCCGCGGGTCTCTCGGCTTCTGGCATTTGCTGCGGCTCGCGACGCCCTCGGAATCGAGTGGGAGGGTGGCCGCCTGATCGCTCGCTTGCCGGTCGGGTTCGAGGAGAGCGACCTTGCGGGCCTCGTGCTTTGGACCTCGACACCCTTTCGAGGCCAAGTTCAGTTGGTGATTGGAGCCGCTCCAGCGATTGCGGTCGCTGTTCGGATTCAAGACCATGGACCTGGAGCCCGCATCGAGTTTCCAAGTTCAGGCTCTCGCATCTTCCCATGGTGATTCCGCCGACATGCCCAGAGTGGTCCAGTGTCTTGTATCGGGCACACGCGATCAGCGACGGGGGCTACGCGAACTTCGTGTGCCGATGGCCCCTCGCAACTTACGAGGAGAGGCTCCGAAGACTCGGACTGCAAGGGCCGGGTCGATTGATCGATGTTGGCTGTGGCTACGGTCAGTGGTCCATGGCTGCGGTCAGCCTTGGCCTTGAGGTACTCGCGATCGATCGGCACGAGGGTCGGATCGATTTGGCCCGGCGAGAGTGCGATCGAAGGGGCCTTCGGGGTGTTCGCTTCATGGTCGGCGATGCGCTCGATCTGCCTGTTGATACCTCGAGCATGGATGTCGTATTTTGCTATGGCGTCCTCATGTTTCTCGATCAAGATCGGGCGCTGGACGAGTTCGCTAGAGTCCTTCGGCCGGGTGGAAGGCTTTACGTCTGCACCAACGGTCCGGGGTGGTGGCTGCGGCTTGCGCTGCAAAGTGACGCGCCGTCGATGCGGGCGGCCGCCGTTCGAGCGCTGATACGACCACGCGGCATTCCAAGTTCGATGACACGATGGACGCTTCGGAGGATGTTGCGAGCTCGAGGATGGTCGGATGTAAGGGTCGACCTTGAGGGCCGACTCGCAGCCCCTTCTGGCGGTGCCCGTCTTTCTTTCTACCCAGGGAAATTCGCAGGTCTGGACGAGGTTGTTGAAGCAGTAGCCACACGGTCGAAAGCATCGAGTGGGCAGGATGAGTGCTGGCCGCCGGAGGTGGTAGAGCAGGCCTGGCGTTCAACGGCGATGTCCCGAGGCGAGGATCTCGTCGCGGTCATGCGTGCGTATCCCCAGCCACGACCAGTGGTTGATCTTGTCAACAACACAGCCAAAGAGCGAGTAGATCGTTGTGTCGCCCTTGCTGCCGCAACCGACCGCGCGCGGGTTCTCAGCTGGATCTTTGAGCAGACTACGCGCAGCTGCAGGACGCCGCTTCAGTCAATCGAAGCCATGAGTCGCTTGACTGCCCGGCACTTCTACCATCACTTCGCCGGCCAACCGATGACATGTCCAGGAAAGTTGCTGCTTGATCCGGTGGCGGCATTCGTCGGTCGTGTGGGTCGATGTGGACATGCCGCCCGTTTTCTTTACGACGCTCTTGCTTGTGCGGGGCTCAAGGTTCGACTGATCGGCGGCGCCTGCCACACCGCCGTGGAGGTGCGGTTGGATGGCCGATGGATCCTGTTAGATCCGTCTCTCTTTCCCATGGGACTGCCATTGGCCAAGAAATCCCATGAGCCGATGACGCTCGACTGGCTCGCAATGAACCCACACGAACTCGATCGAATTCCCTGCTTCGTCAATTATCACGCGGAGCACATCGAGGCGGTTCTGTCGGACTACCCCGAATTGGAGGAGCCGATCGGGGACTACCTGAGGCATCCCATTCTTCCCTCCGTGGCGTACTTCGGTAGGGCATTTGCGGGGCAGCGGCGACCGGGAACTGTGCAACGGATCGTAAAGCGCGGCGGCCCATCATCCTGGAATTCCGATCTAGACTTTGGTTGGGGAGACACGCTGGTTCAGGAAGAACTTGCAGGGATTCCGGTCCCGACAGTCCAACGGCCTGCCCAAGTTTCCTCACTTACCGTAGAGGGCGACCATGTGTTTTGGGCTCCCGTGTCGAGTTCCAAGAGTTCGTCTGAGGTGGAGTACGAGGTGTGGACGTCTCCAGACTCTCGAGGGTGGAGTTATCAGGCATGGCCAGATGATGGAAACTTCCGCCTTCATGGTCGTCTAGTGGTGACGCGACACTGTCATGCCCGGGTTGAGAAAGGCATCGATCGCTTTGTCTCGATCGTTTCGCGGCCCGTCGGAAATCCCGAAGTCTTTTGCCTTCCATCGCGCGAGTTTCAGATTTGAAGTCTCGCCGCGGTGCGTTTGCAGCGAGCCCGTGAATGTGGACACGGGATCATTTCCTGCAGGATTCTCGTCCTTCGATCTGATCCTCGACCAACTCCTGCTGGGCGACGGCGAGTTTGATGTCACGGTGGGCATCTTTCCGCGGCGAGATCATGTCGCAGAAACCGCGTTCTACGTGGATCCCATGTGCCTGTGGGAGCGGGCGGTTCGATTCGGTGTCCGTCGGCCGGGGCGGCCTCTAACGACGCTGTTCGACCAACCGATTCGCATGCTGAGCCACGCGAGCGTCGGTGCCTCGGTGAAGTCGTGAGCGTCCCGTCATGACTACGTGAGGGCCCTGCTCGGCACCCGTTGGTGCAAGCGGATAATCTTCGAGCGTGGCGATACCCAAGATTCCATTGATCCTCACGGAGTCCATGATCCGTGATCTCCTCGCCGAAGCGATGGCCGAGCACCAAGTTGCCGCCAGCAAAGAGAACACACGTCAGTTACTCGTGCTTCGGGAGTCCGTCGCCGCCATGGTGCGTTTTTCGACGTCTCGACCGCCGTCGGTCGCACCGATGGTCACACCCATCGACGTGCCGGCGAATCAGGTGCTCGACTCGATGCGGAGACGGTCGCCGACTGCATTCGCCGCTTGGCTCGAGGCTTTCGAGGAAAATCGGTCCGAGTACCTCGCAATCGAGCGTCGGGCCAGCAGCCTGAGCGTGGCCTCGAACTTCGGTGCGGAGGGCTTTGCCTCATGGGTCCGGCCCTGGTTGCACGGACGCGTGCTTGATGTGGGATGCGGTCCTCAGTCGGTGCCCGTGTATTTGGAGACACATCCGCCCGAAAATTGTGCAGGCATCGACCCCTTGCCGCCTTTCGACAGGCATCCGTTTGTGTTCCGAGAGGCGTTCTGCGAATCGATTCCTTGGCCGGATGACAGTTTCGAGACAGTGACATGCGCCACGAGCCTTGACCACGTCTTCGACTTGGATCGCTCACTGGACGAAATCTGTCGGGTGCTGGTGCCTGGCGGCGTGTTTCTGCTCTGGGTCGCCTTCATCGAGGGTGCGGCAGCCTACGACGTCGATCAAGTGACGAGCCGACTCGATCGGTTCCATCTCTTCCACTTCGATCGTCCTTGGTTTTATCCGCTCGTCCGTCGACGCTTCGAAATCCTCGAGGATTGGCCGTTCGATTCCCAGAGCCATTTCATCTGCCTGCGCCCGCTTGGACGCCCGTCATGAGGAAGGGACCATCGGCGATCCATCTGGGCAATGTCGCGAACAACGCCTACTTGAACGCCCGAATGCTGGTTGCACGGGGCTGGCGTTGCAACGTGGTCTCCAACGATTACACGCATGCGATGGGCTGTCCCGAGTGGGAGGACGCCGACTTCGACGCGTCCGGGCTCGACGAGTTCCATCCCGACTGGGGCGGCGTCGATCTGCGCGGGTTCATCAGACCAGAATGGTTCATCGGTGGCAGTTTCGATGCATGTGCATCGGTTCTACGTCGCCGGCTCGATCTGGCTCCCAATCCGGTCAACTCTTGGTCTTCCCGCGTCTGGCGTCGGGTCGCCTCCCGGGTGCCGTTGCTCCGCAGCATTTCCAGCAGGCGGCACCCCATGTTCCGCGCCTTCCCCCAGGAGGAGTGGAAACGGGTGGTCGGGCTGACCATCGCGGGACAGTCATTCCGGTCCCCCCTGCAGGTGGCGGATCTCGTGGTGGGTTACGGCACGAGTGGATGGATTTCTCGGGCGGCGGGGGTGCCCTATGTCGCCTTGGAGCACGGCACCATCCGGCACCTTCCCTTTGCGGACTCCTTTGAGGGCAGGCTCTGCCGCGACACCTACATGTCAGCTTCCCATGTGCTGGTGACCAACTGCGACAATGACGTCGCGGCGCGCCGGCTTGGGCTGGGTTCCTGGAGCTTCGTTCCGCATCCTGTCAACGAGGTGGATCCATCGAAGGATTCGTCGGAGGCGCTTCGACGTTCAGTCTGTGAACGCCTGGGTTGCGACTTCCTCCTGCTTCATCCGCCCCGTCAGCATTGGGATCCCGGAGTGCGGCACCCCGACTGGGAGAAGGGCAACGATCATTTCATTCGCGGCTTCGCCGATTTCGTCAGACGTACGGGTGCCAAGGCCGCATGCGTCATGGTGTCGTGGGGGCAGTCGCTGCAGGCCAGTCGCGAACTGCTCGCGCAGCTTGGCGTGGCGGATCGTGTTGTCTGGATTCCCGTCCAGCCGAGCATCCGTCTGAGTGAGTGGATGCAGGCGGCCGACGTGGTGGCGGACCAATTCTGGCTCGGCGCCTTCGGCAGCCTCACGCCGAAGGCCATGAGGCTCTCGCGTCCGGTACTGCTCAACCTGGACGAGCAACGACATCGGTGGTGCTTTCCCGAGCTTCCTCCCGTGCTCAACAGCCGCAACCCCGGAGAGGTGGCCGACCATCTGGCCTGGTGCTGGCGCGATCGGTCGGCCATGCGGCAGTGCGGCGAGCGATCGGCGGACTGGTATCGGCGGTATCACTCCAATGACGTGATCGCCGCGACCTTCCGTCAGGTTCACGACATGCTGGTCGAGAGGGGCCGAAAGGAGTGCGCGGCTTGAAGTCGCTGCTGGTCATCGGAGCTGCAGGTTTTCTGGGGCGCGCTCTGGTCCGGCAGTGCCGCGAGCAGGGCATCCGCACGGTCGGTATTGATCAGGCCGGACTCATGAAGGATGGTCCGGATTCGCCGGACATGCGATGCGAAGTCGACGTGGCTGCCGCGTTCAGGCAGCTTCCTGAGCCTGTCGATGCCGCCGTCTTCGCCGCTCAGGGTGCGTCGCAGCGTGCGGAAGCGCCCGATGTTTCCGAGCTCTTCCGAATCAACGCCGGCGGGGTGGCGCGTTCCCTCGCCGTGCTGGCTTCGGCTGGTGGGGTACCGCTGCTGCACTGCTCCACAGGGAGCGTGTACCGACCGGCATGGTGTCCGATCGCCGAGTCCGATGAAGTGCGTCAGGATGACGCTTATGCGTTGAGCAAGCTGCATGCGGAATCCATGGCGCGTCTCCATGTGGGTCGTGTGGCCACCGTGAACCTCCGCATCTTCGGCCTTTACGGCCCCGGTCAACACCAGAGGATGGTGCCGGGAATCGCGGGGCGGGTGCGACGGAACGAGCCTGTCCGACTGGCCCGAGGTCGCAACGAGGCCATGGACGGCGGCTTGCGCATCTCTCTTCTGCATGTGGAGGATGCGGCCGCGATCATGATCGAACTAGGGCAGAGATTGGTCGACGGCGAGTCCTTGCCGGGAACCATGAACCTGGCCTCCGATGACGCGCCCAACGTGCGGGAGATGGCCGAAGTCATCGCTGCGCATCTTGGCAAGCAGCCGCTGTTCGAGGACGGGCCCGCGCGCGAGGGAGATCTCGTGGCGGACACCTCGCTGCTCGCCCGCACCACCTCAACTCGGAGACGGAAGTTTCTGGTGGGTCTGGCGCAGACAATGGCCCAAGATCCCGCGTTGGGTGGGCCATGAAGCCCGGTGCGGCAGACGGCTTCCGGATGCGGGCCCCACAGCCCCGAAGACGAGGCGGCTGGTCGCGTGCCGTACTGGCAACTGGTGCCCTGCTGGCGGAAGTCTTTCTTTTGCCGCTGCTCTTTGCCAGGGCCCTGGCCGCGAGGCTGTCAGCCAAGTCCGTGGACGCGGGCTTCGGCCCTGATCCGCTGATCAACAACGTGTATCACCGCCGTGCCATGCAGCTGGCGGGTCACTCGGCGGAGACCTTCTGCATCGACCCCTACTTCATCACCCGCGAGTTCGACCGCGTCTTCCTGAAAGCGGGCTGGTCAGGTCCTCTCCGACTCCTGGCCATCTTCGTCGCGCGCATCCACTGTTTTTGGTGGGTCGCCGGCCGGCATCGAGCGCTCTACACCAGCTTTGCCGGCGGTCCTCTCGGCCCCATGCAACTCCTGTGGAGATTCGAGCCCGCGCTCTTCCGCCTGGCCGGCGTGCGGACGGTGATCCTTCCTTTCGGCGGAGATGTGCATGTCCCTGAGCGGATCGACAATCTGGCGTTGCGCTTCGCGCTGGACGCGGACTATCCCGACTGGTACCTGCAGGCTTCCCGAGTCCGGCGCCTAGTACCGCTGTGGACGCGTGGAGCGGACTGCGTCTACGCAGGCTGCGACTGGGTCGACTGCATGGATCATGCGCACGTGATCGGCTTCGCCCATTTCACCATCGACACCGACCAATGGAACGGTCAGTCACCCGAGCTTCCGCTGGCGTTTTCGGCCGAGCGACCCATGCGAGTCTTGCACGCGCCCAACCATCGCGCGATCAAGGGCTCGGACCGGATCATCGAGGCGGTGGAGCATCTTCGGCGGCAGGGGCGGCATGTGGAGCTCACGCTGCTGGAGCGGCAGCCCAACGAGACAGTCCGGCATGCCATGACGCGATGCGATGTGGTGGCTGACCAGCTGATCATCGGTTGGTACGCGATGTTCGCCCTTGAGGGCATGTCGATGCGGCGGGCGGTCATCTGCAACCTGCGCAGTGATCTGGTCGCCCTGCACGCGGCAGAAGGCACCCAGCCAGAGGGGGGCTTCCCATTCGTTCAGGCGGACTGCACCGACATCGCACGGGTGCTGGGGGAGTTGCACGATCAGCCGGACCGGATCCGTGAGGCGGGACTTCGGGGTCGAGCCTTCGTGGAGCGGCACCATTCGCTGCAGGCTGGCGCACGCCTCTTCGGAGCCATCCAGGGCCGTCTCGGGGTGGCGACTTCATCAATGGGGAGTCCCCATCGTGCGGTCCCCTGAGGGTCGGAGTCTGAGGGTCTTCCATCTGCCTGCGCTGGTGGGAGATCATGGGCCGAGCCTCGCGCGTCGAGAGCGCAGCATGGGCATCGAGAGCGTCAGCGTCGCAGAAATGCCGCACCCATTCGGATTCGACGCCGATGAGACCCTCTGGCGGCCAGGAGAGTCGCTGCTCCGCCTCGAAGGTAGGCGTTGGAAGCTGTTCGTGAGACTGCTTCGCAAGGCGGATGTGGTGCATTACAACTGGGGCCGCACGCTGTTCCCGGATCTCAGGCCTCGGCCTTCGCCTGCGGAGCGAGGTAGGTCACGGGTACTGTCATGGGCGTACCGACTGTACGGGCGTTGCATGGCGGCCGTGGAACTTCGGATATTTCGAATTCTAGGGGTGCGCATCATCGTAACGTTTCAAGGGGATGATGCGCGTCAGGTCGATCAGTGCCGTGCTCGGGGTGCGAATCGCACCGCAGACGCGATGCCGAACGATGAGTGGACTGCCCGTGAGGATGCTTGGAGGCGTCGGACGATTGCTCGATTCGATCGATTCGCTTGCGCCATCTTTGCGCTCAATCCCGACCTGTGCTGGGTGCTGCCATCGCGAGCATGTTTCCTGCCCTATCTGCACTGGGATCCGGCGAGCCGGATCATGAAAGAGCCACGCTCTGGCCCTGAACTGGTCGTGGCTCATGCACCGTCGGTGCGGGCACGCAAAGGGACCGATGTAGTCGTCGAAGCCATCGAGGCGCTTCGCGCAGAAGGCATTGCGATCCGCATTCTTCTCATTGAGGGAATGTCGCATGCGGCATGCATCAAGGCCATGTCGCAGGCGGATGTCTTCGTGGATCAACTCCTCTATGGCTGGTACGGTGGCGCGGCCGTTGAAGCGATGTCCATGGGGCTTCCTACGATCGTGCACATTGAGGACCGCGACCTCCACTGGTTGCCTGCGGGTATGGCCGAGCAGTTGCCCTTTGTGCGTGCCAAGCCGGACACCGTGAAGGAGTGCCTGATGGAACTTGTCCGGATGGGTTCCGAGGGACGCGAGGCCATTGGGAGGGTCTCAAGAGCGTTCGCGCAGCAGTGGCATGATCCGAATCGGCTAGCCCGGGTCGTGGCGCAGACCTATCAAGCTCATTGATCGATTTTCCAAAAATCTTGACCCACGCCTTCGACACGATGCTTGCCCGCATGCATGAAGCCTGTTCGGAGTGCGCCAGTCGTGTCGCGAGCCCGGATCGACGATCTATCGCGCGAGCAGGAACGAAATCGCCTCACGCGCCCGTTCCGCGACCCTTCCCCAATCGAGCGTCTCCCTTGCGTGTCGAACGCACGCCTGCCGCAGCGCTTCGCGATGCGCCGTCGGCAGGGCGCGCGCCGTGAGCAACGCGTTCGCGATGGCGGCGGCGTCGCCCGGAGCGACC
>CAYMEB010000115.1:0-14576 GCA_964389095.1 uncultured Hyphomicrobiaceae bacterium
GGGTTCCTGGAGATATTGTGCAGCGTCCGGATCGGGATCGGCGCATCGGGCGCGTCGATTGCGACGCCGCAGCCGTAGATGTGGTCGAGGCCGACGACCCCGTCGACCGTGGGATAGAGAGGCAGTAACTCGCGGCGGATGCGCTGCACGGCGTGCTCCACGACGCCGGTCACGCATTGCACCGTGGTCGTGATCGCCAGCAGATTGCGCGTCCCCGCGCTTCCGTCCGCGTTGCGGAAGCCTTCGAAGGTGTGGCCGCTCAGGGGCGGCTCTAGCGGCGGTTTGCGGGTGGCGAGCGGCAGCGTCGCCAGGTCGGGAGCCGCTGGCATGACGAGCCGCTCTTCCTTCACCCAGCTTCCCGCCGCGATGTCCCGCGCGGCATAGCCGATGACCGTGTCGTAGCGCCGGACCTTGCCGCCCTTGGGGATGTCGACGAGCGCGACCTTGTGAGCCTGCGGCACCGCTTCGGTCAGAGTCACGGCCCCGTCGATCACCGTTCCCTTGGGCAGGCCCATATCGTCGACAACGATGGCGACGTTGTCGGCTGGATGGATGCGAATGACTTTCGGCGCCTTCCGCGCGCGATCCCCGACAGCAGTCATGCCCGCCCCTGTTGACGGCCGGCCCACCGCCAGCCTCTTGAAGCTTCTAGCAGACACCTGCCCGAAGCCGCGAGCCGGCTCCGGCGCGCCTAGACGGGCTGGCCGCGTTCCATGCCGCGGCCGGAGGAGATGGGAACATCGCGCTCCCCCGCTCTGTCGGGAACACTTCGGTCACCGGCGGCCGAGCCATCGAGGCCGTGCCGTGCCGCTTTGCGGAAACGCCGCGCCTCGCGCTTCAACGCGCGCGTGTAGTCGAAGTAGTTGGCTTCCAGCTTGTGGCGTGCACTGGCGACGTAGGTCCGCCGCGACGCTGGCCCAGCGCCATCGTGTGCCCGCGCCATGAAGGCCGCCTCTTCCTGCGGAAAGCGATGGCGGGCCACGATCGCGTTGGCGATGATCTCGGCCTGGAGTGCGGCCAGTCGCCAGATCGAGCCGTTGGCCTGGATCAGGCCTGCGAAGAACAGGCCCGGGTGCGACGGGCTCGCCGTGTTGAGGTAGAGGGAGGGCTTTCCGTCCGGCCCCAGGTAGAGGTCCTGCTGCAGGAAGGGAATCGACAGGTCGTAGCCGGTCGCGAACACGATCGCATCGAACGCGTCGCGCGTTCCGTCTGCGAACACGACGTCATGCCCGTCGTATCGTGCGATCTCGGGGACGACCTGAAGGCGCCCGTGGGCGACGAGACGCGGGATCTCGTCGCTCATGGTCGGGTGCGTCTGGTCGATCGAGTGATCGGGATCGGGCATGCGGTAACGCGACGGCGGGCCCTGAAGCAACCACAGGGCCGCCTGGAACAAACGGCGCTTGAAGGCTCGCGGAAGGGGCGTCAGCGCCCATTCGACGTTGCCGACGAGGTCACCGGTGGGGAAGCCGAGCATGAATTTCGGAACGAACCACTGGCCGTGGCGCATGCTGATCGCGAGCTTGGCTTCCGATGCGTGCGCCGCGTCGCGGACGATGTCGGCAGCCGAATTGCCCGCGCCGACCACCAGCAGACGTTTGTCACGCACTTGGCGCGCCGATTTGTACTGCTTGGAGTGCAGGATCTCGCCCGCGAACGTGCCGGGGTATGTCGGCATCCGGTGCTTCTCGTGATGGCCGTTGGCGATGATCACGCCGGCGTAGGTGCGCGGCGCGCGCTCCCCCTTGATCTGGACCGCCCATGTTCCCGTCGGCGACGGCGTCACCGTCTCGACCGTCGCACCGAAGCGGATCCGCTCCGTGAGGGCGTGCTTGTGCGCGTAATCGCGCAGATAGCCGAGGATGCGGTCGTGACGGGGGTATTCGGGGTAGTCCTCGTCCAGCATCGGCATGTCGTGGAAACCGGTTGCCGAGATCGACGAGATGAGATGGGTCGATTCGTAAACGATGCCGCTCGGGGTGGCGATGTTCCACAGACCGCCCAGGTCGGCCTCGCGTTCCAGGATCTCGAACGGGATCCCCCGGCCCTTCAGAACGGCTCCTGCAGCAATCCCCGAGGCGCCTGCCCCGATGATGCAATATGTCCCCGTCGTGGTATTGAGCACGATCCGTGACCTTTCCAGACGTCCGTCCGATCCACAGACAATGGCCGATGACCCGCGAGGCTGCCATTGTGCCCTGTCCGAGCCGTTAATCGGACACCCCGCACCCTGCGCCCCATGGTCGCGACTTTGGTCGCCACGAGCGCTCGCTGCCTTGAACGACCCTGCCTTTCGGGCTACCAAGCCGGCGCCGTCGGTCCGGGTCGCCGCTGCAACCGCCGAAAGGCGCAAACGCGGCCGCAACGCCGGCCGTAGCCAACCCCAATGTTCGGTCGGCATCGCGACCGCCACACGAGAGACAGGAGCAGGTTCATGGCGCGCAACAAGATTGCTTTGATCGGCGCAGGCCAGATCGGCGGAACGCTCGCCCTGCTCGCGGGCCTCAAGGAACTGGGCGACATCGTCCTGTGCGACATGATGGAAGGCGTGGCGAAGGGCAAGGCGCTGGATCTCGCCCAGACCGCGGCGGTCGAGAATTTCGACGCCAAGCTCTCCGGCGCCGGTGTCGCCTCCTATGAGGCGATCAAGGGTGCCGACGTCTGCATCGTCACCGCCGGCGTGCCGCGCAAACCCGGCATGAGCCGCGACGATCTCCTCGGCATCAACCTCAAGGTCATGGAGCAGGTGGGCGCCGGCATCAAACAGTATGCGCCGAACGCGTTCGTCATCTGCATCACCAATCCACTGGATGCCATGGTGTGGGCCCTGCAGAAGTTCTCCGGCCTCCCAACGGGCAAGGTCGTGGGCATGGCCGGTGTTCTCGACAGTGCGCGCTTCGCCTGTTTCCTGGCCGAGGCCGCTGGCGTGTCGATCGAGGACGTGCGCGCCATGACGCTCGGCGGCCACGGCGATGACATGGTGCCGATGGTTCGGTATTCGACGATCGGCGGCGTGCCGCTGCCCGATTGCGTGAAGATGGGCATGTTCTCGCAGGACCAGCTCGATGCGATGATCAAGCGGACCCGCGGCGGCGGCGGCGAGATCGTGGCGCTGCTGGGCACGGGCTCGGCGTTCTATGCGCCCGCGGCGTCCGCGATCGCCATGGCCGAGAGCTACCTGCGCGATAAGAAGCGCATGCTGCCCTGCGCCGCCCACCTGACCGGCCACTACGGCGTGAAGGACATGTACGTCGGTGTGCCTGTCATCATCGGCGCCAACGGCGTGGAGAAGGTGGTCGAGTTGGAGATGAACGCGGCGGAGCGCCAGATGTTCATGAAGTCGGTCGAGAGCGTGAAGGGTCTGTGCGACGCCTGCGCGAAGATCGCCCCGCAGCTCGCCTGAAATCGGCGACGCGAAAGCCGGTATGGGAGGCGGCTCCGTAGGGGCCGCCTTTTCCATGTCTACTTGAAGAGCACCAGCGACAGCGCCATCGCCGCCATGCCTATGACCATCCCGTAGGCCGCTTCGTGGCCCCGGGAGTAGCGCTTCGCCTCGGGCATGAGTTCGTCGAGCGCCAGGAACACCATGACGCCGGCGATCATGCCGAAGACGCTGCCGAACAGGACCGGCGACAGAAACGGCTTGAGCACGAGGTAACCCAGGATCGCGCCGGTCGGTTCGGCCAATGCCGAGAGCGCGGAGGCGAGCACAGCTTTCTTCTTGCTGCCGGTCGCGTAGTAGACGGGAACCGCGATCGAGACACCCTCGGGAATATTGTGGATCGCGATCGCGAATGCCAGCGGCGCACCCACCACCGGGTTGTCGAGCGTTGCGAAGAAGGTCGCCAAGCCTTCGGGGAAATTGTGCGCCGTGATCGCAGCTGCTGCCAGCAGTCCCACTCTTCGCAAGCGCTCGTTGAGCACTGCCGGGTCTTCCGTGTCCATGCCGTGATGAGGGTTCGGGATCAGCCGGTCGATCGCGGCCAGGAGCGCGACGCCGCCGAAGAACGCGATGGTCGCGGCGGTGTAGGCGGACTTGGCGCCGTACGCTTCGGTGAAGGACGAAAGCGACTTGCCGAAAATCTCGATCAGCGAGACGTAGACCATGGCGCCGCCCGAGAACGCGAGGCCGAAGGCGAGCACCCGCGGGTTGGAGTGGTTGGCGCGCAAGACCAGGACGCTGCCGAGGACGGTCGCGGCGGCGGCGCCGACGCAGACCAGGAGCGCCGTGAGAACCGGTGGCGAGATGAGGTCGGACATGGGCGGCTAACGGTTTGGAAGACGAGGATCCGGGGCGGACGACCGAGACATTCGACAGAGGCGGCGGCCAGCATGCGCCAGCACCGCGCAGGTCCGCAAGGCCCGCACAGGTGCCCGCGTTGCCCGGCTTGCGCGGGTCAAGTCCGGGAGCGCTGCCTGTTGCGGGCGACGGGCGTCGTCCCGTCAGCAGGTCGGGCCGCTCGGAGTGACCATAGCGCCAGACGAGAGGTATTTTCCGGGGAGATTGAAGCTCGGCACGATACGGACATGGATCGATTGGCCGGGCTGTACGCTGACGGTGACAGCGCTGGAACCGGGTCCAATCAGGTCACTCATCAATCCGCCCCCAAGGGCGTCAACACCATGGATCGTATGCTTGCCCGCTGGCAGGTTCAGCCGAATGCATTGCCCGTTGGCGATGCTGCCGACCGGGACATTGTCGACCCGGACGCTCACGACCGCCAAGCTGCCGACATAAAGGCTCTCCCGGCTGACGTAGACGATACCGGTGTTCGCGCTGACGGCGCCGACCGGGCCCGGCGGCGGGCCCGCACAGCCTTGGGCGGTCAATGCCAGGAGCGTGAAGATCAGGAGGTGCGAGAGCCGGAACATGGGCAATCAGGCAGCAAAAAATCAATCAGAGATTGTGCAGATAGCACCGCGCAGCAGCGCGGTCCATGCGGGGGCACGAGGCAGATCGCGAAAGCAGCCACACGGCGCGATATGGAGGGCGGACGTGGCTCTCGGCTTGCCGCGGTCGCAGTGAACGCGCGAACTCGGAGCTCAGGCTGGTCCTACCCGGGCGCCCGAGCGTCCAGTGGCGGGAACACGTTTGGCGGCGCCAGCCGATGTCCTCAGTTGGTCCGCTTGAGGTCGAACCGGGAATAGCAGGTCGGACTCGGCAGGTTCGTCTTCCCGCTCATGGCATTGCTGAGTGCCTGATCGAGCTGCACTCCCTCGGCCTTCGACACCACCCCGATGATGAGCAGCGGCCGTTGCCAGCTGGTATCCGCGGCCTGGCCCTCAGCGGCGCAACGCGCCTGGTATTGGCCGAGGTTCAACGTCGAGACCTGCTTGTCCGGCGCGACCAGCCCGACCCAAGTAGCGGTGGTCACGGCGCGTTCGGCCGCACGTTCCGTCTCGGTCGCCTCCGAGCCTTCCGCGGAGGAGGCACCCGCGGCGATGAGCTCGATCGAGGCTGCCAACCGGCGTTGCACCTCGCCTCCGAGAACCTCGCGCGTGACCTGCTCCTCCGTCAGTTCTTGGCCATCCCGGCTGATCGTGCTGGAACTGCGGCGCGTCCAAGAGATCGAGCGCGACAGAAGCAGCAGCTCGAAGGTGGCTTCGCGACCTCCGGCGTCTGCACCGGTGATGGTGAACACGGTCGAATCCCCGGCGAGCTTCTGAGGCATCGCCACCGGCTGAAGTTCCGGCGCGAGCGGAGGCATGGGGGGCAGGGGCGGAGGTTCGACGATGACGACAGCGGCCGGGGGCTCGTCTCGTTTGGGCCACGGCAGCAGCTCAGGCGCGACGACGGCCACCGTACCCACCGCACCGGCCGCCACGGTTCCGGCGACGGCTGCGACGCCGGCCTTGGTCTGAAATGCCGCCCACGCCCAGTTGAACCAATCCGGCGCAGACAGGATGCGCCGGCCCCAGGAATAGATCCGCCACGCACGCTTCGCTTTCTGGAAGTTCGACATGCCGGGTTTCTCGGCCGGTGCGCCGGAATCACTCATCTCGCTCTCCCCCTGCCCTGACTTGAAGCTCCTGTAGCCCAGGGAGGAGCATCAAGTCGTGCCGCGCCGCCAATGCCGGCGAAATTCAAAAACGTGGTCGGCCAGCGTCCAGCTTGTTGACGGCCTGTTGAACTCGCATCTGACCGGCGTCAACCCATTCGTTCTGTCACGCGTGTTCACGCCAATAGCACGGCGGCGAGCCGGGACGCAGCCTGCAGGGCGACAGCCGCGCAGACGCCGATCAGGATCTGCCAGACGATCACCTGCCTGTGGTCGAAGACGGTCTGCTCGTTCCAGACGCCGGCGTCGCGCACCATCTGCTCGAAGTCCGCAATCTCGGCACGGCGTACGGCCGAACTGATCTCCTCGCCATCGGGGCCGGGGCCCTCGACCACCCATGGCGTCGAAAGACGGTGGAGCGCGACCAGCGGCCAGAACGCCCGGATCACAATGCCCCGAACCAAGGCCGGAATCGCGTAGATGACGAACTCTGCCCGCAGCTTCACGAAGCCTTCGCGCAAGCGGTCGAGCCTTTCACCCGGTTCCAGCTCGACAGCCATCAGCTCGTTCTGCTCGGACCGCGTGATGGCGTTGCCGACGAAGACATAGAAGAGCGCGGCGTCGACCAGCCAGCGGGGAATGGTGATGCCGAAGAGGGCCACGCGCTGCACCAGCCACTCGACCCCTGCCGACTGCCAGGCCATCAGCGTCCGCAACAGTCCGACCGGGTCGATCAGGCCCAGCCACTGCAGCAGTTTCGCGGCGCTGATTGCCGCCAGCGCGAGCAGCGGCAACGAGAACGCCGACAGATTGGAGCCGAACGCCCGGCGCAGCGACGGCAACAGGCTGCGCCGCAGCGCGGTCGCCTCCACCGGGGGCTCGATGCTCATCGCCCCAGTCGCGCCTTCAGGATCGCCGGCACCTCGTTCGGTGTCGCGCACACCGTCACGCCGGCGGCTTCGAGAGCCGCCTTCTTTCCGGCGTAGCTGCCCTTGTCGCCGACGACGATCGCACCCGCGTGCCCCATCTTCTTGCCGGGCGGCGATGCCGCCCCGGCGATGAATGCAGCCACGGGCTTCGACATGCCGCGCGCGTACTCTGCCGCCGCTTCTTCCATCGAGCCGCCGATCTCGCCCACCAGGGCGATCGCTTTCGTCCGCGGATCCTGATCGAGGGCGACGAGCGCGTCGCGCGTCGTCGTCCCGATGATCGGGTCGCCTCCGATGCCGACGAACGACGAGATGCCGAGGCCCGTCTGTACCAGGTTGAGGCACAGCAGGGTCCCCAGCGAACCCGAGCGTGAGATGACCCCGACGTCACCCGTCTTGAACACGCGCGGATTGAAAGCGGGCATGAAGCCGACGAAGCATTCGCCGGTCGTCACGAGTCCCGCCGTATTGGGGCCGATGATCTGGATGCCGCGCTCACGCGCGGCCGACAGGATGTACATCGTGTCGTGCACGGGAACGTGCTCGGTGAGGCACACGATCTTGCCGATGCCGGCCTCGATCAGATCCAGCGCGGCCTCCTTCACGCCCATCGGGGGGACGAACATGACGGCGGCATCGATCCGCCCCGACTTCGCCGCGTCCACGGCCGAAGCCCACACGGGCAGGTCGAGGTGCTTTTCGCCTGCGCGCTTGGGATTGACGCCCCCGGCGATCTTCGTGCCGTAGGCGCGCATCTTGTCGGCCCAGAATGTGCCCTGCTTGCCGGTGATGCCCTGGACCAGGACGGTCTCGTTGCCGCGGATGATCATGCCACGGCTCCTTTCGCGGCGGCGACCGCCGCCTTCACGGCGTCGTCCATCAGGTCGTGCGGCGTGACGCCGAGCTTCGCCTTGACCAGTGCGATCGCCTCGTCCTCGCCGGTGCCGTGGATGGTGAAGATGATGGGGATCTTCGGTTTAAGTTCCAGCCAGGCGCCGACCACGCCCTCGGCCATCACGTCCGTGCGTGCGAAGGCGCCGCAGAAGTTCACAAGCAGGCACTTCACGCGCGGATTGGAAAGCACCAGCTCCAGCGCGGGCTTGGCCTTGGTGTAGCTGTCGCCGCCGATCTCCATGAAGTTCGTCGGCTTCCCGCCGAAGTGGCGGACGGCGTCCATCGTGGTCATGGTGAGACCGGCGCCGTTGGCCAGAACCCCGACCTCGCCGTCGAGTTCGATGAACTTCAGTCCGAGAGTTTTGGCCTGCTCTTCCAGCGGGGTCGCGGGGTCGGGCGAGCCGTTCTTGGCCAGCTCTGCACGGCGCGGCACCGCGCTGTCGTCGATGGTCAGCTTGCAATCGAGCGCCAGAAGCCGGCCGGTCTTCGTCAGCACGAGCGGATTGATCTCGACGAGTTCTGCATCGTTGGCGGCATAGACTTCGTACAGCCGGCTCAGGACATCGACGATGGCACCGCTATCGACCGGCATTTTCGCAGGCAGCGCCTTGGCGAGTGCTTCCCGGTCGAGCCCCTTGCGGATGTCGATCGGCAGCCTTACCAGCGCGCCCGGCTTCTTGGCGGCGAGTTCCTCGATGTCCATGCCGCCCTCGGGAGAGAACAACAGCAGCGGTCCCTTGCTCTCCGGATCGTTGAGAACGGCGGCGTACATTTCGCGTGCAATCGGTACCGCTTGCTCGATCAGGAGCCGGCCCACCTTGTGGCCGCCGATGGTCATGCCGAGAATGCGTTCGGCGTGCCGGGCTGCCGCCACAGCCGAATTGGCGAGCTTGATTCCACCGGCCTTGCCGCGCTTGCCGGTCGGAACCTGCGCCTTGACCACGCAAGGGCCGAGCAGCGTCGCCGCTTCCTCTGCGCCGCGCACCGAATTGACCACGTAGCTGCGCGGGGTCGGTATGCCGGCATTCGTGATGATCGGCTTTGCCGCGCTTTCGGTGAAATTCATGATCCGGATCGCTCCTTCGTGCGTGCCGTGCATCTGCGCCACTGTGCACCGCCCGGACGGGCGCCGCCAGCCACCATGCCCTCAATTCACGCCGGTCTGCCCAAAGCGCCGGGAGGGCTCACATCCGCTCCGGCCCGCGTCCGATGGCGGCGATGCCGGTTCGGGAGACCTCGACGAGGCCCAGCGAGGTCATGATCGAGATGAACTGCTCGATCTTCGACGTGCGTCCGGTGATCTCGAACACGAAGTGCGAGGTGGAGGCGTCGATGACGTTGGCTCGGAAGATCTCTGCCAGCCTGAGCGCCTCGATCCGCTTCTCGCCGGTGCCGGCCACTTTGATCAGCGCCAATTCGCGCTCGAGGGCGCCGCCCTCCATCGTCAGGTCGCGCACGCGGTGGACCGGAACCAGTCGCTCGAGTTGGTGCTTGATCTGCTGGAGCACCATGGCCGTACCCTTCGTGACGATGGTGATGCGCGAGAGGTGCTTCTCGTGCTCTGTTTCCGACACCGTCAGGCTGTCGATGTTGTAACCGCGGCCGGAGAACAGGCCGATGACGCGGGCGAGCACGCCCGGCTCGTTGTCGACCAGGACCGAGAGCGTATGCGTTGCGACTTCGTCGCGCTTCTCCTCCATGAAGTAGGCGGAGCCGGTGGGCTTTTGTGACATGGTCAGTCCGCAGAATTCGGGTTGAAGGTAAGTGTGTATCGATCGGAGATATCAGGGCGTGAAGCGGTCCTGCACGTCCCAGCCGCGCTCTTGCTCGGGCAGGCGCCAGGGTTCGGCAAGGGCGGCCGTTCGCCACTCCTTGAAGGCGGGCAGTTGGAGGATGCGGCTCATGTATGCTTTCGTGTCGTCCGCGACCTCGACCTGGTAGGTATCGAACCTGGTCACGACCGGTGCGTACATCGCATCGGCTGCGGAAAACGCGCCGTAGAGGAATGGCCCGCCGCTGCCGAAGCGTGTGCGCGCCTCGCGCCAGAGGGCCTCGATGCGGTCCACATTGGCAGCGACCTCCGGCGGCAGCGGGCGCGGCTTGAAGCGGGCACCCAGATGCATCGGGCAGGTCTGGCGCAGCGCCGCAAAGCCGGCGTGCATCTCGCTGGAGGAGGCCCGGGCATGCGCGCGCGCCTTGCGCTCCTGCGGCCACACGCCCGCGCTGGGAAAGCGCTCGGCCAGGTATTCGATGATCGCCGTGCTCTCCCAGACGCGGATCTCGCCGTCGATGAGCAGCGGTACTTTCCCCGAAGGCGAATGCTGGAGAATGTTCGCTTTGGAATCGGGTTGCGACAGCGGGATCACGGTCTCGGAGAAGGCGATCCCCAGAACCTTCATGAGGAGCCACGGCCGGAGCGACCACGACGAGTAGAGCTTGTTGCCGATGACCAGATGCATCGCCTGCTCCTTCACCGGCCGCTCGCGGGGCCGTAACAGGCCATCGCCCGCACCGCGTGGCCAGCCGAATTGAACTCGAAGCTTTCGGTCACGCGCTGGCCGCGGTGATTCCGGTAGAGGATGGTCACGGCCTCGTGGCCGACGAGCACGTCCTCGAGTTCGAACTTGAGGTCAGGCTGCGCCTTCAGCCCGCCCTCCCAGTGACGCCGCAGGGCGTCGCGTCCTTCCACCCGTCCGTTTCCGGTGCGCGCCTGCGCGAGGGGGGAGAGGAACACGATGCGCTCGTCATAGTGCGCCAGGATGCGAGACAGGTCGTGAGCGTTCCACGCCGCCAGCCACTCGGCGGCGAAGGCACGCGCGGTCTCGCCGCTGCTCCATGCCGGCGTCGCGCTCACACCAGCACCTTGCCTTCCTTGCCGATCGCGCGGGCGATCTCCTCCTCGCTGATGTCCTCGCCGAGCAGCATCTCGTTGTGCGCCTTGCCCGACGGGATCATCGGGAAGCAGTTGGCGAGGTTCGCGACGCGGCAATCGAAGATCACCGGCTTGTCCCGGATCGCCAGCATCTCCTTGATGGCGCCATCGAGTTCGTCCGGCTTCTGGCAGCGGATGCCGACACCTCCGTAGGCCTCCGCAAGCTTCACGAAGTCTGGCAGCGCCTCGGTGTAGCTTTCCGAGATCCGATTGCCGTGCAGCAGCTGCTGCCATTGGCGGACCATGCCCATGTACTGATTGTTGAGAATGAATACCTTGACCGGCAGCCGATACTGCACGGCGGTGCTCATCTCCTGGATGTTCATGAGGATCGAGGCATCGCCCGCGATGTCGACGACGGTGGCCTTGGGGTGGGCGAGCTGGACGCCGATTGCGGCCGGCAATCCATAGCCCATGGTGCCGAGGCCGCCTGAGGTCATCCAGCGGTTGGGCTCGTCGAAGTGGAAAAACTGAGCCGCCCACATCTGGTGCTGGCCGACCTCGGTGGTGATGTAGGGATCGCGGTCCTTCGTCAGCTCGTACAACCGCTCGATCGCATATTGCGGCATGATGATGTCGTCGGACTTCTTGTAGCGCAGGCATTTCACGGCCCGCCAGCGGTCGATCTGCGCCCACCAGGCCTTGAGGCCCGCCTTGTCGGTCTGGAGCTGGTCTTTCTTCCACCCGGCGATCAGGTCTTCCAGGACATAGGCGACGTCGCCGACGATCGGGACATCGACACGCACGTTCTTGTTGATCGACGAGGGATCGATGTCGATGTGGATCTTGCGGGCGTTGGGTGCGAAGCGGTCGATGCGACCGGTGATGCGGTCGTCGAAGCGCGCACCGATGCAGACCATCACGTCACAGTCGTGCATCGCCATGTTGGCTTCATACAGCCCGTGCATGCCGAGCATGCCCAGCCAGTTCTTGCCGGACGCGGGATAGGCGCCCAGCCCCATCAGGGTCGACGTTATCGGGAAATCGGTGAGCTTGACGAAGTCGCGCAGCAGTTTCGAGGCCTTCGGGCCCGAGTTGATGACGCCGCCACCGGTGTAGAGCACGGGCTTCTTTGCGCCCGCCATCAGCTTCAGCGCGGCGGAGACGGCACGCGCTTCCGGCTTGACCCTCGGCTGGTAGGTCTTGTGCTTGATGTTGTCCTTGGAGACATAAGTGCCGGTGGCGAACTGCACGTCCTTGGGGATGTCGACGACGACCGGTCCGGGCCGCCCGTTCTGGGCGACGTAGAAGGCCTCGTGGAGGACCCGGGCGAGGTCGTCGACGTTCTTGACGAGCCAGTTGTGCTTCGTGCACGGGCGGGTGATGCCGACGGTGTCGCATTCCTGGAAGGCGTCGTTGCCGATCAGGTGGGTCGGCACCTGCCCGGTGATGCAGACGATCGGGATGGAATCCATCAGCGCGTCGGTCAGGCCAGTCACCGCGTTCGTCGCTCCGGGACCGGAGGTGACCAGCACGACGCCGACCTTGCCGGTCGAGCGCGCGTAGCCTTCGGCGGAATGCACGGCCCCGCCTTCCTGGCGCACCAGGACGTGCTTCACCTTCTCCTGCTGGAAAATCTCGTCGTAGATCGGGAGCACCGCTCCGCCGGGATATCCGAAGATGTATTCGACGCCCTGGTCGGCCAGGGCCTGCAGGACCATCTCGGCCCCAGTCATCATGCGCGGCATGCGGCACTCCGGTGAAAGCAGCGCGCTGGCCGAAGGCCACGGCGGTCTCGCACCGGGCAGTCCGCGCGCACGTTGACGGCGGTCTGCGCCACCGCCGCTCTTGCACGGAACGTCTATGGCACAGTGCTGACCAAGTCAAACTGAGGTCTGAAAATGACAGAATGATGCACGATCGTGCAATAAAAAAACTATTGAACGCAGTTCCAAGAAATCATCTGGCGTTTGAGCCAGGTCAGTTGCCTCTTGATGTACTTGTGCGTCTCCGTCGTGGCGATATCGAGGGCTTCCGTCCGGCCGATCTGTCCCGCCGCGAGCGCCATGAATGGCCGCACCCCGATGGCGCGCGTAGCAGGCGCAGCCGGATCAATCCCGAGTTCGGCGAACCTGGCGGCTTCGTCCAGCGCACCTGCGGCCAGCATCTGCTCTAGCCGCACCCGGGCGCGGGCATACAACTCGTCCCGTGGGCGTGCGACGACGAAGCGGTCGGTGTCGTCGACCGCGGTCACGGGGCGGCCGGGCAGGCGCTGCCATTGGACGAGTGGAATGCCGGTCTGGTCCAGCACCTCCAGCGCCCGGACGATGCGCTGGGTGTCGCTCGGCTTGAGGCGGGCCGCCGTCTCGGGGTCTCGCCGCGAAAGCTCTTCGTGAAGGGCGCCGGCGCCGACCTGCACAGCCTGGTCCCGCCGGCGGCGGCGCAGTTCTGGATCGATTGCCGGGATCGGCGAGAGGCCCTCGAGCATTGCCTTGAAGTAGAGCCCGGTCCCGCCGACGACGATGAGCGGTCGCCTGCAGGCGCTGGCCTCCGCGACCACCTCCGTCAGATCCTCGATCCAGCGTCCGACCGAGTACGGATCGCGCGCGGACACGTGGCCATAGAGACGGTGCGGCGCGATGGCCTCGTCCGCCGCAGTCGGGCGGGCTGTGATGATCGCCAGTTCCCGGTAGACCTGCATCGAATCCGCGTTCACGACGATGCCGTCCAACTCGCGGGCCATGCGCAAGGCCAGTGCCGACTTGCCCGAGGCAGTCGGACCTGCAATGAGGATCGTTCGCGGAGAGGATGGCGCCATGGCGCTTGCATAGCGCGCGCGGGCCGCTGGCGCGAGTTTCGAAGGAGTGGAGAAAGATGAGCGAGCAGGCCAGCCGCGCCGTCGTGCTCACGGCGGCCCCCGGGTCCGGCGCCATCGATGATGATCTGGTCGGCCGCGTCGCGTCGTTGCTGGCGAATGAGCCCGTGGTCTCGACGCGCTGGCTGGCTCCAGGGGAGGCCTGGGAAGCCTTGATCGTGCGGCGGGCCGGTGACGACTGCGCCGAACTGATCGCCGGGCTGCGGACCCTGACGGCCGGCCGGCTCGTCGACGCCAATGTGATCGCCGACGAAAACGCAGGGCGCCGACGGTCGCTTCTGGTCGCCGACATGGATTCGACGATCATCCAGCAAGAGTGCATCGACGAGATGGCCGACGTGCTCGGGATCAAGCCGCGGATCGCGGCGATCACCGAGCGGGCGATGCGCGGAGAACTCGATTTCGAGGCGGCTCTGACCGAGCGGCTTGGGCTGCTGGCCGGGCTCGACGAGGCCGCCCTGGAGCGTGTGTGGCGTGAACGGATCCGCGAGATGCCGGGCGCGCGCACTTTGGTGGCGACGATGAAGAAGCACGCAGCCTTCACGGCGCTGGTGTCCGGCGGGTTCACGTTCTTCACTTCGCGGGTTGCTGCATCGGTCGGCTTCGACCTGAACCGCGCCAATACCCTGGGGATCGAGAACGGCAGGCTGACGGGGCGTGTCGTGGGGCGGATTCTCGGCCGCGACGCGAAGCGCGCGGCGCTCGAAGAGTTCCGCGACAAGCATGGGCTGAGGCCGACCCAGACGATGGCGGTGGGAGACGGGGCGAACGACCTCGAGATGATCCGAGCCGCCGGTCTCGGGGTGGCCTATCGCGCAAAGCCTCTGGTTGCTGCTCAAGCGCACGCCGCCATCACCCACGGCGACCTCACGGCGCTGCTCTATCTCCAGGGATACCGCCGCGACGAGTTCGTGACGGCCTGACGCCTGCTGGCGTCGGCGTCCGCGGGCCGTGCCGGGACCGGGCCCCGCCCGACCGGCAGCAGGGTGAGATCGGGCCCGATCTCC
>CAYMEB010000116.1:0-14523 GCA_964389095.1 uncultured Hyphomicrobiaceae bacterium
GCCTGAGCCGCTAACCGTCAAGCGGAAAGAGCCGTAGTGGCAAGCTCACGCTTACACAGCAAGGGCATACGGATCGGTTGAGTGGGTACCTACTATTGCGGCATAAGCGGACACAGCCAGAACATTCTGTGAAAGGTCGATCAGGGTCAAAGGCGGGAGTGAGCCGCGTTCGATCGACGTCCGCAGCGCCTCCAACCTCGACGGTTCGAGCGAGGTTGACGCGATAGGTCGAAGACCGACCGTCCCCTCGCGTTGCAGCGAAACGGTGGTCAGGGCCATCTGCGGACCCATGCTGTGCAGAGCCTGATGCACCGCACAAGGTTGAGCTCGGATAAGAGCGGCTGTCACCGGATCGCACCCTGAAGGGTCAACGGCGGTCGGGAGGACGGTCGCTATTAGGGGCACTGCGGCGATGCTTCTTTGAGGTCCGAGCCGACCGCCCCGAGTGGTCGCTTTCGCGCGCATTACGTTGCCCCGCCCGCGCTCATCGCGCAGGCATTGAGAGTCGTCGCACGAACCTCAGTGTCAGCATTGGGCCCAGAATCGTTGTCGCGAGCATCAGGAGAATGACCGCGGCCAGTACGGGCTCGTCGATCAGCCGTGCTCCATTGGAGTTCTTCACCTCGAACGCCACGAATGCAGCCGCAAGAGTTGCCGCCACCTGCGGCAGAGTGAGCGACCACATCAAGTTTCTCTCGCTGCCGGTGTGCCCGAAAAGGCTGGCAGCGACTGCAGCGGCGACGAATTTTCCCACCAACAGAGCGACCAGAAGCCCCACAACGAGACTAGGGTTGCCGGCAGTCTGCGCCGCAAGAGGCCCGATCGAAAGTTGCGTGCCGATCGAGAAGAAGAATGCCGGGATGAACATCGCCTCGCCGATAGTCCTGAGGTTGTTTCGGGCACGGCTGGAGCGCGTGAAGCTGTTGACAGCCAGCCCGGCCAAGAACGCGCCGATGATGTCCTCCATACGAATGAGCACGGCGCCGATGCTCGCAACCGCCATCACGAGAAGGACGGCGATCAGAATGGCATCGTCGGAGTGGCGGAAGCGCGCTACCAAGCGCCTCGCAACAGCGCTCAGTCCCAGCACAACGACGACGACGTACACCGCTAGCTCGGCCACCTGGATGGCGATTTGCCGCTCCGAGAAGCCCGTCGTGTGAATCGACACGCAAATTGCCAGGGTCAGCAAGGCTGCTATGTCAGTGAATATCGTCGCACCGACCGTGATGGCAGCCGGTTGCCCACCCGCTAGGCCGGCCTTCTCCAGCAGCGGAAAGGCGAGCAGCGTGTGCGAGGCCAGAAGGGAGCCGATCAGGATCGACGAGTGCCAGGAATATCCATGATGGCGCGCGAGAAGGGCGGCTAGCGCCATGGGAGCTGCGAAGGTGAGCGCGCCGAACGTGATCGCCTTCAGCCGCGCTTTGTTGAATTGGTCGAGGTTGATCTCGAGGCCGATGAGAAACATCAGCATGAGCTTGCCGATTTCGGCGAAGAATCCAAGGATGTTGTCGTTGGCCTTCACCAAGCCCGCGCCCGGGGGACCAAGTAGCGCACCAGCAAGGATCAATCCGAGCAACCCAGGCAAGCTGATGCGTTCAAACAGCCGCGGCACGACCAGGATCACGGCCAACCCCAGCGTGAAGTAAACCAGAAGGCGGAACTCTACCGTGAGTGGCGCGCCCGCCAGAAGCGAGTTCATCATCAGCCTGTCTCCCCTGCACGCGATACGGCGATATGCCATCGTGACCTGATGCGGTCTCGCTCGGCAGCTCGCGGCGCAAGCGAAAGGGCGATCGTGGTCGACCTGAACCACGTGTTCGAGGCGGCGGGGCGTAAGCAAGTCGGACCGCCGCGCCAGGATAAGGGCCTCATGTGACCGGCTCACATTCTCTTGAGGAGATCTCCGAGTAGAGCCTCGGTGCTGTTCAAGCGGATCAGTCCAAGTCGGGGATGCTCCAAGTCCAGCGTGAGGTACAGCATCGCCGACGTGATTGCAGCGAACCCGATGACGTGACCGTTGGCGATCCTATCCATGCTCACCATCGCGTGGCCTGCAAACCAGGCTGTCGCAAGTGCGAGAGCAAAGAGCGCTGCATAGATGTGGAGCGGTGGGTGGGCCAACAGAGCGCTGAGCCGGTTGGCGCTCGTCGAGATCATCCGTCCCAATGCGTCCAACACGAGCTCTTGTGCATTGGTCGTGGCCAGGCTGCGACTGGCGTCGACGCTCATCGTCCAGATCTCCTTCTTGAGCAGCGCGGCGCGCTCGAGATCGCGGGAGGCGTCGCTATCCCGCGCGATCACGGTCCAAGTGCTGCTCTGGGCGAGATCCCGCCAGAACGAGATGCGCCACTCGACGTAGCTCCGCATCCTCGCCTTGATCGGCTGCTGGTCGGCCGGAGAGAGGAGATCCATGCGCAAGTATGCATTCCAGATCGCATCGACCTCCTCGACGACGGCCTGTCTGTTCTGATCATAGCGCGTATAGGCGGTGTTGAAGGTGAAGGCCATCAAGAGACTGAAGAGCGCGAATATCGTGGCCTCGATCTCCGATGCCCCGCGCCCATTGGGATTGCCGTCGCGATGTGATCGGCGCCGCGCGCATGCATGGCCATGCATCGCAAGGAGCGGCATCAGAACGAAGAGTGCCGCAGATGCAACGAGGAAGAATTGGATCAGTGTCATAGCCTACTCGTCCGCCCGTCTAGTCCCAGTCGATGCAGGCGACTTTCCGAGGGCACCGGCTGAGGCCCTAATCGTCGAAAAGCTGGGCCGTCATGGGCGAATGGTTGCGGCATCGATCTCGATCGGCTCCTCGATAAGGTGCGGGCGCAGAGGCGACTTGGGGACGATCTGCGAGGGAGTCTTCGCACGCTCGTCGGCGGTCGACGCCCGCCATCCCCGGCGGCCTGGAACCTTGTCGATGGCAATCGGATAGATCGTCACGCGGTCCGGCTCGAAGCTCATGCGCAGGAAGTGCTTGTAGTTGCGGATTCCGAGCGCGCCGAACGCGTCACCGCAATGCATGTTGAAGCACACCGAGGTGACCGTCCAATAGAGTCCCATGATGAACGCACCAGCCAGTCCGCCGATCAAGATCGACATCACAGCATAAGAGGCGAGGAAACTGATCTCGCTGACGATGCTCTGGCCGCCTTGGCTGAGGCTGCCGCCGAGGAGCAATATCAACATGCCGGCGATCGGGAGCGCGGGGAGCAAAGCGACGAGGTTCACGATCAGCAACGCCGCCAGATGCATCACGAAGTGCGCACTTCCGATGACAAACTTGCCGATCGCGTTGAGAAGGCCTTTGCCGAGCTCGACATAAGAGACGAGCCCCAGCCACAAGCCGATCACCAGGAAGAAGAACAGCGGATTCGCTTTCATCGCCGCCAGCACGCGCTCAGGGCTGATGGCAGACCAGAAGGCCGTGGCGACATGGCTGAGCGCTTCCTGGGGCGCCACCTTTCCTGCCGGAATGATCGCCTTCACGTCGATAGGCGGGGCCGAGACCTGGAAGATCCAAGCGTAGAGGAAGTAGATCGCGCCTACGAGCAGGGCGAACCGCGTATTGCGGAAAGGTAGCGCCAGGTTCTTCAGGGAGAGCAGCCGGCTCAGACCCTTCGACGGATAGATCCGACGCGTGTGGTGGCTATAGCTGGCGAGATTGAAGCTCCCCTTCTGCCCACTCCGGGACGCGCCGCCGGGGCTCACGTCAGCGGCCTGCGTCGCCGCCACGTCCAAAGAGTAGTCCTTCATGCCGTAGTCGACGTGGTCTCCCGCCTTCACAATGCCCTGCTCCATCCGATTGAACGCGAGAGGGTCGGCCGGGTCCGCTTGCCGGGTTGCATTCGCGGTCACCTCGGCCCATTCGAGATCCAGACGATCCTTCAATTGGTGGGTGGCGTGCGCGAAGGCGCCTCCGCCCCCGCAGGTGATGAACTGCACGCCGAGCTTGGAGTTCGTGTACCGGCTGTAGTGATGCCAGTCGCCGGCCAGCACGGCGCAGATCTTGGCGCCCTTTTTGCGCGCCAGCATGCTGATCTCGTGCAGGTTGTCATAATTCTCGTGATGCCAGCTCGGCTCGGCGAGGCAGATGATAATTTTGTCGCCGGGACGCGTGCTGTCGCTGACGATGTCGAAGTAGTCGCGCTGCGGATCGTCCAGATTGCCTTCAAGCTGAATGTCGGGGCCCCAGATCCACCAGTCGTAAGGTAGCTTGAGCGCCCAGTAGCTGCGGTGCTGCTGGCATCGCCAGGCACCCAGCTGCTTGCCGATGCCGCCCGTGATGCGGTCGCGCGCCGATGTGAACAGACTGGTGAATGCGTTGAGGCCGTCGTACCAGTCGTGGTTGCCCGGTATCGCGAACAGCTTGCGCCTCGGCCGATCGGTCGTGAACGCCCAGTCATAGGGATCGATCAGTCGCGCCTGGTACTCCTGCTGTGTCGCCTGCGGATAGGCTTGATCTCCACCCATGATGAGGATCTGGCCAGCGGGGAGCGAGCGGCTCGGCGCCTTGCGGTAGCTGCCCGCGACGTCGAGCCGCGGCTTGCCCATCAAGTGCGCAACGGCATACGTCGCCTCGAATCCATCCCCGAGATCGGCGACATAGTCCACCCAGACACGCCCCTGCTCGTCCATTTCTAGGCGCTTACCGGGCCGCGGATCATAAGGGTCGCTGTAGTCATAGCGGGCGACGAGATCTTGCTCGGAGGCGACGTGATCGGACGCTGCCTGCATCAGACGCTGGTCGGCATACTGGCCGATGGTTCCCGAGATGAGATCGCGAATGCCGATTCTGACCAGCAGGCCGGGGTCGAACCAGTCGACCATCTGCGGCAGCTCTTTCGACTTGAGCTTGCGAACGATCTGGTCTCCAAGAGGATTGCCCTGTGCTGCGGTGCTTGCGGTCGGAAGCAGGGCGGGGGCAATTGAACTCCAGAGCTGGGCGACGGCCGGCGCAACGTCGGGATTGAGCAGTTCCTCCGCGGCCTTGAGCAGCAGTGCGCCCTGTGGGCCGCGCAACGCGGTATCCACTGCCAGCTTGACGATGCTGCGATGGGTGACGCCGTTCGGCAGCTGCACGAGTGGGATATGTGCCATGCCTTCCGAGATCACGGTCGTCAGGTGCTCTGCTATCGGGTCGAGCGCGAGCGCGACCAAAGAGGCGTCATGCTTGCGCGCCCGCACGCTCGGTGCGACCGGCGCGTTAGGCCACAAGGTTTCGAGCGCGAGCATCGGATCGCGCACCTTGTCGAGACCGAGCTCCAGGTGCTCGGCCCACAGAGCACAACGCAGCTCGTGCGCGAACCGGCACACGCGCTCCGGCTGGCCCGCGAACGGAGCCTCGACCAGATCCTCGTCGACGATCCCGATCTGGAGCTCGGTATCGTTGGTGAGGCTGCGGGCGTTGAAGTTCGCCGACCCGATCGAGGCATAGCAGTCGTCGACGATCATCACCTTGGAGTGGACGTAGATCTGCTTCCCGTCATCGCGCTCGAGATGGAAGATCTGGAATCGGCCAGAACCGGCCCGGCGCAGGCGATCTACGACTTGATGGCGCAGGCGCTTGGCGATCGGCGCGAGGCCCGGGGCGTCGTAGTCTCGCGCGACCACGAGCAGGATGTGGACGCCGCGCTCCAAGGCCCTCTCCAGGCGGTCCACCAGCGAGCACGGCCAAACGTACTGATCCTCCACGTAGATGAACTTCTCCGCGCGGTCGATCGCCCGCTCGTGGGCCGAGCGCACGGTGAGCTCGCCTTCGGCGCCAGCGAAGGGGAAAGCTTCAGGAGCTAGGGTCTGGTTGACCTGCACCGCCTTCGTGCCCGCGGCCGGACATTCCGGCGCTGATCCAAGCTTCGATCCGGAGCGAAAATCGCGCAGATGGGCGTTGTGGTTGGCAGGGCGGGGATCGTTCCAGCGCTCTTGGAAGGCCGCCCAGATCTGGCTCACGGCCGGTCCTTGAACCTTGGCCTGTAGATCGTGCCAGCCCGGCTGGCTCAGCGTGTGCGTCTCCAGGCCTGCGACACGCAGGTAATCGCACTGGCGCTCGGCTGCCGCGTCGTGCGCAGGCCTGTCCCAGCGATCGAGGCAGACGTCGATGCCGCCGAGATAGGCGACGTCTCGTGTGGCGTCCTTCGAGGTGGCGACGATGAACTTCTGATGATGCGCCGATGCCGGGACGGCCGGCAGCCGGCTGTCGAGCACCACCTCGCCGCCTGCACTCTTCACGGCTCGAGCGAACGCGAAGTTGTCTTCTGCATGCCACATGCGGAAGGGCCCGGGTGCCTCGGTGCCGGGAACATTGAACAACAGGGCCTTGATCGAGCACCCACGCTTGCCCGCCGAAGCCACGGCGTCGATCAATGTCTCGCCTTCGATACGGCCTTCGACGAGGCGCGGGCTGAGCCGCTGCTCGCTCGTCATCCGCCAACCGGACAGCAACACATGATCGTCACATGAGCCGAGAACCTTCTGGAGGTCGGCCATGTAGCCCATACCGTCGACGAACGGCGTCACCGTGTTCCCGCGCGTATACGCGGGCGAGCGCCGCGTCTGCGAGGTCTCCAAGAACCAATGATCAGGCGAGGTGACGGGCAAGAGCACTCCTGTAGCGAATCGATGCAGAGGCGGCTGCGCGCCGGGCACGCCGCCTCGTTGCGTCCTGCGAGGCGTCGTAGCCCGGCGAAGGGGAAGCGGCTCGATTGTCGCAAAAACCGCGAGAGCCCGCAACGAGGCATGCATCGCCACGCAGGCAGTCCAGAGGCCCCGCCGCTGCCAGGCTGTGCCTGACACGCGGCATGGCGACTGAGTCTCAGCGCTTCACGATGACGTTGAACTCGATCTCCGCCTTCTTCCGCTCCTTGCCTGCGCGCACGATGTTGTCGCCGCACTTGTAGGGATCGGCAAATCCAATGACCCGGCAATTGCCGGTATTGATCTTGAAATCGAGGTCCCTCTTGTTGCCGACGCGATTGATGTCGATCTTATCGTCGGGCTTGAGCGGGTCTTTGTCGAGCAACTCGATCTTGATGTCATGGGTGCCTCGCGGCACGCGCTTGGACAACATCCAGTTGGGCCGGATGCTGTCGGCCTGGCGTACGAACGGCGTCGTGATCGTGTCGCCCGCGAGCGTGATCTTGGCGTAGAAGTCCGCGCGTCCGAAGATATCCTCCTTGTCGACGGCTTTCACGCTGGTGATCGTGATCACCACCTCGTCGCCCTGCTGAGCGTTCGCAGTCGAGAGGTGCGCCGAGGCGACAGCGCTCGTCAAACCCGCAGCGACCAGAGCGATAGTACGCAGCACATCAGCTTTCGGCATGGTCTCAGCTCTCCCTCACGAGTGAATGGGCGGCCTTCCGAGGTCCGATCCACAGGCGTCAGTCCATGCGAGCCGCCTCAGGTAGACACATCATAACGTGAGAGC
Organism: uncultured Hyphomicrobiaceae bacterium; assembly: GCA_964389095.1. Lineage (GTDB taxonomy): Bacteria > Pseudomonadota > Alphaproteobacteria > Rhizobiales > Hyphomicrobiaceae > JABFRJ01. Next base: position 7,427 of record CAYMEB010000116.1, read on the forward strand.
CAGCGGCCGGCAAAGAGTTGCCACATGGTGCAAATCGGCAATAGTCAATCTTTAGGCGTAGGAAACTCTTACGTTCAGGTGATCTAGACACTGCGCCCGGCGGTGCTCGTCAAAATCTGCACAGCGTGAGCCGGCAAGCTTCTGCTCTTGGTGCTTAAGCGACCGCTCGGTCGATGATGTTGAGGCTTCCGTACGCCGGCCCCGGTGCTCGTGGCACCGTCATCGTCGGGGCCGGCATCCGGAACCCTCAACAATACCGACCGCGGTTGTGGCGAGTGGACTAGGTTCCTTAGCGTCCGCTTTCGAGGGCGAACCGGCCCTCAAGCATACCACGCTTTCTAAGCCGACGAACTACTTGAGCAATTGAGCCGCGCTTCAGGTCCATCGATAAGAGCTCGGGCCCGGCCACAGCGCTCAGGTCAGTCGTTTTTCTGCGGCTCGATCAAAAAAATCACTTTGGGGCTCGCAACCGCCGTGCCTGAGTTTCCAGCCAGCCGTTAGCCTGCGCCGGACCGCTTCAAGATCCGCTGCAGGGTTCGACGATGCATGCTCAGGCGCCGAGCGGTTTCGGAGAGATTGTTTTTGCACTCAGCAAAAGTTGCCTCGATGTGTTCGAGCGTGGCTTTGTCGGCATTGATTGGATTTTCCGGCGGCGGCCGACCCTCTCGAGGTGCCAGAAGTGCATCGGCCAGTTCTGCCGCATCTGCTGGTTTCGCCAAAAAATCAACGGCTCCGAGCTTAACGGCGGTCACGACCGACGGGATGTCTCCATAGCGCGACAGAACAACCGACCGATTGTCTCCCCTCAACCGGACCAGTTCTTCGATCAGGTCGAGACCGCTACCGTCTTGCAATCGGAGATCAACAATTGAGAAGGCCGGCGGCTGCGCCCTCGAAAGCGCCAACGCTTCGGCAACCGACGCGGCACAACGAACTTCGAAGCCAAGTTGTTCCATGGCGCCGGCGAGTCTCCTGCGGAATAACTCATCGTCATCAACGATCAAAAGCGAACGCTCGTTTGCGGGGTGTGTGTCCATGCGTGGAATGCAGAATAGTGCTTGCGGCCGATCGCGACTAAAGCAGCGGAGTGGGCTTGGTTGAAACAACGACGCCGGGCGGCAGAGAGAGGGGGACCTTGCCGCCCGGCATCACAGCGGAGCGCGGGGGACGCTCACGCATATTCCAATACGCGGGCGGTAGCTGGCGGATCGCGAAACTAACAGTCGCCAGACACAATGACGCAACGACTGGTTAGCCGCTCGTTGCTTGGGCTCGACGAACGAACGCTACTGGATCGTTGGCACTGGCGGAGTGAGCAAGCGCGCCGTCCCGTCGGTCAACCCCGTCGATCAGGGTTGGATGACGCTTCCATCCCAGGCAATGAGCTGGCCCGTCGCCGATGCTTCGAGCTCATCGATGACCGAGAGCAGGCGCCCGGCCGTGAACTCGGGCGTAAACAGCTTTCCAGTTTCGACGCCTGACTGGAACGGCCTCGACAGGGGGCTCTCTACCGTGCCCGGATGCAGCCCCACACAGATGGCCTCCCGGCGCTGGCGGCCAAGCTCGATGCTGAGCGTGCGAATGAGCTGATTGAGCGCGGCTTTCGATGCGCGGTAGCCGTACCAGCCTCCGAGACGGTTATCGGAGATGCTGCCGACCCGCGCTGAAAGTGCAGCAAAGACCGACTTGCCTTGCCGCGGCAGAAGCGGGAGCGCATGCTTGGCGACGAGCGCCGGACCGACCGCGTTAATCGCGAAACTCTCGAGAAGCCCACTTGTGTCCAGCGCACGAAACGACTTCTCGGGCTGTAGTCCCCCTGGAACATGCAGCCGTCCGGTCGCGACGATCGCGAGATCGACGGTTGGTGCATCGGCGAGGGCTGCCACGATGCTGCCCTCGTCCAGGATATCAATCTTGCAGGTGGTTACCTTGGCGCTCGCGTGCGGCTGCGGCACACGGGCGCACGCTACGATCCGTTGCACTTGGGGGATAGTAACAAGCTGCTCGACGAGGGCTTGGCCGATTGCGCCGCTCGATCCGACGACGAGGGCGGTCACCGGGCGTCCGAACGATTGAAGCTCGCTCACGATTGCTACGGCGCTCCTGCGCTGATGCACCCGGACATTAGGTGATCTCGGGGCGTGGGTTACTCGTAGAACGTTTGGACAACCAAGCTCGGATCAGTGACGGCCTATGCGCGATGTCCTGATCGACCGACGTGGGTTGCCGCGCGCAATCGAGTGAGAGAACGGTCTTTGATGCAACGCCCAACGCCGAGTTTGGTCTGGTTCAAGCGTGACCTGCGCACGGTGGACCATCGGCCTCTGGTGGAGGCTGCAGCGCACGGCCCCGTTATTCCGCTGCTGGTGATCGAGCCGGAGCTTTGGGCAGAACCTGATGCGTCGCACCGCCAGTATGCCTTCATGCGCGAATGCGCTTCAGAGCTTGATGGCGCACTCGCCCGCCTCGGTGCGCCGCTGGTCGTGCGGGTCGGCCGCGTCGCCGACGTGCTTACAGAGCTCCATAAACGGTTTAGGTTCGCGACCCTTTGGTCGCACGAGGAGACAGGCAACGCCTGGACCTATCGGCGCGACATCGAGGTCGGAGCCTGGTGCCGCGCCCATAGCGTCATCTGGCACGAGGTGCCGCAGACCGGAGTCGTGCGTCGTCTCAAGAGCCGCGATGGCTGGGCGAAGCGTTGGGATCGCTTCATGGCAAAGCCGTTGACGCCCGAGCCGCCTGGGATCGAGGCTGTCCTGGGTATTGGACAAGAGACCCTGCCAGCGCCACAGATGATGGGGCTGTCCTTCGATGGCTGCACCGCGCGACAGACGGGCGGACGGCTCGCCGCGCTGGCGACGCTCGCAAGCTTCCTCGATGAGCGAGGTAAACCCTATCGCCGGGCCATGTCGAGCCCCCTCGGCGGTGCCGAGGCCTGCTCCCGGATGTCGCCGTATCTCGCATGGGGCGCGGTGTCGATGCGTGAGGTCGCGCAGGCTACGTGGGCACGTCAGCGGGAGCTGCGCGGAGATACGTGCGCTGATGCGAGGGACTGGCGCGCGTCTCTCGTCTCGTTCTCGGGACGGCTCCACTGGCACTGCCACTTCATGCAGAAGCTCGAGAGCGAGCCGTCGATTGAGGCATCGGAGTTGCATCCGGCCGCACGAGGACTGCGGCCGCGTCCCGGCAAGGCCGAGCTGCTCGACGCCTGGGCGCATGGCCAGACCGGATTTCCCTTCGTTGATGCCTGCATGCGCTCGCTGCAAACAACCGGCTGGATCAACTTCCGTATGCGCGCGATGCTCGTGTCCTTCGCGAGCTATAATCTCTGGCTGCCCTGGCAGGAGATTGGCCTCGTGCTGGCCCGTCTCTTCACGGACTACGAGCCGGGCATCCACTGGCCGCAAATGCAGATGCAGTCGGGCACCACCGGTATCAACACGATCCGGCTCTACAATCCGGTCAAGCAAGGTCACGACCAGGATCCCGATGGCGTCTTTGTGCGCCGCTGGGTACCCGAGCTTGCCGAGGTGCCCGCGGATCATCTTCAAGAGCCGTGGACCTGGCCCGATGCACGCGACGTAATCGGTGAGTGCTATCCGGCGCCGATCGTCGATCTTGCGACCACGACTGCCGCAGCCAAAGTTCGGGTCTATGGCGCACGCCGTGCCGCCGGGTTCCGCGATGCCTCGAATGCGATTCAGGCGAAGCACGGCAGTCGCAAGAGCGGAATGCCGATGACCGGCCAGCCGCGGCGCGGCAAAGCCAGGTCTCCCGGGGATGCCGCACAGCTGAAGCTCGATCTATGACGCGGCTTTCGGCAGACAAGCTCTCGCGCGGTCGCAAGAAGGCGGACCTGCCGCAAAAGGTTTGCGCGGCCTGCAATCGGCCGTTCACATGGCGCCGGAAGTGGGCGCGAGATTGGCCTAGTGTCCGCTACTGTTCGGAACGATGCCGGCGCGCACGCTCACAGAGCGAGGCAGGTGGATCATGACTCGCCATCTGATTCTGGTGCTCGGTGATCAGCTCACGCCCGCCATCGCGGCGCTGCGGCAGGCGGACAAGAGCTGCGATGTCGTGCTGCTATGCGAGGTTTGGGACGAAGCCACTTACGTCCGCCATCATAAGAAGAAGATCGCATTCATCTTCTCCGCCATGCGTCACTTCGCCGAGGAGCTAAGGGTTGCCGGCTGGACCGTTGCCTATCGCACGCTAGAGGAAACCGGCGATTCTGGCAGCTTCGCAACCGAGATCGCCTGCGCTCTCTCGCGACATAATCCGAGCCGCATCGTGGTGACAGCGCCGGGAGAATGGCGCTTGCTGGATGCCATGCAGCGTTGGTCCGTCGGCTTCGGTCTGCCTGTCGACATTCTCGAGGACGATCGCTTCGTCTGCTCGGGTGCCGAGTTCCAGGCGTGGGCCAAGGGCCGCAAGCAATTGCGGATGGAATACTTCTACCGTGAGATGCGCCGCAAAACCGGCTTGTTGATGGAGGGCGAGGTGCCGGCCGGCGGTCAATGGAACTTCGATCACGACAACCGCAAAGCTGCCAAGCCTGACCTGTTGATGCCGCGACCGCTCAGGTTCGAGCCGGACGATGTAACGAATGACGTGCTGAGCCTTGTAGCTGCGCGGTTCGCCGATCATTTTGGCGATCTCGAGCCCTTCTGGTTTGGCACGACACGCCGCGAGGCCGAGCAGGCACTCACACACTTCATCGATACGACGCTGCCGTACTTCGGCGACTTCCAGGACGCGATGTTGGAGGGCGAAGCGTTTCTCTATCACTCGGTCCTTTCGGTTTACCTCAATGTGGGCCTGCTTGATGCCCGTGACGTTTGCCATCGCGTGGAGGCGGCATGGCGAGCCGGCCGTGTCCCGCTCAATGCAGCAGAAGGCTATATCCGCCAGATCATCGGCTGGCGGGAGTATGTGCGCGGCATCTACTGGCTGAAGATGCCGGACTATGTTGCGCAGAACCACTTTGGGCATGGGCGGCCGGTTCCCGAATTCTACTGGACCGGCGCGACCGGCATGGCGTGCCTCGCGGCGGCGATCGGGCAGACCAAGCGAGAGGCCTACGCGCACCACATCCAGCGGCTGATGCTGACAGGAAACTTCGCGCTCCTGGCAGGCGTTTCACCACAGGAGCTGCACGAGTGGTATCTGATCGTCTATGCCGACGCCTTCGAGTGGGTTGAGCTGCCAAATACACTGGGCATGAGCCAATTTGCCGATGGCGGGCTGCTCGCATCAAAGCCCTACGTCGCCTCTGGCGCCTATATCAACCGCATGTCGAACCACTGCAAGGTCTGCCGCTACGACGTCGGCAAGCCGCATGGTCCGGACGCCTGTCCGTTCAATCCGCTCTATTGGGCGTTTCTGGCACGCCATCGCGACAAGCTCGCCGCCAACCCGCGGATGGCACAGATGTACCGGACCTGGGACCGGCTCTCCGACGAACGACGGCATCTGACGCTCGCCAGTGCCGAGGCGTTCCTCGCTGACCTCGATGGCAAACGCGGGCAACGGCCAAACGTTGGAGCCGGTATCGACGACAAGGTTGTGGCTACGACCATCTTGAAGCTGTGCGGCGAGCGAGGCAGCGGCAAGACAATCTGTCCGTCGGAGGTCGCTCGCGCACTCGTTGGGGATGAGACGGCGTGGCGATCGCTGATGCCAGAGGTTCGCCGCGTCGCTGCGAGCCTGGCCGCGGGCGGTGAGATCCTGGTCACCCAACGAGGCGCCGAGGTCGACGCCCTTTCGGCCCGCGGCGCGATACGTCTGTCGCTTGCCGCCGGGCACAAACAGAGGAGACGCATAAAATGACCAGGAACGTAGCGTGGGTCGCTGCAGTCTTCGCATTTGGATACGCCACCGCGCCAGCCGCAGCGATGTCCGGCTATCTCTGGAAGTATCGGCCGGTTGTCGTCTTTGCTGCGACCGACGCGGATGTCGGGCTCGCCGAGCAACGGCGGATCGTTGCCGCCAATCGGAAGGGTTTCTCAGAGAGACACGTGGCTGTCGTCTGGGTGGCGGGCAACTCCGTCAGCGCTGAGCTTGGACCCGGGCCCGGCATGACAGCGGCACAGTTACGCGCGCGCTTCGGCGTTGCCGCTGGCAGCTTCCGCGCGGTTCTGGTCGGCAAGGATGGCGGCACGAAGCTCAGCCAGTCTACGCCACTAAGCGCGGCCACGTTGTTCGGCGCGATCGACGCGATGCCCATGCGGCGCGATGAGATGCGCCGGCCGCGCTAACGCGCTCAATAGCGAGTGGCGTCAAGCCGTGCGGCGGAAGACTTGCATATAGTTGACGCTCGTGCGCCTGCTGATCTGCCACCGCCAGTTAAGTGGATTAAACACGACACCGTGTCTATCCATCTCAGCCAATCCGAGCGGTGCAAGCAAAGCCGCCGTCTCTTCGGGCTTCACAAACCGCGACCAGTCATGGGTCCCTCGCGGCAGCCAGCGCAAGGCATACTCGGCAGCAACGATCGCCAGAAACCAGGACAATGGCGTGCGGTTGAGCGTGCCGAGCACTAGCGTGCCGCCAGGGCGTACCAGCTTGGCCAGCGTCTTGAGGAATCGCGCCACGTCAGCGACGTGCTCGACCACCTCGAGGCACACCACCGCATCGAACAGGTGATTTGTCGCAGCCAAGTCCTCGGGCAGCGCACAACGATAATCGATCTCGATGGTCGCCCTTTTGGCGTGGTGCCGGGCGATAGCTATCGACGCATCCGCCGCATCGATTGCGACCACCCGGGCGCCCGCCAGCGCCAGTTGCTCCGTGACGAGCCCCGTTGCGCATCCGACATCTATCACCCTCATGCCGCTGAGCGGCTGGTCAGGCGCGTCCGGTGTAGCCCGTTGCAGGATCTGCTTTAGAAGATCCACGCGGGCCGCGTTGAAACCATGGACGACTTTGAACTTGCCGTCGGGCTTTCGCCATTCCTCGGCAAGCGCATTGAAGCGCGCGATCTCTTTCGGGTCCGAGGAGGACTTGGTTGCCGGCGATGGGCGGATGACATCTTTGCGGAGCATCGGTTCAGGCGTCCTGATCAGTGCCTCGGGCGGCATTCCGGTTCGGTACTGGCC
>CAYMEB010000117.1:0-14345 GCA_964389095.1 uncultured Hyphomicrobiaceae bacterium
GCCGTACCGTCCCTGCAGGCGAAGTCATGCGCGGTCCGGAAGGTGATCCCGTGGGAGGTCATCGAGGAGGCGTTGTGGCCAAAGTGATATCACCTTCGGTAAGGTGCCCTCGATGACCTCGTATCTTCGCGCGCGCTACACCACCAAGTCCTGGCTGGTACCCTCGTAACTGATGCGCTACTGGTGGGTAAACCAAAACCAGACCTTCCGCCAGGAAATTGATGGCGGCTATCTGTGGTCGCCAAAGCGCAATAAGAACGGGCATCGCAATCCGTTCTATGAGTTCATGCGCGAAGTTGCCCCGGGCGATATCGTCTTTTCATTCTGCGACACACGGATCGCCGCCCTCGGCATCGTGAGCGGCTATTGCCGGGAGAGCCCGAAGCCGGAGGAATTCGGTAACGCAGGGGCGAACTGGAGCCAGATCGGATGGCGCGTGAGTGTTAGCTGGCAGCTTCTTTCAAACGCCATTCGGCCTAAAGACCATATCGCTAGGCTGCGACCGCATCTGCCGCCCCATTACGCCCCGCTGACGACGGACGGTAACGGGCTCCAAGGCGTGTATCTGACGCTGATTAACCCCGCCTTGGCATCGACGCTCGTTACCCTCATCGGCGCAGAGGCAAGTCGTGTGGCCGATGTGGGACGCGAAGTGAACAAGCTTGAACGCGATACGCCAGCGCCGGAGCAAGACATCGAGGAGTGGGAGAGACGGGTAGAAGTCGAGATCACCACAAGCACCGACATTCGTGAGACCGAGAAAGCCGCACTCGTCATGGCGCGCCGCGGGCAGGGCAGATTCCGAGACAACGTGCGCTCAATCGAGCGCGCCTGCCGGATCACCAAAGTCGAGCGGATGGAGCATCTGATCGCGGGCCATATCCGACCTTGGCGCGACAGCAACAACGACGAACGACTAGACGGCGAGAATGGCTTGCTACTAACACCGACCGTCGACCATCTCTTCGACAAAGGCTTTATATCTTTCGAGGACACCGGACGACTCATAGTGTCGCCGGTGGCGGATCCGGTATCGCTGAGGCGGATGGGGGTGGATCCGGACAGCCGGGTGGATGTCGGAGTGTTTTCCCAGGGGCAGCGGGAGCATTTGGACTTTCATCGTGAAAATGTGCTTCGTAAGGCGTGTGTCCGATACTAGTAAGCCATCCTTGTCCATCTCTTGACGAGTTTTTCCGGAATGATTCCGGAAAAAGAGCAGCATCAGGTACTCGTTAGTGGGCTCATTTCCTGCACCCCTCGCGACGCAACATCCCATCCATGTACCAGATAGAAATGCACCAGATGACCCCCGCCTTTCACGCCTGTTGGGCGGCGGCGGGCGAACACCTCGATCGGCAGGTCGACGGTGGGATCAAGAGCTGGCTCCGCGCGCATCCGTATCCGCCCTGGCTCGAGCATCTGTCGTTCCGTCTGGGCAACCAGCTGTTCTTCGTGCACATCGTCGATGTGGACAGGAAGGTGACGGGCCCCGGCAATCCCCGCGGCGCCATCACGGCAGCCGGAAAAGCGAACGGGATCGCGTGCGTCATGCCGATGAAGCGCTCGTGGACCGGCAAGTGGTCGCCCGATCGGCCGGGCTGGGGTCTACTCGACGAGCACACCGGTCAGCCGGTGGACCCTGTCGCCCTCGTCACCGACGAAAAGATCGAGATGACCGCGTGGGAGCGGCAGGACATCGCGGTCCAAGCGGTCCGTGACGACCTTGCCAAGAGCGGCTTCCAGTTGGACTCCTGGCAAGGCAACCCCGAGATCGATCCCGCCATCTGGTTCGTGGGCAAGTCGGGCGGCCTCGAGTGGGTGGTCGTCCGCACGGTGATGTTCCCCGCGATCCGCGCCGAACGCCCCGCGCACTGGGCGGCCATCGTCGCCAACACCGCCCGGGTCAGCAAGGTCGGCCACTTCGCCTCGGTGGCGTTGGTCAGCGCCGATCAGGACTTCGACCGGCCCGACGCCCCACCGCACCCGCTCTGGCGCGGCCACGGCATGTATGTGAATTACGAGGGGTTGGAGTGAACAGTTGTTGACCCCCTGTTAGACATCTGTTGAACAGATGGAACAGGGGGCTGTTCTGAGCGGCCGTCGCCATGTCGACCATTGCTGGACCGCTTAAGAACTGTTCAGGTGCTGTTCAACAGATGGTGTTGAACAGATGCCGGAGAGCGCTGCGCGCGTATGACAAGTTGTCATACCTGTGCGGTCACAGAACCAACTGCCCCGTCGCGGGAAGTAGCCGACCACCCGGTCTTCAAGGACGGCATTGGAGATGATTCCGGTGGTACGCGCCATCATCAGCGCCGTGCCGAGCGCCCCGGGGAGCGCGCCGGTGCGCAGCGAGATCTGGATTCCGCCGACAGTCATGCCCACACGGTGGGTTTCGACGCGGAACGGACCGATGCCGGGGTAGAAGTCCTCGAAATTCCCTGCCGCCGGGAAGCCGGCCAGAGCATCGTCCTCGAGGTAGGACAGCTGGGCACCGGTGGCGAAGAACATCCGGTGGTCGCGACCGCCGATCCAGGCGGTGACGATGGGGATCCCCATGAAGAACTCGAGACCGGTGACGGTGCCGCGATGGGACAGCGTCTCGGTGGATACGGTGAGCGTCTTCGCAGCCATATCGAACAGGTGGTCGAAGCGGTTCAGGACGTCAGCCCCGATCAGCCCGGCGCAGGGCACTTGCACATACTGCGATAGCGTCTCGGCGTTGAGGCCCCTGTCGCCCGTCGAAGGTTCGACCCTCTGGCCATTGATGACGAACGCCTGAGCACCGAAGGTGTTCGGTGCCCCGGTGTCGATCAGCCATTTGCCGCCGTCGAGCTCGACGAAAAGATGCCCCGTCTCGAAACGCAGGGGATAGGTCGTGGTCATATCAGTGGGACTCCGTAGGCTTCATCGCCGCCCGCTGGAACGACACCTTGCTCCCGCTCTTGCCCATCGCCTCCCAAAACTGGCGGTTCTTGCCGATCAGCCCGTCGGCGGCGATGACGGTACGGACCACGGCCTCGCCCCGTTCGGGGACGACGACGATGGCCAGACCCTGCGGCAGCCAGACCCGCGCGTTGCCAGCGCGCTTCCAGACGTCTTGTTCTTCCTCTGGCGCTGTCGGCGCACGCTCGTAACCAACATCCCGGAACAGAGTAAGCATCACGCTGTGCAGGACATCGACCAGGCCGTATCCGGCCCGGGCGAAGCCTTGGATCGTGCGTTCGTAGGCATGGGCGGTCGCTGCGACGGGCAGTCGCCCGCGTCGACCGCTCACTCTGTCGGGGCAACGCTTCAGTATGGTCACATGCAGGCGATAGAGGTCGTGCTCGTCGCGGTCCACGAAGAAAAGGTGGGTCTCTTTTTTCCCAAGATCCGCGTGCAGCACATGGTCGGCGCCGAACAGGGCGCGCAACTCGGCCTCCTCGGCACGGACTCTCGGTCCGAACCTGCGGGGCATACCGGGCGGGTTCCAGATCGCGAACTTGTGCGCGACCCAGCGGTCGTGCTGCCGACGCAGCCCGCGTGCATGAGTGGGTGAGATGGTGCAATCAGGCAGGTTGATCATCGGATCCTCCGGCCGGGCATTGGGTCCCGAGTGTATCCCCGTCACTGGCTCAATTATTGAGCCGGTGACGGGGTCTGTAGCGGGTCAGTAGAGGACCCGCTCGCGCGCGTTGTCCTTCGTGAATACGCTCAGGTGCACGAGCCGCCCCTCGTGGGCCAGCGCCGCACCGACCACGCCGTCGTCCTCGAAGCGCAGGTCCTCGCCGAGGCCGAGCCCGCTGCGGGTGAACGCTGGCAGTCCCTCGAGGCGCTTCAGCAGCCCCTCGACATCCACGGGGTCCGGCGCCTTGTCCGTCGGCACCGGGTACTCCCAGTCGATCGCGTCGAGGCCGTAGCTGCGGATGAGCTTCGGCAGTAGGTCCCTGAAGGTCTGTGCGGAGTCGAAGATCTCGGCGCCGATCAGTTGGCCGCCGACCGCGAACGCGGCACCCACCTGGTCGGGCAGGGGGTGGATGTCCCGCACCATGCGGTCGAGGACGGTCATGCGATCCTCGTAGATGTCCGAGGCTGCACCCGTCGCGGAGTGCACCCCGAACCGCCCGGCCTTGACGGCGATGGAGTCCCAAAGCGCCGACTGGTCGGAGCGGTGGCTGCGCTCCTGCCGCATCGAGCGGCTGACCGCCGCCATCTTCTCTCGGCGCGCCGAGGCGTAGAGGGTGCGGTTCGCGGCCTCGAAGTGCCGGGACCGCCAGTGCCAGCGGCCCTGCTCGATGCAGGACACCGGGATGCGGATGTCCGCCTTGGCCGGCGCCAGCACGGTCAGGTTGAGGACGCGGTTCTGCTTCGCGCCCACGAGCTCCTCGCCGTCGAGCAGCAGCACCGGCTTCGCGCCGCCGTTACGGAACAGCAGCTCCGGGACACTGCCGCCCTCCGAGATCTCGGTGATCTCGACGCTGCGGTTCGCGAGCGCCTTGCCGAGGATCTCGTAGGCCGGGGAGGGCGAGCCCGGGCGGACGAGGGGGACAACCGTCAGGCTACCGGCCGTCTGCGGCGGCCTGAAGAGCAGGCTGCCGAGGTCGAGGTATTGGGTGGGCATGGGAGTCTCCGTTTTCGGGTGGCTGATACCCCCTAGACGGAGCGCGGACGGAGTTTATGGGGTGCCCGTCAGAAAAAATCTTCGTCGACTTCCTCTACCTCGACCTGTAGCGCCTGTGTCGGACCGTATCCCTCGTCGATGAGCAGTAGCGACCCGTCCCGTACGCGCCCGAGCTCATGGATTTGGGGGCCGGGCTGCAGCACCTCGAAGGTGACGCCCGGCACGACCCAAGTGAGCCCGAATGGATGACGGTCCTTGTCGACCGGACGCACCGTTGCTGCCAGTTCACCGGGGCCGCGGTGGCCCGCCAGGAACTCGAACTGGATGCCGACGATGACGAGGCTCGCGAAGTTGGTGTCGATGGGTTCTCCCATGTCCATCAGCATCAGTTCCTTGGGCGTACGCTTGCTCGCCATGACCGACGCGCTATTCAGTTGGCGTGTGAGGTCCTGAAGTGTCTCCGACTGCTCCATCAACAGTGCCGTAACCTGCGCTATGCCGTAACGGATATCGGAGCCGGAACGCCCTCGGCTCTGCATCATCAGCGCACGCAACTCTTTGGTCAGACGACTGATTTCGTCCTGCAGCACGGATACCGCGACGACCAACTTCTCGAGCGCCTCGTCTTCGCGCCTACGCTCACGATCGAGCTTCGCCTGTGCCGCAGCCTTGAGAGATCTTAACGCTCTGACCTCGACACCCTTGCGTGAAAGGGTAAGCCGCGTATCGCTGCCCACGATGCGCACGCTCAAGGTGCCGATCGTTTCCCGGTCAACGAGCGGCGTCGGCCGCGGCTCCACTTTCGCCAAAGCCCGCGCCTGGCCGAAGAACGCGTCCTTGACCTCGATCAGCTTCGCAAATGCCCGTGGATCACCGCGGAGCGTCCTCTCGAACGCCAGCGCCTCATCCTGTTCCATCACGCCGGAGATGTATCGGACCAATCGGTCGGTGTCGAAAGCGGTTCGCTCGGCTCCCGCATCCTCCAGCAGACTGGCCTGCGAGGCCCTAGGCTGCTTCGCGCCGCCCGCCAACGAGAGCGCCAGCGACAGCAGCCGAGACTCCAACAACTGCCGCTGTGCGGCGAAGTCGCCGACCAAGGCGTCGCCGATCTCTGATGAGGAGAGTTCGCCGTCACGCAGGGCGATCAACTCCTCCGGAGAGAGCGGTGGACGGGGCGCCTTCGGATCCATCAGCGGTCTCCTCGGGTGGTCGCGAGTATCCCCGCGAGCAACTCGCCACAGACGCCTGTCATCCGACGAAGCAGTGCCTTCTGCGCATCGAGCAGGTTGGTGCCCACCGTCCCGATGCTGACGGCGAGATCGGCAGCCATCTGCTGATACGAGAGGCCCTGGACGAACCGCAGCTCGAGACAGCGGCGCTGCTTGGGGGTCAAGAGGCCCAAGCCCCTTCCGAGGCACTCCGTGACCTGCTCCACATCGGACCCGTCGGTTGGGTCGACCGTCTGATCCGGGAAGGCGGTTCCGTCATCCCCCGGGCCGAAGTGCCCGGACTCGAGGTCGTTCCGGCCGCGTTCCCGCAGGAAGTCGGTCCGCAGGTTCGCGAAGACGCTAGCGAAGTAATGCGACAGCGGAACCTGTTTGCGCCAGGCCCGCAGCCGCCGCCAATCGCCGTCCCAAAGATGCACCCGCGCCCGGTTGACGAACTCGTCCCGATCGGCAGCCGAGCGTAGCTTGCGGGCGACGAGGCCCGCCGCGACTTCCGCCTTCTGCAGCAGCTCGCGGGTCGCCCGTGCGTCGAGCGCCAACACCCCGGCGACCAACGCGATGTCCTTTTCGATCTCCGGATCCATATGCCGACCGAGTGTATGCCCCGCCTACTGACCCCGAAAAGAGGGCGGAAAAATATAGTTTTCGGCACCCAATAAAGTCACCGGCACCGTCGTCTAGACAGGATTTGCCGCTGATCGAATAGGTCGGGCTCAACATTTGAGCCCGACTCGTGATAGTCCTAGACTGGGACGCTACCCGAGGGTACCCATGCCTGTGACTCCCCCCGTTTACCCGCTCAGGAACCAGCTTGCGAGCTGGCAATGGCTTGCCTGTTTGATGCTTCTGTTGACGAGTTCGGCCGCGTACCCTGTCGGATCCAAGTCAGCCGCCGATCCGTCGGACCTCGCCTATACGGCGGCCGCAGCCCGATTCCTGTCCGCCTACAGATCGACCGGTATGGCTGGAGCCACCGTGGACATCAAGGATTGCTACACCCGTGCTGGCTCGACCTTCCAGTTCAGTTGTATCGCGATCGATGCGACCGCGTTCGTGATGACCTCTGCATTTGCGAAGAACGGCTTCCCACCGCCTACCGAATACCTCGGCGAACCCGCATTCCGTGCTCGGGTGAAGACTCAGCTCCGCGTCGCGGGGATGAAAGACGATAAACAGATGAATTCCTACACCGACGCCTTGGTCAACCGTTGCAGCACCGCGCTCCTAGCCGAGAGCGAGCGGCAACAGCCTACTGGTAAGCCTGCACCATGAGCCACGGCGATGAGTAAAGCCCCCTTCGGCTGGAGCTCGGACTTTCCCACTTTCCGGGTGGCCGAGCCCCGCGTCGTGCGCGGCCGGCTGCAGGACTTCTTACCAAACGCCGAGGCGTCCCCGGTCCGTGCGTGGGACGACAGCATTCCGAGACTACAGCGCGAGGTGGGCGAGTCACTGGACGCGCACGATGACGCTGCGGAGCACAAAAACAATTTCGGCGCCGGTAATCATGCCCAGACGTGCGTGGGGATGAACGGGCAAACGGGGTGGGGGGCAAACAGCCGGGCTGGATTCGATGGGCGCTCATGGACACCCGGCGGTCGTACAGTTCCGGAAATCGGACACACGAAAAAACGAAAAGTATAGGAATTAATGCGATGGGAATGTGGCAAACCGGTTATCGGGAACACCATGAAGAGTTTGAATTCGGGCCTTTCGAACTTCCACCGATCAAGCCGGTTCAGGTGAGGTGCGAGACATGCAATGCCCGTTTCAATTCACGTCGCGAACTCTATGATCATCGGTTTTCTCATCATCCGACAAACTCGCCGTCCATCTCGATTCGAGGCAAAACTCTGGATGGACGACCTCTGCTCGTCTCTAAGGAGATACAACCCGAAGATATTGATGTAAGGAATGTAACCGCCTGCCGTATAAATGGAAGCCCGATCTCAATCTTAAACGTCCAGGATGTGTTGTCGCGCTTTCGAAATAAGACGATAGATATCGAAATCGAAAATGACGGCGTAGTTCGATCGCATCAACTTAACTATCTTGTCGCGGAACCGTCAGAGATACGGATTGTAGAGGAAATATATCGACAAATCGCGATTGACGGTCCATTGAGTATTCAAGCGATTAACACGTTCATTGATAAAACCCGAAAGCTGTCGTCTGCTCGTATGTATCAACATGGGATAAGCCAATACTTGTACGGCGTATTGGCGAAGGATGGCGCTCGCGATTCCAACCTTGCGCCGGGCGACTATATCTTCAAATTCAATGAAGCAGACGAAACCCTGTCGTCCTTTGACACGCTGCCTGCGATCACCATTAGATCTGCAATTGCGTTTCATAGAAACCGCTTCGATGATGCAATCGACTTGACCACTCGAACGAAAATCGGTTTCGCCGCGGACATCTTCCGAGGAATTCTCTTGGGTGAACTTACCGCCCAGCGCACTCACTCGGATGATGTAAAGGATGCCGCTTCATCTTTTTTCTTCATTGATCACGATACTGATGTAATTGCGGACTATGCCGCTAACCTAACGGCAGACGCCGACTCACTTCGCCCACTCGTGAAGGCCCATCTCGGCAAATGCCGTAACAGTATGGATCGATTGAAGCTTGCGCTACTGTTTGTCGAAAGTCATAAGTCAAGCCGCGATGATAGCGATCGCCGCATCGCTAACGGACTATGCCAAGAGTATCTTCATGACCATGATATCGGCGGGTGGGCCACCTTAAACCTTCGAAAGTGAAACAATGACACAGCAAAATCTAAAGTCCGCACCCAGTGCCGATGTCTCAGGCGGCGAGAACCAAGGGGCTGCGGAAAGCAAAGTGCTTCCACCCCTGAGTGACAACTCGTCCGCCACACCACCGGCGGCTGTGAATAATCCGCAGAAAAAGCCGAAGAACAAGCCTAAGAACAAGCCTGCTCTGACACTTGAGGAGTTCATCAAATATGCATACAGCCGCAATGGGCAGCGGCTGAAATTGACCGTACAGGATGCATCGAGGATTTCCACTTCCATCCGCGAAGGGGATCTAAACATGGATGGGCTGCAGCCGTGCGTCGATAGCGACACAGCCCTGCGGGTGCCGCTCGAGCTTCTGATGGTCGCCGACACAGTTACCGATATACCTCGGGCGCGGGACGCGATACGAAAATATGTGCTTGCCGTGATGCTCCAGAACCCTTTGTTCAAAGGCGACGACATATCGCCTGCGTTACGATCGGAACCGAGCGTAGCCTCGATCAAACAAGCATTGTTGGTCATGTCGCCGAGTCGATCGGCAGCTGTAGCGGACACGAAAATCAATGCCGCGCCGGAGACCAAGGCAGACGCGATAACGAGGGCGAATGCGTATCGCCTTCTATTTACCTGGTTCGCAACATCCAAGTTCGTAACGTTGGATGATCTCGCCGCTCTGCTTTTCGAAACGCTGTGGGAGCCGATCATGGTCTCCCGCAAAAAGGCTCGAACCGACTGGGTGCGTGCGCTCGTTGAGACCGAGGATGTCGAGGCTCTGGGATGGGTGTTTGCGAGTGCTCGAGAAAAGATAAACGACGCGCGGCGAGCGCAGTCCGCCGCTAGTCAACAGGCGGCTACGGCGATACACGCGCTTGAAGAGCTGACGCGAGAACACTCTCAATTGGATGAAGAATGTGCTCGGTTAGTTACTGAGAACTCGGAAATCCGAGAGGAGCTCAAAGTGCGGATTGCTGACTTTACGCGCCGGGAACGAGAGGGAGATCTCCGTCACAGATCGGAGCTACAGACGCTGACAGGACGGCTTATCGCGCTGCTGGAAAGTAATGCAGCGATGCTGCACGTCGGGATAACCGCCGCTAGCCGATCCGAGGGGAATCTCCAAGTGCTTTTGGAACGAGCCGAGTCCGTCGCCGCAGCGCTTCGTGAGGAATTGACAGGCCTAAGATCGAGGAACATCGATGCCCCCAACTGAATATGTATTCGGATTCGATTTCGGCACAACAAACTCTCTCGTCGCGTTGATTCAACCCGGAACACGGACGACGGGGCCCGTTGTCACACGCTTTCTCGATGAAAATCGCCCTATCCCATCTGTCGTCAGCTACGAAGGAGGAGAGGTTGAGGTAGGTCGAAGAGCCCAACAGCGTCTGAGCCGCGCCGGCCTCGGCGTCCAAGGGAATATCGTTAGGTCACCGAAAACACTTCTGGGGCGGGACGATATCCACATCGATGGTGTTCGGCGTGATCCGGTTCAGGTTGTTACACATGTGCTTGCGCACGTTCGATCGTTTGTTCTTAGAACACCCGCTGCAAAGGGAATCGCCCTTGACCGCGTAGTTGCCACCATTCCGGTAAATATGGACGGTCGTCGACGGGCACTCCTTCGATCAGCCTTTCGTGATGCTGGAATGGAGGTTGTCCAGTTCGTTCATGAGCCGCTCGCCGCACTGTATGGTTTCTTTCGTTCCGCAAGTGATACCGCCGATTTGATTCGACGCTATGAAGGTAAGTTATTGGTAGTCTTTGACTGGGGCGGGGGCACGCTTGATCTAACGCTCTGTCGTGTCAGAGATGGAGTCCTTACCCAGCTTGCGAACGACGGCACCGAGGAAGTCGGTGGAGACGTCTTCGACGAAGAGCTGCGAAATGAAGTAGAAAGGCGATCCGATTCGAGCAGGGCGCCAACTCTCTCAACCGAAACCACGGCTGACGCGAGAAAGCGCCTCCTCCACCAGTGTGAGATCGCCAAGATAGAGTTGAGTGCGAAAAAGACGTGGACCATTTTCGTTGATAACTACTATCTATGTGACGATCAACCAGACTTGGTTGTCAGCCTGAAACGTGACGACCTTCATGTAATCGTAAGCGGTCTTGTCAGGAAGGGAATTTCTCGGATCGAGCGGTTATTGGAGTCTCGTGGTATGTCGACTTCTTCTGTGGACCTGTGTTTCGCTGTCGGCGGCATGGTCAATATGCCGCTGATAAAAAGCCGCCTGGATGAAATCTTCGGTCCTGCTAGAGTCCACGTGTCGAGCAACAGCGCATCTGCGATCGCTGACGGTGCCGCCTGGGTGGCTTACGACCGTACGAGGCTGACACTCGCAAAAAATGTCGAGCTTGTTCTGGCGCGTAACAGTTATCTGCCAGTGCTGCCGGCGGGATTCGAGATGCCTTATGCCGAAAATGTGCATAAGGAGAGAATAGATCTTTTCTGTGTCGATCCAACTGATGGATTTGCAAAGTTTATGCTGACGTCGCCGGAGCGACCCGGGAAGATAACCGCCGCGAACGAGCTGAGACGAACACTTGCAAACATGGTCCTCAAGGTCGACAGCAAGACAGCGCCGTTCAAGGAGCGTCTCAGTCTCGACCTTCAGGTAGATGAAAATATGATTTTGACCGCGATGGGTTGGTCGACTAATCAAAACGACCGGTGTAGCTGTGAGATACATGATCTCGAGTTCGCTATTCGGCTGCCGGCGGACAGTGATCCGGATGCTCAATCAGAGGACGATGGGTTAGGTAGTGGCCCTCTGTTTCGCGGTGCGGCGGGCGATATAACCGTTCGCTCTAACCTCGCCGATCGGGAAGATCCGATTTTGGTGCCAGGAGAGGTGATGAGGCGGTTTAACGAAAAGTATTTACGCAAACACATCGGGTACGAGCCGCCTGCAATCCAACTCGAAGAAGACTTGTACTACAGGCCTTGCTCTTTCTGCGGCTGCGCATCAAATGACCCGCGTTGCTCATGCGCATCTCGACATAAGGGTTCGCCGGAGTCCCGGGGGACTCGGCGATGAGGTTGTGGAGCGTTTTCTGCAGGCACGATTCATTTTTCTTTTAGTCGCTGTTTAGTTATGGCCGTCGATGAGTTTGTTGACGAGTCGCTCGCGAAGGGCATCCGGCGTTCCCTTGTTCGTCGTCATCGTCAGGTATTGGTCGGTCTGTCACCGTCGGACGGCAATCGTCAATCGACTTGGAAAAAGGGGTCCGCGCGAGTAATTGCGAATTTTCGCGTTGTTCTTGGTCCGGAAAACGTGTTGGTCACGCTGGAGACCGGAAATCGCATCCAGTTTCTGGTGGTCATCGACAGCGATAAAGGAGTGGGATTCGCGTGTATGCACGAACTGCGGAAGAAGGGGTTGCGTGAAGACAAACGTCATGAGTTGGAGATATATGTCCCGATAGGCATCACTGCCCATTTTCGTGAACGTCTTATTCAGATACCCGCATCCCTGAATCCGGGAATGGCATCGCTCTTGTTCAGCCTGTATTCCGCGGTTCGGAGTCGGTTTACCGCAGCACTAGATATGAATGGTGACATCTACCCACACTGGCATGACGTCGAAGGCCGATTCGCATTCGCTAACAGTAGCCTGTTGTTGTTAGGCGATGTCGGCCCAACATCGGATTTGATCTGTAAAACAGTCATCCGGCGGGATAGGCTTGAAAGACGTAACGAAGTGGTCTGGAGTGAAGCGATCAACACTCCAGGGGGCTTCATCACTCTTCAGTAGCTGGCGAACCCTACTCGCTCGCATTCAACTGGGTTCTATTTGGTCTTGATGGCGCGGACGTCACTCGCGTCTCGCCAATAGATCTGCATGTTGCTTGTGGTGGTCAAACTCGCGCAGCACTGGTTCGACCGCGGCCTCGAGGATCTCGGGGCCGTGGTGCAGCGCAGCGCCGAGGTGAGCCGCTACGAGCGCCGGCTGCGCACCGGCCTGCCGCTCACGGCCGCCGAGCCCGCGCCGCCCGAGTATGTCCGCGACCCCGCCTTCCGCCGCGTCGTGACCCAGGCCTACGACTACCGCTGCGCCGCCACCGGCCTGCGCATCCTGCTGCCCGGCGGCGAGGCGATGGTGGAGGCCGCGCACCTCCACCCCTTCGCCGAGGCCGGCGACGACGACCCGCGCAACGGCATCGCGCTCACCCCCGACATGCACTGGGCGATGGACCGCCACCTGATCGCGCCCGGCCCCGACCTGCGCTGGCATGTGAGCGCGCGCCTCGACCGCCGCATCCCCGACTTCGAGCGCCTCTGCAGCCTCGACGGCCGCGAACTGCTGCTGCCCACCGAACCGCGCCTGTACCCCAAGCGCGAGGCGCTGGCTTGGCGGGTAGGGCGGCTGCAGTAGGACCGAACCGCGCGTATCTATATGAACGTGCGAGATTCGGAGGTGGGAAGGCGGTAGCGATCGGTCGAGCATGGGCTCTCGCAATCTCCGCGATGAGCCCCACGTTAGTATCTTATATGATACACTCTACCGACTCGCCGATACCTCGCATCGAAGAGACCGAGGACTATGCTGCGTGGTTCGCGAGCCTTCGGGATCGGACGACACGGATGCGCATCGACATCCGGATCCGTCGGCTCGCCTATGGCAACGCGGGTGATGTGAAGCCGGTGGGCGCGGGCATCTCGGAGCTGCGCGTGGATCATGGTCCGGGATACCGCGTGTATTTCGTCCGCCGCGCGCCGATGTGGATCGTACTGCTCGCGGGTGGCGACAAGTCGACGCAGGAGCGGGACATCCGTATCGCGAAGCGCAACGCCGACGGCCTTTAGGAGAGGACCATGCCCAAGACCAAGACCCGCCCCTGGGATCCCGCCGAGCATCTCTCGGACGCCGAGGACATGGCCGCCTACCTCGAGGCTGCGCTCGAGGACGGCGATCCGCGTGTGGTCGCCGCGGCGCTCGGCGACATCGCGCGCGCCAAAGGTATGACACAGGTCGCGCGCGACACCGGCCTCGGCCGCGAGAGCCTCTACAAAGCCCTCTCGCCCGACGGCAATCCCGAGCTCGCCACGTTGCTCAAGGTCATCGCCGCGCTTGGACTGCAGTTGCGCGCAGCCCCGAAAGTCGTCTGAAAACCGCGCGCTGATCGCCGACCGATAGAGTTGCTGCTGCACACCGAACCGGGGGCTTCGATATGAACGCACCCGCTTCCCGAATCCGGCGACGTCGTCCACGGATCCGGCGGCCTCCACGCTCAGGACTATCAAAGAGGCACTGGATGGCTCGCCCTAGGCAGATCGGCACCGAGATCCTCGAGGGACTGCGCGAACTGAAGCGCGGCGAGACCGGTCGTGTCACGACGGTTCCGGCCATCTCCGCCATCCGCGAACGCACTGGTCTCTCGCAGTCGCAGTTCGCGCGCCTGCTCGGCGTCTCGGTGCGCACGATCCAGGACTGGGAGTAGGGCCGCCGTGCGCCGTCCGGCGCTGCCCGCACCCTGCTGCTCGTCGCAGCCAAACATCCGAAAGCGCTGCTCGAGGCGATGTGAAACCTTGGCCACGTCTGTGCACCGCGTATGCACCAGGTACTAACCAAGTACTAACGCGATTTCACGTCGTCGCCGCACCCCCCTCGGCCCCGGCTTCTGACCATCAGCGTCCTCGGTTTGCTCAGCACGGGGTGCGCGACCATCACGCGCGGCGCGCTCGGCTAACGACGCGGTGCGGCCGACGACGACCTCATCCGCTGCGCCCGCCCGATACTCCAGCGGTAGGCGACT
>CAYMEB010000118.1:0-14222 GCA_964389095.1 uncultured Hyphomicrobiaceae bacterium
GTGGAAAAAGGCCGGATCCTCGTCCCCCTTTCGGTGGGGCAGCTGATCGACCACATGGGGCTCGTAGAGCGCGCCAGGGTGAACGGCGCGCGGATCATGGTGCCCTCCGGCGCTCTGCTCGGCCTGGATGCGGTCCGTGCCGCCGCCGAGGGCGACATCACGTCGGCCGGCATCGTGACGCGCAAGCCGCCCAAGAGCCTGGCGGGAGCGCCGCTACTTGCGGAGAAAGGCATCTCGATCGAGGGGCTCACTGCGCCGGTTCTCGTCTTCAAGGGGAATGCGCGCGAGGCGATCAAGGGGTTCCCGGCCAACGTCAACGTGGCCGTGGCGCTGGCGCTGGCAGGCATCGGGCCGGAACGCACGACCGTGGAGATCTGGGCCGATCCAGGAGTCCAGCGGAACACCCACACGATCACGGTCACGTCCGACAGTTCGGATTTCACGATGACCGTCGCCGGCAGGCCATCACCCGAGAACCCGGCCACAGGCAGGATCACGCCGCAGTCGGTGATCGCGCTCTTGCGCCGCCTCAGGGAACCCCTGGTGGTGGGGTCCTGAGGTAGCGCACGACGCCGTGGCCGGCGGCCCGTCCAGTCGCGATCGAGGCTTGCAGGAGATAGCCTCCCGTCGGCGCCGACCAGTCCAGCATCTCACCGGCCGCGAAGACACCCGGGATGCGTTTCAGCATGAAGTGAGCATCGAGCTCGGCCAGGTCGATCCCGCCGGCCGTCGAGATCGCGCGGTCGAGCCCGGTGAAGCCCGACGCGGCCAACGGCACGGCCTTGATCCTGCGCGCCAAACCCTCGCCGTCGCGAGGCAGCTCGCCAGCCGCTCTGAGAATGGCGATCGCCGCGGGCGTGAGACCCGCGGCTTTGCGCAGTCGATTGGCCAGCGATTGCTTACGGTCCACCCGCGCAAGACGTTCGGCCAGGACTTGCGCCGACCGGTCGGGCTTGAGATCGATGCTCAGGGCGATCGGTCCGTCGCGCAACTCCGCGCGGATGACCTCGCCCAGCGGGTAGATCGCTCCTCCCTCCAGTCCATGACGCGTCACCATGCACTCGCCGTAGATGCGTCTGCCCGCTGCTTTGATGGCGATCCGCTTCAACGGCGTGCCGGCATGGCTTTTGACCGTCTCCGGCCAGTCCACGGCGAGGCCAGCGTTGGCGGGCTCGAGCGGTGTGAGCCTGACGCCGTGGGTCTCGAGCCAAGGGACCCAACCGGCATCGCTGCCCAGCCGCGGCCAGCTCGCCCCGCCCATCGCCAGCACGATGGCGTCGGCGCTAACGGCTTCGCCGGCGCCGGTGAGGACGTGAAGGTGCGGCAGCCTTGACAGCTCGGCGACGGTCACGCGCGTGCGGAACTCGACCCCGGCCGAGATGAGCCGGGCCAGCCAGGCCCGCAGCATCGGCGAGGCCTTCATGGCGGCGGGAAACACGCGGCCGCTGCTGCCGACGAATGTCGGTTGCCCGAGGTCGTGGGCCCACGCGATGAGTGCAGCAGGCGGGAAAGACCGCACGGCTGCCGTGATCACCGTCTCACCGCCGCCGTAACGCGCAAGGAAATGGTCCAGCGGCTCGCTGTGCGTGAGGTTGAGGCCACCCCGGCCGGCCATCAGGAACTTGCGCGCCACGGACGGCATGCGCTCCAGCACGGTCACCGACAGGCCTGCCGCCGCAGCTGCTTCGGCCGCAGCCAGCCCCGCCGGGCCTGCCCCGACCACGACGACCATCGGCTTGCGAGGCGCGTCGGGGGGCATGGTCACGGGGACCTCCGGCGTCTCGGCAGCATCCGCGCCAGAACCGGCGTTCCGGCCCTGCCGTGCCATGCGACCCGGCCCGCGTGGCCGGCGATCAGTACTGCGAGAAGCGCGACGCTGCCGCCGTGAAGGCTGCGCAGCAGCGGTTCCAGATAGGCGCGCCGCTCGATCGACAGCCCCGCGAGGCCGGGCAGATGCGGCACGTCGAACAGGCCGAACCAGGAGGTGGGCAAGTCCAGTGTCGAGACCGAAACCATGGCCCAGCCGGTCAGTGCGGCCAGGATCGAGGCTGCGATGAGCAGTGCGTGGCCGAGCCGGGCGAGGCGCCAGTGGGTCGCAGATACTCCACCGGGAGCCACCGGCGAGGGTGTCCGCAATCGCAGCACCAGCCGGATCCCAGTCAGCGCCAGAATGGTGAGCCCCAGAGACTTGTGCAGTTGGTAGAGGGCGAAGGTCCGATCGAGGGCGAGATCGAGCCTCGTCATGGCGAGGCCGCAGACCATAATGGCCAGGACGAGGACCGCAGTCGACCAATGCACGACGACGGCGGCCAGACCATAGACCGGTGCTGGACCACCGCCGCCCCCGTTCGGTGTCGCCGGATCGGACGTCACCACACGCCGGTATTCGGCATGGAGGCCCAGGGCTCCTGCTTGGGTAGGCTCTCGCCTTTCTGCAGCAACTCGATTGAGATGAGGTCGGGGGAGCGGACGAACGCCATGCGGCCGTCGCGCGGGGGACGATTGATCGTGACGCCGGCCTTCATCAGGCGCTCGCAGGTCGCGTAGATGTTGTCCACCTCGAAGGCCAGATGGCCGAAATTCCGTGCCGTCCCGTAGTCCTCGACGTCCCAATTGAAGGTCAATTCGAGCAGGGGGGCACGCTCCGAGACACCACGGGCCTTGTCGAGGGGGGCCGCAAGGAAGACGAGGGTGAAGCGGCCGGCCGGGTTGTCGATCCGACGGGCTTCTTCCATGCCGAGCTTGCCGCAATAGAAATCAAGGCTTTGCGGCAGGTCGCGCACGCGAACCATGGTGTGAAGGTAGCGCATCGGATTACCCCTTTCCGGGCAGCGAGAGTGACGTGGCGCGGTTTAGACCATGCCGATCGGCCTGGCCAGAGTTGTTGCTCATCGGCAACGCTCTCGGTCGAGCGGCCCCAGTTGAGCACGGGTTCTCAACACCGCGCGGCCATTGGCCGCCCGGCTATGGACGAGCGGTGGAAAACGTCGCTGCGCAGAGGCGGCAGGACGGGTCCGGCCATGGCGCGTGAAACCTGCCGAAACTGCCGAATCAGCGGCCGATAAAACACGAATCGCCGGGGTCGATTTTCGAGGTTCCGGCGGTCTCGCAAGCCAGTGTTGCTGCATCGCAATATCGCAGAATGAAGTCTCGCGAGTGGCCGTTTTCGGCAATCTTGGAGGCGATAATTAGCTTGCAATATCAATTATTTGGATCGAATGATGGCCTGATCGTGGCAGCATTGAGAACAAACCGGGAAATTCACAAACGGGATGCTGTTCCCAAGTTTCGAGTAGCCTTCACGTTAACCAATGATATTGTCCGAGCCGCCGATCGTGCCGGTCGCGAAGAGGGCAAACTTCAGCGCACGGACGAGCCAATCGACCTCGGTGCAGTACCTGCCGAGAACGTAGCTTGATTACAGCGGGGTAATGCTGATGGAAGACGCCAAGTTTCCGTTGAACCTCTCTACGCCCGAGCAGATGGCCCGGGAACTCCAGCAGGACGGTAAGAACCTAGAAGTCTTCGAGATTGCGGGGACGATCAAGTGGTTTGACGCGAGCAAGGGCTATGGGTTCATAGTTCCCGACAATGGGCTCGCGGACGTTCTGCTCCACGTCACCTGCCTCCGGGCGGGTGGATACCAGGTCGCCTACGAGGGCGCCCGGGTTCATTGCGAGGTTCTCCGTCGTCCCCGCGGGCTACAGGCGTTCCGCATCATTAGCATGGACGAATCCACGGCGATCCATCCCTCCCAGCTGCCTCAGCGAACGCATGTCGTTGTCCAGGCCGAGAGCGATTGGGTCCGTGCGACCGTCAAATGGTTCAATCGGGTCTCCGGATTTGGCTTCTTGACGGAAGGCGAAGGCAAGCCCGATATCTTCGTGCACATGGAAACGCTCCGGCGCTACGGGTTCACCGAGCTGCGCCCGGGCCAGTGGGTTCAGGTGCGCTATGGTGGCGGCTCTAAGGGGTGCATGGCGGCCGAGCTGCGGCCGGATGGAGCCACTCCGCAACTTCCCTCCTCTCACTGACGACGTGAGCATATCGCCTGCGACGCGGGCGCGACAGACGTCGCCAAAGGTTATGAACAGGGCTGCGCGAGCGGCCCTGCTCGTGTTGGTGTTTCTGATGACCGCGGTGCTCGGTCCCTCCGTTGGCGAGGCGAAGATGCGACGGGAGACCTTGACCCTCGTCACCACGAAGGGCGAGCGGGTGATCGACATCGAGGTTGCCGAGACCACGGAGGAAAAAGCGCGAGGGCTGATGTTCCGAACCAGCCTCCCGGACGACCAGGGGATGCTCTTCCCCTATAGTCCCCCGCAAGAAATCACGATGTGGATGAAGAACACCTACATCCCACTCGACATGGTGTTCATCCGCGCCGACGGTGTGGTGCACCGGATCGAGGTCCGCACCGAGCCGCTTTCGGAGAAGGTCATAGCCTCGAACGGCAACGTGGCGGCGGTCTTGGAGCTCGCGGGTGGCGCCGCGGAGCGGCTTGGCCTCGCCCCCGGTGATAAGATCGTCCACGGGCACTTCAAGACCGGCAAGCGGTGAGGCCGGCCGATCCGGCCCCGAGCCCGTCAGAGCGCCGCCTTGATGTCGGCTGCGATCGCCGCACCCGAGATGCGGTAGCGATCATGCAGGGTGGGTAAGGCCCCCGCGTCGAGGAATTCGTCGGGGAGCCCGATGTGCTTGAACGTCGGGTGCACACCCGCGCGCAACAGCGCGGCCGCCACGGCCTCGCCGAGCCCGCCGACCACGGAATGGTTCTCCGCCACCACGACGAGGCGGCCGGGCGCGCGGCACGCGGCGACGATCGTGGCGACGTCGAGTGGTTTGATCGTCGAGACGTGCAGCACGCCGGCGCGGACGTTGTCCTTTTCGAGCAGGGCTGCCGCCTCGAGTGCGCGCATCGTCAACAGGCCGGAAGAGATCATCAGGACGTCGGCGCCGTCGCGAATGAGTTTGGCCCGCCCAAGTTCGAACTTGTAGCCGTACTCGTCCAGCACCACCGGCACCTGGCCGCGTAGCAGGCGCATGTAGACCGGTCCACGGAGTGCGGCGATCGCCGGCACGGCCTGCTCGATCTCGAGCGCGTCGCACGGGTCGATCACGGTCATGTTCGGTATTGCGCGCATCAGGGCCAGATCTTCGGTCGCCTGATGGCTCGGCCCGTAGCCGGAGGTGAGCCCCGGCAGCGCGCAGACGATCTTCACGTTGCGGTCTTCTTCCGCGATCGTCTGGTGAATGAAGTCGTAGGCGCGGCGCGAGGCGAACACCGCATAGGTCGTCGCGAAGGGCGTGAAGCCCTCCGCGGCGAGCCCCGATGCAGCGCCGAGGAGCAACTGCTCGGCCATGCCCATTTGATAATAGCGGTCGGGAAAGGCCTGCTGAAAGATATGCAGGTCGGTGTACTTTCCGAGGTCCGCCGTCATGCCGACCACGGCCGGATCGGTTTTCGCCAGCTCGACGAGTGCATGGCCGAACGGCGCGGGTTTCGTCCTCTGGCCCTCTCCCGCGATCGAGGCGATCATGGCGGACGTGGTCAGGCGCGGCTTGCCCGTCGACCCGGGCGGGGATTTGCCGGTGGCGCTCATGCGTGCCTCCCGTGGGCTTCGTCGAGGGCGTCGAGCGCCAGCTGCCACTCATGTGCGTCGACGCGGATGAAGTGGCTCTTTTCGCGTTGTTCGAGGAACGGCGCGCCCTTGCCCATCAAGGTGTCGGCGACGATCATGCTGGGCCGGCCGCCATTGCCGTGCTTGGCGTTGTCGAAGGCGCGCACGACGGCGTCCAGATCGTTGCCGTCGATGCGCTGGGTGTGCCAGCCGAACGCCTGCATCTTGTCGACCAGGGGCTCGAAGGAGAGGACGCCGGTGGATGGGCCGTCTGCCTGCTGGTTGTTGATGTCGACGATGGCGACCAGGTTGTCGAGCTTGTAGTGGGCCGCCGACAGGATCGCCTCCCATTTCGAGCCTTCGTCGAGTTCGCCGTCGGAAAACAGCACGAAGACGCGGCTCGCAGAGTTCTTGCGCTTGAGCGCGAGACATCTGCCGACCGCGATGGACAGGCCGAGCCCGAGCGATCCTCCGCTCATTTCCATGCCTGGCGTGTATGCGGCCATGCCCGACATCGGCAGGATGCTGTCGTCGCTGCCGTAAGTTTCCAGCGCGCCCTCGGGAATGATGCCGGCCTCGATCAGCGCGGCGTAGAGCGCAATCGCATAATGGCCGTTCGACAGGAGGAAACGGTCTCGCCCCTCCCACTCCGGATCGTCGGAGCGATAGCTCATGGCGTGGAAATAGGCGACCGCGAGAACGTCGGCGATGTCGAGCGCCTGTGCGATGTAGCCCTGCCCCTGCACCGCGGCCATGCGGATGGCATTGCGGCGGATGTGATAGGCGCGGTCGGCAAGTGACTTGTTGGGAAGCGTGTTGGTTGGATTGCTCACCGTCTTGGTTCTCGTATCGTGAACTCTGTGCGGATATCGGCACACGACTTGAGGCGCCGTGCACCAGACGCCCGGCTACAATGACCCGGCATCCGGTGGGGTTCATGTGTCTGCGGCTCAGGGAACTTTGATGCCGGCCTTTTCGATCACGACGGCATAACCGTCACGCTCCTGCTTCAATGCGTCGGCGTAAGCCGGTCCGGCAAGCTCGGTCTGCTCGACGCCGAACTTCTCCATCGCGGCACGCACCTCGGGCAGCTTCCCGACTGCGACCAGTTCGTCGATCAGCTTCTTTGCGATGTCGGCCGGCAAGCCCGCGGGAGCGACCCAGCCGAAGGCCGGCATCATCACGAAGCCGGGCAGGGTCTTGGCCGTAATCTCCACGTCTTTGGCGAGGGCATACGTATTCGGTGAGGTGATCGAGATCACGCGCAGCTTGCCACCTTGGACCTGTTCCCATGCGGTCGCAAAGTTGTCGCACGCGAGCTTGATCTGGCCGCCGACCAGGTCTTGCAAGGATTGGTTGGATGCCCGGTAGGCGACAGGCGCGATCTTGACGCCCGCCTGGAGCGCGAGCATCTCGCCGCAGATGTGCTGGGAGGTTCCGATGCCCGAAGTGGCGTAGGGCGTGTCCGGGTTTGCTTTCAGCCAGGCAATGAGCTCGGCCATGGTCTTGGCTGGAACAGATGGATTGACGATCCAGATGTTCGGCATCGCGGCCATGCCGTAGAGGTAGGTGAAGTCCTTTTCGACATTGTAGGGGATCTTGTCCTTGGTCAGGACCGGATTGATCGCCAGCCCGCCGGACGTTCCCACCGCCAGCGTGTAGCCGTCAGGCGCGGCCTTCGCTGCCACATTGAGACCGGTAACGCCGCCGGCGCCCGCCTTGTTCTCGATCACGAACTGCTGGCCCAATCGCTTGGACAAGTGCTCCGCGAAAATGCGGGCCATGACATCGGTGTTGCCGCCAGCCGCGAACGGCACGATCACGGTCACCGGCTTCGACGGCCACTTGTCCTGTGCGACGGCAGCGCTGCAGAGCGCGCCGAGTACGACCGCTGTGGCTGCAGCGAGCAGTCTCAGTCTTGGATGCATATCGGTTCCTCCCTCGATTGTTGCGGGTTCTCTGTCGTCGAGATTTAGTCGGTGCATCTCGTGGTCAGTTACGGCGCACGCTTTTTCGGGTGGCTGCCCGAGCCGGGTTCAGCGCGCCCGGGGATCGCCTTTCGTAGTCCGTGGATGGTCACGACGTTTCGGGCCTGGATCGTTCGCAGGGGCAAGTGCCTCATGAGTGGCCGGAACAGCCCGCAGATGCCGGCCGCGCTGCAGCTTGCCGGGCTGCGCGAATTGAGCTTTGGCCAGAAGATGCAAGAGTGCCTTGCGCTCCTCTGCCGTGAGCGCGCTCAGCATCTGCCGCTGCACCCGTTCAACCACCGGCTTTACGGCATCGAGCAGAGCGCGCCCAGCTGGCTTCAGATGGAGCTGTCGCAAGCGCCGGTCCGCGGCCGTCGTTTCGCGGCGCAGAAGCCCCTTTGCCTCCAGGCGGTCGACCACGCCTCCCGTGGTCGGGCGGTCGAAGACGATCGCTTCAGCGAGCGACGCCTGATCGATGCCGGGGCGTGCCGAGACGACGGCGAGCGCCGCGAACTGAAGCGGCGTCAGGTCGAAACCGGCGGCGGCAACCTCCCGATCGAACACGGCCTGCGATGTCTGATGCATGCGGCGGATCAGGAAGCCCGGCATGGCCGTGATGTCGATCAGCGCGGGATCGACTACTGTCGCGAGTCTGCCGGCGTTGCTGCGCTCTGGGGATCGCGTCACGGCCGCTCGTCCTCACCACTGCCGCCGTCGTGGATCGCGCGGCATTCACTCGGGATAGTTAGAGCACTTATTGCAAGAATGGCAATGGTATGCTTGCTGTCGATACGGCAACGATCATCACCAGCTAGCGGTCGGAGGAACGAGACATGTCGACGCGACTGGGTACGCTCGAAGAGTTGCCGCCGGACTACCGCGACGCGCTCTCGAGGGCTGGGCTTGGGCCGCTGTGGCCTCAGATGCGGAACGCCCTGCCGCACAATGCGCCGAACCCGGTGACGCGATCACATCTGTGGCATTACTCCGATATCCGTCCGCTGCTCCTGCGTGCGGGCGAACTGACGCCGGTGGAGAAAGCCGAGCGGCGGGTTCTGTTTCTCGCCGACCCGGGGCGGTCGGGCGCCATGCAGGCGACATCGACGATCTATGTCGGCCTCCAGCTCCTCTTGCCCGGAGAGAAGGCGCCGGCCCACAAGCATACGCCCAGTGCAGCGCGCATCGTCGTGGAAGGTGAAGGCGCCTACACCGTCGTCGACGGCGACAAGCTCCCGATGCGGGCCGGCGATCTGATCTTGACCCCGGGCGGCTGTTGGCATGATCACGGCCACGGCGGCAGCGAGCCGGTGATCTGGCTCGATGCGCTCGATTTGCCGCTCTTCGTCTACCTGGAAGGTTCGTACGCGGTCGAGGCGCCGCTGCAGTCGCCGCGTAATCGGCCCGATCCCTCCGAGGTCGAATACCGCTCAGCCGGCCTGGCGCCGGTGCGCCGGCGCGACCGGCCGCTGCCGAACGCCTATCCTATGATGCGCTATCCCTGGGAGCGCACCGAGAAGTCGTTGCGCCGCCTGGCGGAGCACAACGGCGGAGAGAGTGCGGAGTTCGATTTCGTCAATCCAGAGACCGGTGCGAGTTGCCTGCCGACCTTGGGATTCACGGCGATGATGCTGCGCCCCGGCGAAAGGGCGAGGCCGCCGCGGCGGTCCTCCAGCGCGGTTTTTCACGTCGTCAGCGGTCGAGGCAGCACGACGGTGGCGGGTGTCTCCCACCGCTGGGGCGACAAGGACAGCTTCTCCGTGCCGGTGTTCGGGGCGATCGAGCACCACAACAGGGGAGACGAACCGGCGTTCCTCATACGCATCCACGACACGCCGTTGCAGGAAAAGCTCGGTTACTACGAGGAGCGTCCGCAGTAAGCTTTTCTCGTGGTCCGGCAGGACCGCGGCTGCGACGTGTCCGTGCCGTTGTCGAGAGTGGGAGAGTGTCCGTGAAGTTCTACGGCTACTTCAGATCGTCGGCGGCCTACCGCTGCCGCATCGCGTTCAACCTCAAGGGCGTCAGTCCGCACTTCATCCCCGTGCATCTGCGCAAGGGCGAACAGCGCGGAGCAGACTTTCTCGCCAAGAACCCGCACGGCCTCGTCCCGGCCCTGGCCACGGACGATGGTGCCCTCCTCACCCAATCGCTGGCGATCATAGAATGGCTCGACGAGACGGTCCCCTCGCCGCCGCTGTTGCCGGGATCGGCGGCGGACCGCGCGCAGATCCGCTCCCTCGCGCTGTCGATCGCTTGCGATATCCACCCGCTGCAGAACTTGCGCGTTCTGAACTATCTCAAGACGCCGCTTGGTCACGATCAGGCGGCCGTCGATGCTTGGTGCCGTCGCTGGATCGAGGGTGGTCTGGAGGCCTACGAGGCAGTTCTGGAACGATCGGGATCGGCAGGGGCATTCAGCTTCGGTGATACGCCGACCCTGGCGGACATTTGCCTCGCGCCTCAGCTGTTCTCTGCGGAGCGTTTCGGCGCGAATCTCGGCGGCCTTGCCCGGATCGCCCGTATCGGCCGCAATTTTAGCGTCCATCCCGCATTTGCCGCCGCGCATCCGTCGCGGCAGCCGGACGCCGAGTAGCGGATCGTCTGCTGCGCCCCGGCGTGAAACCATTCTCGCGAATCGGGCTTGTGCTGGCCAGAGCGGGCTTTATCTGCTGGGATTGGACAGACTAGGATGGCTGCCCGGGACGCTCGAAATCCCGGCTCGTGCAGCGGGGGTGCGCCCTCGGAGCACGAAAGCTCTTGTCGAGGGAAGGGGCGATCATGAGCAATGCCGAGCTGTCCGCGGAGGCAGGCGGGCCAGCCGCGCCGGTCGGCGGCGTCCTGGGGCGGGTCACTGGTTGGATCGCTGTTTTCGGCGGTCTGCTGACTCTCGCCGTCGCGCTGCTGGCTACGGCCAGCGTGACCCTGCGCTGGTTGTTCAGTGCTCCGATCGACGGCGACTTCGAGTTCGTGAAGATGGCCACGGCGGTGGCGGTTTTCGCCTATCTGCCCTACACGCAGGCTCGCCGCGGGAACATAGTCGTCGATACCTTCACGAGCGGGCTGCCGGTGCACGTCAATGCCGCTATCGATGCTTTCTGGGATTTGGCCTACGCACTGCTGACGGCCTTTCTCACCTACTGCCTCGTCCATGGCTCGTTGGATGCGTTCCGCAGCGGCGAGACCACCATGCAGCGCCAACTCGTCATCTGGCCGAGCATCGCAGCTGCGACCTTTCTGTGCTTGATGCTCACGCTCACGAGCCTGTGGACCGCTGTGGTGCGTCTGAGACAGGCCTCTGCGGCGGGAGGCCGGGCATGAGTGGCCTGACCATCGGCCTTCTCGGTTTCGGGCTCATGCTCTTGCTGATCATGCTGCGGGCGCCGATCGGGTTCGCCATGCTGGCTGTCGGCGCAGCAGGCTACGCCTACCTGTCGAGCCCGATGGCGCTGTTCGGTTACATGAAGACGAACGCGTACCACCAGTTCGCCAACTACACGCTCTCGGTCATCCCACTGTTCATTCTGATGGGGGCCCTGGCTGAACGGGCCGGGATCGCCGCCTCTTTGTTCAAGGCAGCGGAGCGGGCGCTGGGCCGGTTCCGCGGCGGCCTCGCCATGGCGGTCATCGGTGCCTGCACAGCGTTCGGAGCCATCTGCGGATCCTCTGTCGCGACCACAGCCACGTTCGGCCGTGCGGCGTTGCCAGAGCTGGAGAAGTACAAGTATGACGGCGGACTTGCGACCGGAACGATTGCGGTGGGAGGAACGCTCGGCATCCTCATTCCCCCCTCGGTGATCCTGGTCGTGTACGCGATCACGACGGAACAGAACATCGCGAAACTCTTCCAGGCCGCCCTCATTCCAGGCCTTCTCGCGGCGCTCTTCTACTGCATCACGATCGCGATCGTGGTGAGGAGAAAGCCCGAACTCGCGCCGGTCACCGAGGGCGTCGTAATGGAGCGTGCGCCGCGGCGTTTCTGGCAGATCCCGCTGGCTCTCGTGCTCGTCGCTGTGGCGCTGTGGTACTTCTACGTCGAGGCGTCGCTGATTGCGACTGCGTTCTCGAAGAAAGGGTCGTGGGCCGCCACCAGCGAAGCGTTCCCTCAGATTTCCCTTCTTCTGCTCGCGGTCATGTGTGCCACCGTCGATGCCGCGATCATGCCGGCATTGGCAATCGCACTGATTGTGGTCGGCGGCATTTACGGCGGCATCTTTACGCCGACCGAAGGCGCCGCCGTTGGGTCGATCGCAATGCTCCTCGTGGGTGTCAGCACGCGACGGCTCGGCTTCGCCGATGTCCTGACCGCCATCCGGCAGACGGCGGAAACGTCGGGCATGATTTTCGTCATCCTGTTGGGCGCCGAGGTCTTCGGCGCCTTTCTCGCGCTCTCGCGGCTGCCGACCCTGACAGCCGAGCTGGTCGGCAACTCCGGCCTGTCTCCGCACCTTGTTCTGATCGCGATGCTCGCATTCTACATCCTCCTTGGCGCGGTCATGGACGAGCTGGCCATGATCCTCCTGACGCTTCCGGTGTTCTTCCCGATCATACAGGCGCTCGATTTCGGAATGCCGGCCGATGACGTCGCGATCTGGTTCGGTATCCTGGTTCTGATCGTGGTGGGCATCGGCCTGACGGCTCCGCCAATCGGTCTCAATGTCTTCGTGATCTCTGCCCTGGCACGGCACATACCGATCGCTCGAACCTACCTGGGAGTCTTGCCGTTCATCGCAGCGGACCTCATTCGGCTAGCGATCGTCGTCGCGTTTCCTGGATTGGTCCTATGGCTCGTCCATCTTTTGAATTGAACAGGCATCAAGCAGGGGATGTGCGGTGACGATGCAAGAAGAAGCCGATACCGCGGCGGAGACGCGCGAGTGGCAGGACGCCGTGTCGTCCGTCATCGCTTTCGAGGGGACGGGCAGGGCGGATGACCTGCTGTCTGCCGCTGTCGCCGTCGCCCGGCGAGCGGGCGCGCGGCTGCCGTTCGCTGCCAACTCGGCCTACGTCAATACGATCTCTCCGCACGAGCAGGCACCGCATCCCGGCGACCGGGAGCTCGAGCACCGGCTGCGGTCGATCATTCGCTGGAATGCCGCGGCGATCGTCCTGCGCGCGAACAAGGATTCCTCCGAGCTGGGCGGCCATATCGCCTCCTTCCAGTCGGCCGCGACCCTCTACGACACCGGCTTCATGCACTTCTGGCACGGCGCCGACGATCCCGGCCACGGCGGTGATCTTCTCTACATTCAGGGTCATTCCTCTCCCGGCATCTATGCACGGGCCTTCCTCGAAGGGCGGTTGACCGAGGAGCAGCTCCAGAACTTCCGGCAGGAGGTCGACGGAAAGGGATTGTCGTCCTATCCGCATCCCTGGCTGATGCCCGATTTCTGGCAGTTCCCGACGGTGTCGATGGGGCTCGGGCCGCTGATGGGAATCTATCAGGCGCGCTTCCTGAAGTATCTTCATGCGCGCGGCTTGGCCGATACCGAGAAGCGCAAGGTCTGGGTGTTCTGCGGTGACGGAGAGATGGACGAGCCGGAGAGTCTCGGGGCGATCTCGCTCGCAGGCCGAGAAAAACTCGACAACCTGATCTTCGTCATCAACTGCAATCTGCAGCGGCTCGACGGACCCGTGCGTGGCAACGGCAAGATCGTGCAGGAACTCGAAGCCGATTTCCGCGGCGCCGGCTGGAACGTGATCAAGGTGCTGTGGGGCAGCGGCTGGGACGAGCTGCTCGCGAAAGACCACGACGGCAAGCTCAGGCAACTCATGGAGGAGTGCGTCGACGGCGAGTACCAGGATTTCAAGTCGAAGAACGGCGCCTACATCCGCCAGCACTTTTTCGGCCGCTATCCGGAGACCGCGGCGATGGTCGCGGACTGGTCTGACGACAAGATCTGGAAGCTCACGCGCGGCGGTCACGATCCCCAGAAGGTCTATGCCGCCTACAAGTCTGCCGTCGAGCACAAGGGTCAGCCGACCTTGATCCTGCCCAAGACGGTCAAGGGCTATGGCATGGGCGAGGCCGGCGAAGGCCAGATGATCACCCATCAGCAGAAAAAGATGGGCGAAGCCGCGCTTCTGGAGTTCCGCTCGCGATTCAACGTGCCGCTCACCGACGATGAAGCGAAGAAGCTTCCCCTGGTCAAGTTGCCGGAAAACGGCCCGGAGATGATCTACTACCGGGAACGCCGCAAGGCGCTTGGAGGCTATCTGCCGAGCAGGCGAGCAAAATCGCAATCACTGGCGGTTCCCCCGCTATCGGCGTTCGAGGCTCAGCTCAAGGGCAGCGGCGAAGGTCGGGAGATCTCGACCACGATGGCCTTCGTGCGCATCCTCAATACGCTGCTGCGCGACAAAACGCTG
Organism: uncultured Hyphomicrobiaceae bacterium; assembly: GCA_964389095.1. Classification (GTDB taxonomy): domain Bacteria; phylum Pseudomonadota; class Alphaproteobacteria; order Rhizobiales; family Hyphomicrobiaceae; genus JABFRJ01. The sequence continues at coordinate 13,952 of CAYMEB010000118.1, forward strand.
GGGAAGCGCGTCGTACCTATCGTTCCCGACGAAAGCCGGACCTTCGGCATGGAGGGTATGTTCCGCCAGTACGGCATCTTCTCGCAGGTCGGCCAGCTTTACCGGCCGCAGGATGCCGACCAGATGATGTTCTACAAGGAGGACCGTCAGGGGCAGATGCTGCAGGAGGGCATCAACGAGGCCGGTGCGATGTCGTCCTGGATCGCGGCGGCTACCAGCTATTCGACCTCGAACGTGCCGATGATCCCCTTCTACATCTACTACTCCATGT
>CAYMEB010000119.1:0-14203 GCA_964389095.1 uncultured Hyphomicrobiaceae bacterium
TGGCAAACTGGCAGCCGCAGCCGACATCGCCTCCCTCGCGGCCGCCCGCGATCTCCGCGGCGGAGGCAAGACCGACGACGAAGTCCGCACCATCGCGCGCACCTACTTCGACCAGAACATGGCCGGCTCGGGCAACTACGCCACCCTCACCGCCTTCGACGTCGCCATCAACGGCGCCAAGAACGCCGTCACCATCGGCCTCAAGGCCGAGATGCCGACGTCGTTCATGCGCGTGGGCGGGATCACCAAGATCAACCTGCCCCTGACCTCGACGGCCGTCTACGACACCAAGGACATCGAGGTGGGCCTCCAGCTCGACGTCACCGGCTCGATGTGCAGCCCGTGCACGAAGATCTCCGACCTCAAGGTGGCCACGAAGGACCTGCTGGAGATCCTGCTGCCCGACGGCGGCACACCCAACAAGGTCCGCATCGGGCTCGCTCCGTTCGCGGCAGGCGTCAACGCCGGCAGCTATGCGCGCGACGTCGCCGGCGGGACCGCGCCCGGCAACTGCGTCTACGAGCGCGCCAGCGCCTCGCGGGCCGCCACCGATACCTCGCCCTCCGGCATGGACCGCATGCTCACCAAGACCGATCTGCCGCGGGCCGGCGACTGCCCGGCCGGCACGAGCGTCGTCGCGCTCACCGACAACAAGACCACGCTTCGGACCGCCGTCGACCGTCTCACCACCGGCGGCAGCACCGCCGGCCATCTGGGAACGGCCTGGGCCTGGTACCTCGTCTCGCCCAACTGGAGCTCCGTGTGGCCGACCGCGTCCCGTCCCGCGTCCTACGGCGACAAGTCTACCGTCAAAGCGACCGTGCTGATGACGGACGGCGAGTACAATACCGTCAGCGGCGAGATGAGCGGCAGGAACGAGACCGAATCGCAGAACCGCGCCAAAGCCTTGTGCGAGAACATGCGAGCCCAGGGCATCGCGATCTACACGGTCGGGTTCAAGGTCGGCAGCAACGCCGGTGCGCTCGATGTCCTGCGCTCGTGCGCCGGCACGACCGGCAAGTTCTTCACCGCCGACAACGGCGAGGAGCTGCGCGCCACCTTCCGCACCATCGCTCAGCACATCTCCCGCCTGCGCCTGTCGAACTGAGGACGGAGGCCGGTCACCGGCCTCACCTCTGCATGCCCCGGTGCGAAGTTATGTTGCAGGGGCTCCGCCTCCCCATCGCCGCCTTTTGAGTTAAGTCTAGCGACTCGCGACACCAGCTCGAACCAGGCGCGAACGAGGCTCATGACGGCAGAGAACTTCAGCAAGGGGGCAGGGCCGGCCTCTGGACGGCTCGCGGGTGCGCGCGCCTGGCTGATCACCGATGGCAAGGCCGGCATGGACGTGCAGGCCAAAGGCGTCGCCGATGCACTCCGTCTCGACGTCGAGTGGCGGCGCGTGGAACCGACGCGGGCATACAGGGTGCTCTCGCCCTGGGGACCGGTGGCCCGCAGCGAGGGCATCGGGCGTAGCGGCGGTCGTTTCGGCCCCCCGTGGCCCGACGTCGCGATCGCCACCGGCCGCATGGCGATCCCCTATGTCCGCGCCCTGAAACGGCACGCGGGACTCGCGACCTTTACCGTCGTCCTGCAGGACCCGCGTACGGGGTGCGGTACGGCCGACTTCATCTGGGTGCCCGAGCACGACCGCCTGCGGGGACCGAACGTCTTCACGACCACCACGGCGCCGCACTCCTTCTCCGCCGCCCGGCTCTCCGAATTGCGGGCGAACGTCCCGCCGCCGATCGCAGCCCTGCCGGGGCCGCGCGTCGCCGTCGTCCTGGGTGGCAAGAACGGCGTCTACAAGTTCACCGACGCCTGCGACGACCGCTTCAAGGCCGCCTTGAGGTCCGTGGCCGCCTTGGGGGCCAGCTTCATGATCACGCCGTCGCGCCGGACGCATCCCAGGCTGCTGGCGGCGGTCGACGACGCGACGGCGGCCTCGCCCCGGATCCTTTGGGACGGCGAAGGCGCAAACCCTTATCCCGACTTCCTCGCGCAGGCCGACCTGTTGATCGTGACGGCGGATTCCGTCAACATGACCAGCGAAGCGAGCGCGACCGGGAAGCCGGTTCTGGTGTTCCGGCCGCAAGGGGGATCACCGAAGTTCGACAGATTCCACGCGGCGCTGCAGGCACGCGGGGCGACCCGGCCACTGCCGGATCATCTCGCAACACTGCCCCAGTGGCACTACGAGCCGATCGACGCGGCGCTCGAGATCGCGGCAGCGATCGAAAAGCGTGTCGCACGACGGCGGCAGATGCTGGCGGCCGGCGAAGCGGCAGAGTAAGCCGTTCCGCGACAGACGGTCGAAGTGAACCGAGACGAACGACAGGCGAGGACGCTCGATGGCGCATCTCAATATCGACAAGCTCAAGTCCGCCAAGCTCGAAACCTCTCCGTATCTCTACACGATCGTTCCGGGCTTCATCGGCGCCGATAGCGTGCGGCGGATCAACGCCACATATCCCAACATCGAGAAGGGCGGCTCCTATCCGATCGAGAGTCTCGACGAGAGCATGGCCATCAAGGAGGTCATCGCCGAGCTCGACCGCCCGGAGTTCGAGGCCGCGATCGGCGAGAAATTCGGCGTCGAACTCGCCGGCCGGCCGAAAATGTACTCGCTGCGCGGCTATACGCGCGCGAAGGACGGCTCCATCCATACCGACAGCAAGGACAAGATCATCACGGTCCTGCTGTACCTCAACGAGAACTGGAAACAGCCCGGCGGCCGGCTGCGCATCCTGCGCAACGGACACGACGTCGATGATTTCGCGGCGGAAGTGCCGCCGGACAATGGTACGCTGCTCGTGTTCAAGCGCTCCGACAATTCCTGGCACGGTCACCATCCCTTCGAAGGACAGCGCCGCTCGCTCCAGATGAATTGGATGACATCGGAAGGCTCGAAGGGATTCCACGCCTTGAGGCACAAGATCTCGGCCGCGGTGAAAAAGCTCACTGCGGCATGATCGAGATCCACACACTTCCGGCGCTGAGCAGGCGATGACCCGCCTCGCCGGTTCTGCGCGCAGATTGCTGATCCTACTGGCTATCCTCGCCGCCGGAACCCGCGCGGCGACCGGAGCGGAACTTGAACGGGTCGATATCCCGGCACCGCACCTGCCGGGCGGCACGCTCGTCGCGTACATGATGCGCGCATCGCAAGAGTCGAACCACGCCAGGACAGCCGCCGTCGTGGCTCTCCACGGCTGCGGCGGCATCTACAGGAATGACGGCCGGCAACAGGAGCGCGATCTCGATTGGGCGCGCCGCCTTGCCGCCCAGGGATACACGGTGCTCTTTCCCGACAGCTTCGGCTCCCGTGGCCTGGGTCCGCAATGCACTGTCAAGAACCGCACGATCCGGGTGGCCGACCGGGCGCCCGACGTTCATGCCGCCGCGCGATGGCTCGGCCAGCGACCCTTTGTCGAACGGGGCAAGATCGCCGTCATAGGATGGTCGCACGGCGGCTCGGCGACGCTTTCGTCGCTGGACGCACGGCTGGCACCCTCGCCATCGCCCTTCAAAGTCGGCATCGCTTTTTATCCAGGCTGCCGCATCTTCGCGCGGGACCCGGACTGGAAGACCAGCACGCCGCTGCACATCCTGATGGGCGCCGCCGACGACTGGACGCCGCCCGCACCGTGTCGCGACCTCGCCACGAGGCAGAACATCTCCTACACGGAATACCCTGCCGCCTATCACGGCTTCGATGCACCCAATTCGCCCGTCCGCGTCCGCACCGGACTAACGTTCAGCGCCGATGGCAGCGGGCGAGCGCACTTGGGAACCAACCCGGCGGCCCGTGCTGCCGCGATCGCCGAAGTCCAGCGCATTCTCGCCAAGGCCTTCGAATAGCCGCCTGGGGTCAGGAGACTACGAGTTCATCGCCGACCGCGATCTCCCCACCCATCGCCACCTTCGCGTAGATCCCGAAGTCGCTGTGACCGAGCGAGCGCGACAACACGGCCGGAATCGCCATGTCACGCTTTGCAGTTCCCGGATGGACATTCGTCGCTTCGCAGCGCTGGGTGCGTGCGAAAACCGACAAGCGCACGTCACCGATGGCGAGACTCTTGTCCAGCCACTCCAATTCCTTCCAAGCCGGAACGCCGTCGATGTGGAGATTGGCGCGGAAGCGCAACGGATCGAGCGAGCGGCCGGTGAGGCGCTCCAGCTCGCGGACGCTCGCGAGGTTCACGATATGCAGACACTTGGAGGGCACATCGGAAAAACTGTGCCCCTCGGACGAGACGATCCGAGGAGCGCCGCGCAACTCGCTCTTCATGTAGGCCGCGAAGAACTGCTCGATCATTTTGCGACCGAGCGGCGTAGAGAGGTCCCCACGCGCGACCTGCTTTCCGTCGCGCTGGATCGTCAGCATGCCGCTCGCGTCGTCGAAGCTGGTGTGCAGGGACGCCAGCCGTTCGTCGCGCATCAGCATCAGAAAACTGATCTTCGGCAGATGGCGCGGGGCATCCGGATCGAAGCGGCCGGCGCCGTTCTCGATCGCGAAGGCGCGATCCCACGGCAGGGTCTTTCCCGCCTCCAGCCGAACACGCGGCAGCGGCTCCGGCGTCAGGCCCTTGACCGGATAGCGGTGGATGGCCTCGATCTTGATCGTCATCGCGGTGTCTTTCGGTCTATTTGGAACTCAGAGCAGACCAAGCCGGCGCACATGCCGGTCGATCTCTGCCCAGAAGAAATCGGCGCCGGCATAACCGACGATCCGTCCCTGCTCGCTGCCGCGCACGACGGCGAGAAAAGTCGGCGTGTAGATCAGGCCGTCAAAGGCTGCGAGATCGGGATGCCCGCGCGGTCGACGCAGCAGCGGCAAAACCTTGCCTTCCTGGCTCGCCTGATAGCCCGCCTGCACCTCGCGCTCCCACTTCAGGCAATAGGGACAGCCGCGCTCGTCGACCATCAGCAGCATGGTGCGACCGGCGAGGGCCTCCTGGGCCTGCACCCTTCTCGCACCCGTGAGCGCGAGCGCACCTGTGAGAGCCAACGGAAACAGCGAGCGACGCGTGGGTGCCGACAATCTCAGCCTCCTGGCTGCTGCGCGAGGCGCGACACGAGAGCTTCGGCCGCGGGACGGTCGAACGACGCCGTGCGGTGCGCCTCCATCACGTAGTCGGCCAATCGGCCATCGTGCGCCATTTCACGACGTAAGTAGCGCTCGAACAGGGCACCCGGTGCCATCGGCCGGTCCCCGACGGCATGGCCGAGAACCGATCCCGCATCGCTCCCGCCGAAGCGGCCGGGCTTGCCGATGCGATCGCGCACCAGCGTGACCGCATAGCGCGAGGCAAGGTACTCTGCCATGATCGGGTGGGCAAACCCGACCTCCCCCCCGCGACGTCCAGGGCCGAAGAACGCGAATTGGACGAGGGCCGTCACGAGATGCCGCGTATGAGCACTCTCCACGGTCGCGATTCCGTAGCTGCGATCGAACATCGTGGCGATGGTCTGGGTGCCGATCTGGCCGGAGCCGTCCGGATCCGTCGACCGTGTGTGCAGATGGGCGATCGCGCCGAGCATCTCCAGCAGAGCTTCTCGCCCGCCGGCCTCGACCGCGCCCATCAACTCGCGCGCTTCTGCCTGCGACAGGCGGGACCAGAGCGAACGCACCGTTCCGACGATGTCCCCTTCCCCGTCCTCCACCTCGGAACCCGCTTCGGCAAAGTCCGACCAGTCGAACAGACCCTTGCCGTGCTCGCGTTCGAGCATCTCAAGAGCCACCGTCTCGATCAAGTCGAACTCGTCGATCCCGCCGCCGCCCCGGACAGTCGTGGTGACGAGGGCACCATGTTTGTCGAAGTGGCGCAGCAGGACGCTGCAATAGAACGGCAGCGAGGCGAGCGCTGCCACGTCGGGACTGCGTTCCAATGCCCCGACGAAGGCCTGAACACGCGGCATCTGCGCGGCACCGGGGCGGTCTTGCTCCAGCTCCATCGCGGCGATCCGTGTCCACGCCTCCCGTCCCCACGGCGCCAGCTCGTAGATTTCGACGCCGGAACCGGCGCGCAGGCGCGCATCCAGAAAATCCCGGAGGGGACCGCTGGACGTGAGCAAGGAGTCGCGGCTGCACAGAAGGATCTGCGCGCGGCTCCCCGGCGCATCGAGGATGCGGGCAAGATGCTCGAAGAAGCCGCTTTCGCCGGAATAAACCTCGTCGAGGCCGTCGAACATCCACACGGCAAATCCGTTCTGGAGAAGCCAGCCCAGCTGCTCCGGCGTGACGAGGCTGGCGAGATCCGTGTTGATGATCGCCTCGACGAGATCCTCCGCGCGGCGCACGTCACTCTGAAGCGCGGACGGCGCCACTTCGCCGGGTTCCTCGTCGCTCTCCCGCCAGACACGCAGATGTTCAGGGAGGAAGACGATCGGCCGGAGCCGCGATACGCTGCGCTGCTGCTTGGCGGCGCGGAACTCCTCGACCAGGCGGCGCGCGATCTCCGCGAAGGCAACCGACTTGCCGATACCAGCGCCGCCGTCGATGATCCGCAAGGACGGCCGGTCCGGCGGATCGGTCAACGTGGTCTCGAGCACCTCGACCAGATCGCCGTCGCCGGGGACGCGATCTTCGTCCGCCAACCCCGTGCGCCGGAAGAAGGGTTGCGCCACCCGCCGTATGCGGGCCGCATCGCGCAGCAGATCGCCGAGCACCGAGCGCTTGGCGGCCCCGGCGCCGGGCGCATCCGCCTTGTACGCGGCATCGAAAAACTCGATGGGGACCCGAACGCCGCCATCACCCAGCAGGCGCGTGGCCTCGGTCACGAACCGTTGCGAGAGCCCGACGCGGCGGGGCACGAGGTAATAGCCGGCAAAGGCACCCGAGGCCTGCATCTCGTCCGCGAACTCTTTGAGCAGAGCCGCTTCGCGCCGATCGCGGACCTCCCGCTCCGCAGGTCCCAGATCATCCGACGAAGCGAGAGCGTCGTCGGACGCCCAGACGAGCACCCGCCGTCCGTCCTTTTCGACGGCGAAAGCACTGTCTGCCCCGGCGATGAGCACGTACCCGCCGGCCTGCAGATACGCCAGCGCCATTTGCGCAAGACTACGGGACGGGGCCTCTGCGGGCTCGGGCATGTCGAAAAATCCCGCTGAGCTGCGACGCCGCTCAACTCACCGCACGTCGGAGAGCAGAGAAAGTTGGACGGAATGCCGGCTTCCGTCGACATCGACCAGACGCGTCGGATAATCGCCCGTGAAGCAATGATCGGTGAATTGAGGCTGTCGGCGGTCACGACCATCATAACCGATGGCGCGATACAGCCCGTCGACGGAAATGAATGCCAGGCTGGTCGCCCCCATGAAACGCCGCATCTCCTTCACCGACATGTTCGCGGCCAGTAGATCTTTCACGCGCGGCGTATCGATGCCGTAGAAATCCGGATGCTTGATCGGCGGTGACGAAATCCGCATGTGGACTTCTCGCGCGCCCGCTTCGAACATCATCTGCAAGATCTTTTTCGAGGTCGTACCACGGACGATGCTATCGTCGAGCAGGACGATGCGCTTGCCCTCCACTGTCGAGCGGTTGGCTGAATGCTTGAGCTTGACGCCGAGCTGACGAATGCGCTGCTCCGGCTCGATGAACGTGCGCCCGACGTAGTGATTGCGGATGATGCCGAGCTCGAAGGGAATGCCCGACTGGCGCGCGTAGCCGATTGCCGCGGGCACTCCTGAATCGGGGATCGGAACCACGACATCGGCTTCGACCCCCGCTTCGCGGGCCAGTTCCATGCCCATCGCCTTGCGCACGTCGTACACCTGCAGGCCGCCGACGATGCTGTCCGGACGGGCGAAATAGACGTACTCGAAGATGCACGGCCGCGCCGGGCTACGATTGAACGGGCGATGACTTTCGATGCCGTCCTTGGTGATCGTGACGATCTCGCCGTTCTCGATCTCTCGCACGAATTTGGCGCCCACAATGTCGAGCGCACATGTTTCCGAGCACAGGATGTGACTGTCTCCGAGACGGCCGAGAACCAGTGGCCGGATGCCGACCGGATCGCGCGCGCCGATCAACATGTCGTTTGTCATGCAGACGAAGGCGTAGGCGCCCTCGATCTGCAACAGGGCGTCGATGAAGCGCTCGACGATCCGCCGCTTGCGCGAACGGGCGACGAGGTGGAGCACGACCTCGGTATCGGAGGTGGCGTGGAACATGGCCCCGGCCGCGATCAATTCCTGCCGGATCGTGCGGGCATTGGTGAGGTTGCCGTTGTGGCCCAGCGCGAACCCACCCGAATCCAGGTCGGCGAAGAAGGGCTGCACGTTGCGCAATACATCGCCGCCGGTGGTCGAGTATCGATTGTGCCCGACCGCGATATGTCCTTCGAGACGGCTGACGACATCCGCCTTGTTGAAGTTGTCGCCGACGAGTCCGAGGAAGCGCTCCTGATTGAAGTGCACCCCGTCGGACGAAACGATCCCGCAACCTTCCTGGCCGCGATGCTGAAGCGCGTGCAGCCCGAGCGCCGTCAGGGCTGCAGCCGCTGGATTGCCGAAGATGCCGAAGACACCGCATTCTTCACGCAGCCGGTCGTCGCCGTAGCGATCGGTGCTGCCGCTGAGGTCGTCACGTCCCGTCATCGCTGCCGCGCTCCAACGCATCCGGGGTCCGGAGATCACCGCTTGGCCGGCGGCGGGCGTCTCGCCGTGCCTTGATATAGGCCAAACCGGGCCGCTGCACCATGCCTACCGCCTGCGACGCGCCGCCCTGGCACGCGGGACCAGCCGCAAACTCCGCAGGGCCTCAGGTCTTGTCCTGCTTGCGAGCGTAGAACGATTCGATGCGCTGGCGCAGGAAGCCGGACAGGCTGTCGCTCGCCGGCTCGATCAGTTGCATCGACCAAGCCTCGCGAACCCAGGAGGGATGCTGGTCTTTCTTGTCGACCGCGGCGGCGAGACCCATGTACGGAATGAGAACGAGCACGAAGGCCCGCGCCACCCCGAACAGCAACCCGAGGCTGCGGTCGACCATGCCGATGCGGCTGTCCAGCACGACGTCGGAAATCCTCATAGTGATATAATGCACCAGGATCAGAACGACGAGAAAGACCAGCGCGCCGATGCCGATCTGAGCGATCTGCACGCTGCCGATACCCAATTGCGTGGAAACAGTCTCAGCCAGCGGCTTCTGGAAGGTCACGAAATAGTAGGCCGCGCCGGCGGCCGCGATCCACGAGAGGATCGAGAGAACTTCGCGGGAGAACCCGCGGTACATCGCGAGCAAGCCCGATATGATCGCGACTGCCAGGAAAGCTGCGTCGAGGATGGTTGGCGACCCGCTCATGCCCTAATGCCCGTTCCCGTCAGCGTCCAAATCTCGATACGATTGCAGTCGCGAACCCTGGTCCGTTGCTGCCGGCGATCCGCCGCGCGATCGACGCGAATGCGCGGCTAGCACGATTCCCCGCCGCAAGGCCTTCCGCCCCACGACTTGTACACACGCCACGGGCGAGATCGAAGCCTCCACCCGTTGCCCGGCCGCGGATTAGGTGGTGTCCGGCCGGCCGCACGGCGTGATTGCCTTCCTCGCGCCATCCCTGCCCTCCCAGCTCCTTGTACGAGCCCTCTTGCGGCGCTGCCGCCCGTTCTTCAGCCGGCGACCTTGGCTGCGAGCGTCGCCAGTTCGCGATGCCGTTCGAGCTTCACCTTGATGCCCGTCGCCTCGACCTCGCCGCCCGCCGGGATCACAGCGTGCACAAAACCGAGTTTCTGTGCTTCCCGCAGCCGCGTCGACATATGTCCCGCAGGCCGGATCGCACCCGATAGGCTGATCTCGCCGAAGTGAACACGATCACCCGGCAACGCAACAGAGGACCGTGACGAGAGCAAGGCGGCGGCGGCGGCGAGGTCGGCGGCCGGCTCGGTGATCTTCAGCCCGCCGGCGACGTTCAGATAGACGTCGTGCTGGGCGAAGGACACGCCGCACCGGGCATCCAATACGGCAAGCAGCATGGACAGGCGGTTGGCATCCCACCCGACCACCGCGCGGCGCGGGGTGCCCAGGGCCGAGGGCGCCACCAACGCCTGGATCTCGACCAGCAACGGCCGCGTCCCCTCGACGCCGGCAAAAACGGCGGAGCCGGGCGCCTTGCTGTCGCGATCGCCGAGAAAAAGTTCCGACGGATTGGCAACCTGCCGCAACCCCTCGGCAGCCATCTCGAAGACCCCGATCTCGTCAGTGGCGCCGAAGCGGTTCTTGAAGCCGCGCAGGATCCGGAACGGATGGCCGCGGTCGCCCTCGAAGTAGAGGACGCTATCGACCATGTGTTCCACGACCTTCGGCCCGGCGATGTTGCCTTCCTTGGTGACGTGGCCGACCAGGATCAGGGCGAAGCCGGCCAATTTGGCCTGCCGGATGAGGGTCTGCGTGGCGGCGCGAACCTGACTTACCGTGCCCGGTGCGGAATCGATCGCGTCGGCCCACAGAGTCTGGATCGAATCGACCACGACCAGATCCACGCGCCGTTCGGCGGCCAAGGTTGCGAGGATGGCCGACAAGTTGGTCTCCGCCGCCACGGCGACGGGCGCATCGGCGAGCCCGAGACGTTCGGCCCGCATACGGACCTGGGCCGTCGCCTCCTCGCCCGTGAAATAGATGGTCCGGCGCCCGCTCCGCGCCAGTTCCGCCACCAACTGCAGCAGCAGCGTCGATTTGCCGATACCGGGCTCGCCGCCGACCAGGATCGCCGAACCCGGAACGATGCCACCGCCGGTCACGCGATCGAGTTCTGCCAACCCCGTAGGCATACGAGGGGCTTCATCGCTCGCCCCCCGCAAGCCCTCCAGGGTCACGGGGCGTGCCTTGCTGCCCTTGGCCAGACCCGAACCGGGAGCGGCAGCGACATCCGCCTCCTCGGCCAGGGTGTTCCATTCGCCGCAATCGGGGCACTTCCCCTGCCAACGGGCGCTCGTCGCGCCGCAATTCTGGCAGACGAACGTCGAGCGGGCTGACTTCGCCATCGCAGACCTCGCGGGCAGAAACAGAGTCACATATCCTGGTAGCGGGACGCCCTAGCCCGCCCGCCCCGGCGAACACAGGTGTCACCCTGTCGCCACACCCCGATTAACACGACCTAATCAAGATGTTGGGGCTGCCCAACGTTCATCCACAAGATGCTGCATGATTCTGGAGGGGCGGTGGATGAACAGTGGACAAGTTTCCGCCCGACTCCCGCCCCGGAAACTCCCCAAGTCTGAAAAATCTAAACGAATCATGTATGTGGGAGGCAAGAGGGGGCGTTCGTCCGTCACCGTCCTTGTCGTTTCAAAAACGCCGGGGATCTGTGCAAAAGCGGTCCATAAGTCGGGTTGCGGTGCATGGAGTGAAGGATACGGACGCACCGGGTGGCATCCGGCACTGCCGGGTGGCGCGGCCACGACACACCAGGAAACAACCTGGACGTCACTGGCCGCCGGGTCGGGGCAGTGCCCCGCCGATCGGGTCCGGGCAACCGGACCAGGTCGCATCCGAGGCGCAAGCGGACCCCTCCAGTTCCGGCAAGGCCGGGGCTCGTGAAACATGGCCGTTCATTTTGTGAGTTTGCGTCCCGGTCATATCCCAGGAGGGTAAGAGCCGTGAGACATGCTCTAGGAGTGCTGGGCGTACTGGCCGCGGGAGTGCTGCTCGCAGTGTCCGCCGCCATGAACTGGCGCTTTGGTTACAGCCTCGGAATGACCGAGGCCGACAAGCAGATTTACGGAGCGGCCTCGGCTGCAGCCGACTGCTTCAAAGCACTGGTTCCATTTTTCTTCTTTGCCGCCATTCGAAACCGGATGTGGTCGCAAGCCGCAGCTTCGGCCGTCGTCTGGGTGGTCGTCACCGGTTACTCGCTGACGTCGGCTCTCGGACACGCGGCCCTGAACCGGCTCGACACCAGTGGCCAACGTGCCGTGCATGCGGCGCAGTACAAGGACCTGCGGGCCGATCTCAAGCGGGCGCAGGATCAGTTGAGCTGGATTCCGCAGCATCGTCCGATTGCGGCGGTGCAGAGCGAAATCGACTCGGCGAAGACGCAGCGCGCCTGGTCGTTCACCAAGGGCTGCACCGAAGTCAACGGCAAGCAAGGCCGCGACTTCTGCCAGCAGTACCACGGGCTCACTGCCGAGCTGGCCTCGGGTGAGCAGGCTGCGAAACTGGACGGCGTGATCGCCTCGATCAACGCCAAACTGGCTAAAGCCAACGGCGCCAATGCCATGGCCGATGCCGATCCTCAAGCGGCAGTCCTCGCCAAGCTCGCGAGCTTGGTCATTCCTGATGTGAAGGTCGAAGATATACAGGTGGCTCTGACGGTGTTCGTCGCCATCTTTCTGGAGATCGGATCTGGCTTCGGCATGTATGTCGCCTTCGCCTCGTGGCGCATGCACGATCGCGCTGCTCCCTCGGTCCCTGCAATGGCAGAGATCGCCGAGCCGGTAGCGCCTCCTGCGGCCACCACGCTGGCGCCCGCCCCCGTCGCTCAGCCGGTTGCCGGCAAGCCACGGTTCGGCGTCGCGAACGACAACCGTTCGCAACCTCCCACGCGGCAGCTCACCGCGCCGGAGACTGATGTCGAGCGCTTCTACAAGGAAAGGATCGAGACAGCAGACGGTGCAAGCCTGACAGCAACTACCCTCTACGAAGACTATTGTGCATGGTGCGAAGAACAGCAGAAGGAACCTCTGGCACTTCCGACATTCGGTAGAGAGTTCGGTGATCTGGGCGTACAGAAAGCAAAGATAGCCGGGCGAGTTCGGTACATCGGAATTGGCCTCAGATCCGGCCTTACACATGAGGAGGATAAGAAGTTGCCGGCCTCACAGGCGGCATGAGAACTGCCAAACCAAGGGCCCCGCGAGGGGCCCTTTCGGTTTTCAGAGATCGAAAAGAAACGAGCCGGCGGCAGCGATGCCCCGGCTTTCTTTATTTATCCGGGCACACGGCGCCGAGCCGGCGGGACCTCGGCCCTTGCACGGACTTGGCAAAAATCTGATCAGAAGGGGAAGTGGAGAACCAGCCGGATGACCCCGGAACACGCGCAGCTGTGACGCTGCGCACCCTCTGCATCCCGGCACGCCCCCGCTGCGACATGCCGGCCGGCTCTCGCAAACCGTCCTAGCTCAAAGATCGGGACGGCGCGCCCGCCGATCCATGGTTGTCGACAGTTCAGTCGAAAGTGTGCGCCCGCACCGGAGTGGACTTGCCTGTAGCCGCCAAGCCTCGCCGCCTGCCCGGCGCGCTCACATCAGCCCTTGTGACCCTTGGTGATCGGCTCGACGTACTGAAGTTCCATGTCCCAGGGGAAATAGATCCAGGTATCCTGGCTGACCTCGGTCACGTAGGTATCGATCAGCGGAACGCCTTGCGGCTTGGCGTACACGGCAGCGAAGTGCGCGTTCGGCAGCATCTCGCGAACCACGCGAGCGGTCTTGCCCGTGTCGGTCAGGTCGTCGAGCACGAGAACGCCGCGCCCCTTGCCGTCGCCGACAGCCTTCACGAACCGGCTGATCTCCTTGAGGACGACGAGCGAGCCCTGATCCTTGTAATCGTGATAGCTCGCGATACACACCGTATCGATCAGCCGGATGCCGAGCTCCCGGGCCACGATCGCAGCCGGCACCAGGCCGCCGCGCGTGATGCAGACGATCGCCTCGAACGGCTTGCCCTCGGGCCCCTTGTCGGCGAGACGCCAGGCGAGCGCCCGGGCGTCTCTGTGGAACTGGTCCCAAGAGACCGGAAATGCTTTGGGCGGGCCTGACCTCGACATCGGTCTCTCCTCCAACACAATGCGGTGCGGCTCTCTACAGCGGCGTGAACGCGCGGGCAATTGAAACACTGTAACAAAAGCAGCCAGCGGCAATAGGCGCATCAAAGCAGCGCCGGCGTCGCGCAACAGCCACTTATTCCCAATGCAGCATGCAGCACGCGCAAATTTGACAGCGCACACGGCGCGATGCGCCGCTAGGATCGGCTGCATTGTTCATGATGGGGACGCCAGATGACGCTCAAGACCGGACTTGTCGCAACAGCCCTGCTGGCAGCGCTCGCTCTTCCTGCGGCTGCCCAGACCCAGCCGGCACAACCCGCGCAAGCTGCTCAACCCGCCCAGGCGGCGCAGCCGCCCGTGTTCTCCACGACCAAGGTCGAGGGGAGCTATCGCCAAATCTTGGTGACGGCCTGATGGCTCAGGCGGCGGCTTTG
>CAYMEB010000120.1:0-14066 GCA_964389095.1 uncultured Hyphomicrobiaceae bacterium
GGTCTCGGGCGCCACGACGCCCTCGATCTCGCCCTTGCCGAAGTTGTCGCCATTCTTCGAGAATCGCTTGGCTATGCCGTAGCTCATGAACGAGGCCGGCGTCGCGCCGCCCGGCGTGATTCCCATCCAGCAGCCGACGATGCAGGAGCGGATCGAGGTGGCCCAGTACGAGAGCAGCCGTTTCCAGGTCGCCAGCACCGCATTGAGCCGAATGGTGGCATTTGCACCGGAGAACTTCAGACCGCTCTCCATCGAGGAGAGGATCTCGCCGATCCCGAACAGGCCGATAACCGCGATCAGGAAATCGAAGCCGTTGAGCAACTCGTCGTGGCCGAAGGTCATGCGCAGGGTGCCGGTCACCTTGTCGAGGCCGACCGCGCCGAGCGCGAAGCCCAAAGCCATCGCAGCCAGCACCTTGAACGGCGAGCCTTTGCTCATCCCCACGAAGCTCGCGAACGTCAGGAAGTAGACAGCGAAGAACTCCGCCGGACCGAACTTCAGCGCGAACTTGGCGACCATCGGTGCGAGGAAGGTGATCATCACCACCGCCACCAGAGCGCCGACGAAGGAGGACGTGAACGCTGCCGTGAGCGCCTCGTCCGCCCGACCCTTCTGCGCCATCGGATGGCCGTCGAACGTGGTCGCGACGGACCATGGCTCGCCGGGGATGTTGAACAGGATCGACGTTATCGCTCCGCCGAAAAGCGCTCCCCAATAGATGCACGACAACATGATGATCGCCGAGGTCGGCGGCATGGTGAACGTGAGGGGAAGCAGTATCGCGACGCCGTTCGCTCCGCCCAGGCCGGGCAAGACGCCAATGATCACGCCCAGCAGAATGCCGACCAGCATCAATGCAATATTGTACCACGACAGCGCGATCTTGAAGCCACCCATAAGGGCGTCGATCTCGGCCATCACTTCCTCCCCCGAGGATAAACTTAGGTGCGCCCGAACTCGAATCCGGTCGCGCGTCACCGCGAATTCTTGCTTTGGTATACCATATGCCCAACACCACGCACGGCGCAATGGCGTGGGCGTCCGATCTCACGAAGGGAATGGGCAAACTTGCGCGGCCGGGGTATTTCGCGGTGCATGATCCGCATCACCGACCGCATCGTCATAGACGAGGCCGACATTTCCGAGCAGTTCATCCGGGCCTCCGGCCCCGGCGGCCAGAACGTGAACAAGGTCTCCAGCGCCGTCGAGCTGAGGTTCGACGCCCGCCGCTCGAGCGTGCTCACCGACCCGGTCCGCAGCCGCCTCTACCGGCTGGCCGGCAGCCGCATGACCAAGGACGGCGTCCTGGTGATCCGGGCCGACCGTCATCGCACGCAGGAGATGAACCGCCAGGACGCGCGCGACCGCCTCGCCGCACTGGTGCGGGAGGCCCTGGTCCCGCCCAAGCCGCGCATCAAGACCAAGCCGACGCGGGCCTCCAAGGAGCGCCGGGTCGAAGCCAAGAAACGGCGCAGCGACGTGAAGCACGGCCGCCGCACGAAGGGGTGGGAGTGAACGACCGCTGTCGCCTGCCTTGCTTACAAACACTTGGTCCAAGAGACGATCGGTGTTTCTGCCGCCAAACGTCATTCTAGAGGCGCCAACCGCGTCTCGCCCCCCTTCAATCCTCGGCGAACGGGTTCTCGCCCTTGCGCAGGTTGAAGCGGATCGGCGTGCCCGGCAGCTCGAAAGTCTGGCGCAGGCTGTTGACGAGATAGCGCAGATAGGACTTCGGCAGCCCCCCCGGCTGCGAGCAGAAGGCGACGAACGTCGGCGGGCGCGCCGATGGCTGAGTTACGAATCGTAGTTTGACGCGGCGGCCCTTTGCGGTCGGCGGCGCATGGCGCTGCGTCGCCCCTTCGAGCCACTGGTTGAGCTTGCGCGTGGGGATACGGCGGTTCCAGATCTCGTGCGCCTGCAGCACGGCGGCGCGCAGCTTGTCGAGGCCTCGGCCCGAGCGCGCCGAGACGGGGACGACCAGCACGCCCTCGACCTGCGCCAGCGTTTCCGCGACGGTCTCGCGCAGCTCTTTCAGCCGCTTCTGCTTGTCCTCGACGAGGTCCCATTTGTTGATGGCGATCACCAGGGCGCGGCCCTCGTCGGTCACCAGCTCGGCGATCGTCATGTCCTGATGCTCGATGCCGCGCTCGGCATCGACCAGGAGCACGACCACCTCTGCGAAACGGATCGCCCGCACCGCGTCGCTGGCCGAGAGCTTCTCCGCCTTCTCCTCGATGCGCGCCTTCTTGCGCAGACCCGCCGTGTCGAACAGACGGATGCCGCGCTCGCCCCACTGCACGTCGGTAGCGACCGCATCGCGCGTGAGGCCGGGTTCCGGCCCAGTGATCATGCGTTCCTCGCCGACGAGGGCGTTCACCAGCGTCGACTTGCCGGCATTCGGACGCCCCACGATGGCGATGCGGATCGGCGGCTGCGTCCGCTCCTCCGCCACGGGCTCGGGCGGTTCCTGTAGCTCGCCCCTTCTGCCTTTAGGCCGCTTCGGCAACCGCTTCAGCCCCAGCGCAGAGAGGATATCCTCTTCGAGCTCGGCCATCCCGTCACCATGCTCGGCGGATACGGCAACCGGCTCGCCCAAGCCGAGTTTGAACGCCTCGTAAAAGCCGCCCTCGCTCGCCTTGCCCTCACATTTGTTGGCCACGAGCACGGTCGGCCGACCCGCTGCGAGCACCTGCCGCGCGAACGCCTCGTCGGCAGGCGTCACGCCCGCGCGCGCATCGACAACGAAGAGCACGACGTCGGCGCGGGCCATCGCCGCTTCGCTCTGGTCGCGCATCCGTGCTGCGATGGACCCGCGGCGAGCCTCTTCGAGGCCGGCGGTATCGACGATGGTCAGCGCATGCCCGCCGACCTCGGCTTCGCCCTCGCGCCGGTCGCGCGTCAGCCCCGGCAGATCGGACACCAGTGCGTCGCGTGTCGACGTAAGTCTGTTGAACAACGTCGACTTGCCGACGTTGGGGCGCCCGACGATGACGACGGCCGGGCGCGGCGAATGCGGCTTTGTCATGGAGCTGAGATCCTGGTCGCAACGCTCTCGAAGGGGATCGGGCCTCACCCGCCGCCCGCGGGCCAGACGACTGTGCCCGCCGGCGGGCATCATCCTTGGATGCAGCCGGATAGTGTTCCTACCCGATGGGTCGGCCGGTGTGTAGGCCGCTTCTCAATCTCCCGGATGCCGCTGTCCGGCACGCAACGGCGCCACAGGCACCAACGGATCGCTCATGCCCCTTCGGACGCCAAGTAACCATCCACCGCGCAATCGGTTGTACAAGAAATGCCCGGAACGATAGAGTTAACGGCTACGGTCTGGGCGATCGTGCATGCGAATTGGTGAAACGGGTGGTGTCGGGTCGAAAGTCGCTTTGCCCAAACGTTCGAAATCCTCTGGAGCGCCTCCTCGCGTCGCCGAAGTGACCCGCGTGGACGGTCGGCCCGGTGCTCGGCAAGCGCGCCATCGTAAGGGGCCGCCCGAAAGCTTGGCCGAGAGCAGCTATCCGCGAAGGCACCTGTCAGCCGAACTTAGGCTGAGAAGCGATCTCGCCGCGCCGCTGCCCGGATTGGCGAGCACTCGGCCGCTACCACTCGTGGCGCCAGCACCTCCTCCCCCAGCGCGAGTACGCCACGAACGCGCAATGCGCGGCATCGAGATCGCGCTGCCGCCCCGCGTCATCCCGGCGTCGACCGCGCCGCGTCGCCGGCCGCAGCCATCGGTCCCGAGCGTCCGCCAGCGCCGTCCCACCTCCGTTCCCAGCATATCGCAGCGCGCTCCACGGCCTGAAGCCCCGGCAAGACACCCGCAGGTTGCTCGGCCGCGCCGGTTGGCCACGCCCGCACGCGTTTGGAAGCATGCGGAAGCATTCGTGCTGCTCCTGCCTTTGGCCGTCATCATGCTCGGGCTGGCGATCAAGCATGGCCCCACGGAACGCAGTCGCTTGCTTGCGGCGATCGATCGCCAACCCGCCCCGAAGTACCCGGCGGTGGCGCCGCCGTTTCATCTTCCTGGAGAAATCAAGGTCGCGCGCATGGAACTCCCCGCAGCCGCTCCCCGCCTGGACCTGCCGGGCGAATTGCGGCTGCCCCCGTTGCACATGGCGACCAGCACACCTGACTTCGCCCTGCCAGGGGAAATCCGCTTCGCCGAGATAGCTCTTGCGAACAATGCCCCGTCGATCCCCAGCCCGCCCCCCGAGCAGTCGCCGGCACTCGCGAACTTAGAAATCGTGGCTCCTGCGCGCGCGCCGATGACGCGCGTGGCTGCCTCGCAATGTGAGCCGGCACAGCCTCCGCGCCCAGCCACGGCCCAGGAGCAGCTCGATCCGGGACGCCGGCTGGCCGCTGCAGCCGTGGCGCAGGCCGCCGACGTTGTCGTCTACAGCGCGAAGTATCAGCGCATCGCGTTCCCGGGTGGCGACGTATCCGCGTTCTATGGCGTTTGCACCGACGTCGTGATCCGCGCCTACCGGTCCATCGGCATCGATCTGCAGCATCTGGTCCAGGCCGCGCGCACGCGCCCCGGCGGTGACGCAAACATCGAACACCGGCGAGTGGAGGCCTTGCGGACATTCTTCGACCGTGCCGGAGCGGCGCTGCCGGTGTCCCTGGACGCCGAGGCCTATCTGCCTGGCGACGTCGTCACATACCACCGCCCTCAGAACCGAAGTTCGACGTCCCACATCGCGATCGTGACGGACGTCCTCGCTCCCTCCGGGCGACCGATGATCGTCCACAATCGCGGCTGGGGTGTTCAACTCGAGGACGCCCTGTTCGTCGACCGCATCACCGGCCACTATCGCTTCCTGCCGCAGGGAACGATGCCGCAATTGCTCGCCGCGTTCGGGTCAGGCCGACGCGGTCTGGCGCGAGAAAATGCGATTCGCACAACGGCCCGCGAGACCGCGAGCACCTTGCGGACCGCGGCCTTCCAGTCTCAAGCAGCGCCTCGCTGAAGGTAAGCTGGCCGAGCTGAGGGCGGGCACCGGAGCCGCGCGAAGGCTGGTCGAACTCAGACCCACTCGCCCTTGCGCATCAACGGCTCGGCCTTGCCGGCTGCCGTGACACCATCGACGTCGACCTTGTCGGAGCCGATCATCCAGTCGATGTGGATCAGCGAACGGTTGGCGCCGCGCTGCGCCAGTTCGGCCTGGGTCATCGAAGTCCCGTTGCGGAAGCATTTGGCGTAGGCCTGGCCCAGCGCGATGTGGCTCGCCGCGTTCTCGTCGAACAGGGTGTTGTAGAACAGCAGCCCGCTCTGAGAGATCGGCGAGGAGTAGGGCACCAGCGCAACCTCGCCGAGGCGGCGTGCGCCGTCGTCGGTCTCCAGCACGCGCTTCAGAACGTCTGCACCGGTACGCGCCTTGGCATCGACGATCTTGCCACCTTCGAACCGCACCTGGATGTCTTCGATCAGCGTGCCCATGTACGAAAGCGGCTTGGTCGCCGAAACCGTACCTTGCGTCCGGTCCTTGTGCGGGGTGGTGAAGACTTCCTCAGTGGGGATGTTGGCATTGCAGGTCACGCCGTTCTTGGCCGTCGCCGCGCCGCCGCACCACTCGTGATCGTCAGCGAGCCCCACTTCCAGGTCCGTGCCGGGTCCCTTGAACCGCAAAGCCGAGTACCGCTTGGAATTCAGCTTCCGCGTTCGCGAAGCCAGCGCCGCGTTATGGCTCTTCCAGTTCGCGATCGGATCGTCACCATCGACCCGCGATGACTTGTAGATCGCGTCCCAGAGACGCTCGACGGCCCGCTTCTCGGAGAGTTTCGGAAACACGGCCCTGGCCCACGCCGGCGAAGCATAGGACAGCAGCGTCCAATTGATGTCGAAACCCGTGATCTTTTCGAGTGCCGGCTGATAGGCGCGGCTGAGGGCGCGGTTGGCGCGCGCGATCTTCTGGGGATCCTGGCCCGCGAGCAGATTGGGATCACCGCCACGGATCGCCAGTCGCGCCGCACCGCTTTCGTAAGCTTTCGCCATGCCTTCGAACAGCCAACCCTCCGCATGGTCGAAACTCGCCAGGCGTGCACTCTGATAGCGGATCAGAGAAGCCTGTTCGTCGCTGTAGAGCGTCGTCACGAGCGACGCTCCGGCCTCGTAGGCATGGCGCGTGATCAGCCGTGCCAGATCCGCGGCCTCGAGCGGCGCCGTCATCACGACTTCCTGGCCGGCCTTCAGCCCGAGGCCGACACGAACAGCCACTTTGGCGAGCCGATCGAGCCGATCGCCATGATTGGACGACACAGCGCCCTTGCCGGCGCCTAACGCTTTCGCCTGCGGTTTTTCCATGACGGACTTTCCGATCCCCTGGCTGTGGATGCGCGGCGTCAGCCGCGGTAGTGCGCGTACTGCCCCTTGGGCTGGTAGCGCTCCAGATACGACGGCACGATGCTGGCGATGGTGTGCGGCTGCGCAATGCCCAGTGACAGGAGCGTGCGCTCCTCGGCCACGGCCTGCTTGCTGACCACGTTGTCTCGTTGCAGCATCCGCAACTGATCGACCGTCAGCGGACGCATGGCGTTGGGCAGCGGCACCGTCATCAGCGCACCGAGCTTGGCGGCCCAGAACGGCAGCCAAACATAGGGCCGCTTGCGTCCGGACCACTGCTGGGTCTGGTCGAGAAGCTGGCGGAATGTGAACACCTGCGGGCCTCCGATCTCGAAGATCGTACCCGGGCGCCCGCCGCCACGCGCTACGGCCGCGACCGCTCGGGCGAGGTCGCCGACGTAGACCGGCTGAAACTTCGTCTTCCCCCCGCCGACGAGCGGCATGAAGGGTGAAACCCGGGCCATCGCTGCAAACCGATTGAAGAACTCGTCCTCGGGGCCGAATACGATCGAGGGACGCAGGATCACGGCGTCCGGGAACTCCTCCAGGACTGCGGCCTCGCCGGCAGCCTTCGTGCGACCATAGTGTCCTTTGGAGGCGGCGTCGGCGCCGATCGCCGAGATATGGACGAATGTGCCGACGCCGGCCTCGCGCGCGGCTCGAGCGACCGCTCTTGCACCGGCTACGTGGACCGCGTCGAACGTCTGGGGGCCGCTCTTGTGAAGCAAGCCCACGCAATTCACGACGCAGTCGGCGCCGGCGACGGCGCGCTGGATAGATGCCGGATAGCGCAGGTTCGCTTGGACGGGATGAATCTGCCCGACAGCACCCATGGGCTGCAGATGCCCCGCGAGGTCGGGCCGGCGCACCGCCGCCGTCACACGCCACCCCTCACGCGCCAGGCTGCGCACGACATGGCGACCGACGAACCCGGAGCCGCCGAACACCGTAACCACGTTGCCTGCTTCCAGTCGCGAAGCCATTTGTCGTCATCCCATTGCCGCCGCGCCCCGCACGGCAAGTTCAAGTCTGCGCCTCTTCGGTGACGAAGGCGTCATACCCCCGCATGCGCTCGCTGTGAAGCCGAGCACATGGCCGCACCGTCCGGCACGGCTGCGAGCGGGAAAGGCGAAGGGGGCGAACCGTGCGGCTCGCCCCCTCGCGAAATCCAAACTTTGCAGACCGAGATCAGGCCGGGCTGCCGTCACGCGAGCCGCCGTCACGCGAGGGACCACCGCGCCCCGGGCCGCCACGGCCGCCCATCTTCGCAGCCGGCTTCGTCTTCGTCGCACCGGGCAGCAGGCCTTCACGCTGGGCGCGCTTGCGGGCGAGTTTCCGGGCCCGGCGCACCGCCTCGGCCTTCTCACGCACGCGCTTCTCGGAGGGCTTTTCGAAGTAATTGCGGAGCTTCATCTCGCGGAAGATGCCCTCGCGCTGCATCTTCTTCTTGAGCGCCTTCAGCGCCTGGTCGACATTGTTGTCGCGAACTTGAACCAGCAAGTTGAGGTCCTCGTCAGTCGGGTTGGTGTGACGTTCGGATCGGGCCTGAATTCGAAGTGCCGGGACCGCGAGACCGTCCTGACCGCCACTTTCATCCGTCCCACGCGCCGCCGGTTGAAGAATTCCGGTCACGCAGAGGTCGAGTGTAGCTGCCTGCGGGAAAGGCCTATCGGCTCGGAACACGCCCAAGCTTCCAGCAGTGTATCAGAACGGCGCGCGGGTGTCCATGGCCATCGAACCGGCGCAAACTCAGCCCCGGCGGCATCCAGGAACCGTGGGGGCGGTTGCAGACCCAATTCGGGCCGATCACATGCTCGAAAGCGTCAAGCCGGGGGCAGGCGCTTGCGGAGTTCCGCCTTGTTGACCTTCTCCAGAGTGGAGCGCGGCATCTCCTCGACCACGAAGACCTGCCGCGGCCGTTTGAAATCGGCCAGCTTGTCGCGGCATGCTAGGCCGATCGCCTCGGCCAGCCCAGCCCGGACCGCGGCGGAGGCCGCAGGCGCCGGAATGACGAATGCGACCGGCACCTCGTCCAGCATCGCATGCTTCTGGGCGACAACCGCGGTTTCTCCGACGCCTGGAACCCCGAGAATGACGCGTTCGATCTCGGAGGCGGCGACGTTCTCGCCGCCCACTTTCAGCATGTCCTTGTCGCGGTCCGCGAAGGTGATGTAGCCGTCGGCGTCGAACGCCACACGGTCGCCTGTGATGAACCAGCCGTCGTCCGTCCAGCTCTCCCGCGTCGCTTTTGCGTTGCCGAGGTACTCGACGAACATTTCGATGCCGGTGGCCCCCCGGCACTGCAGGTGTCCGGTCTCGCCGGGACTCACGGGATTGCCGTGGTCGTCCAGCACGCGGATGCCGTAGCCGGCCGCAGGTCGTCCGGTAGACAGCGGCCGATCCGGCAGCAATGCATCGCCGACGATGCCGTGACTGATGGTTTCCGTCATGCCCCACCAGCCGACCGTCTTGACCCCGAACGGCGCAGTGAACGGCGGATCGCAGGCGCTCGCCCCGAGCATGCGGAAATGGTGGGTCTTCGGCATCTCGTTCGCGATCAGCGCCTTGAAGACGAAGGGTATCGCCGACATCCAGGTGCAGCGGTTGCGCTGCGCCACGTCCCAGAACCGCGACGCCGAGAACTTCGGCTGCAACACGACGGTACCGCCCGCCCACATCGACGACAGGATCGAGTAGGTGCGGGCATTGGTATGGAAGGTGGGCAGAACGACGTGATGGACGTCCGAGGCGACCAGTGTTTCGTGGACGGCACAAGTCCGGGCGCCCCACAGGGCATTCGCATGATTCCAAAGGACCCCTTTGGGCCGCGACGTGGTTCCCGAAGTGTATTGCACCGAGTTCGGCCGCATCGGATCGGCCGAGACGGCCCGCAATCCCGACGGATCGGCGTCGATCGCATCGAAACGGCTCGCACGGTCCGGCGACAGGGTCGATGGAGCGGGCGTGCCGTCGGCCAGATGATCGGTCACCGCGACCCAGCGGACGTGCCGCGCCGCCGAAGCGACCATTTCCGCGTACTCCGGCGACGTGATCGCGGCGACGGCTCCACAATTGTCCGCGAAGTACGCCATCTCGTCCGCGGACGACCTCGTGTTCGTCGTGACGACAACGGCACCGATCCGGGCACAGGCGAACCAGAGAATCTCCAGCTCCGGCGAATTGTCGAGGTGCACGAGAACGAAGTCGCCGGGTTTTACTCCGCGCTCCTGCAGCCCCGCCGCAACCCGCAGGCTGCGGGCGCGAAACTCGCCGTAGGTCCAAGCGCGCCGCGCCCCCACGAACGGCTCCCACACGAGGAAGAGATGACTTCCCCGCGTCTGGGCTCGCAGATCGAGCAGCCAATTGACGTCACGCCCTGCGAACATGTGGGACATGGCCTCAGACCTCGTCTTCGGCCACGGCTTCCGACCAGGGTTGCTCGGGCTCGGTCGCGCCCTCGTTGACCCCTTTCGCTCGGCGCACCGCACCTGCAATCGTGAACGGGAACGGGTATGGCACCGGTTCGCAGACCACCGTCTCGAACGCCTCCGCGAGATGCGCGATCGTCTTCTCGCCCAGACGGCGATCGGCTGCCACCGGTCCCAGACCCGAAACGTCGATGCGCGGCGCGTGGAAGGCCTGCTCGAGATCGAGGCCGAAGTCGGCCATCATCGTCATCAGCTGGAACACCGCCGGAATGATCTTGCGGCCACCGCATCCGCCGATGGCGACAGCCTCTCCGCCACCAGTCATGATCGCCGGAGCATAGTTGGCGAGCGCGCGCTTCCCCGGACCGATCGAGTTTGGACCGCCGGGCGTAGGGTCGAACCAGTTGATGCCGTTGTTCATGAGAATGCCGCTCTTGGGCAGGACCACACGCGACCCGAACAGCGACAGCAGCGTCTGCGTCAACGTCACCATGTTGCCGTCGCGGTCGACCACGCACAGGTGCGTCGTGCAGGTCGGCGCCGTGCGTTCGCCGGCATCGCCCAGCTTGGAGAAGCGGTGTTCCCAGGCATGACGAAGCGCCGCCGCATAAGCGGCGAATGTCTTGCCGTTCGGCTTGGCCTCGGGCCGCTTTCGGATGCGCTTGAGCTCGTCGTAGGCGACCCAAAGCGTCGGTCCGCCATTCAACTCGGGCAGCACATGGATGGTGCGATCACCATAGCCGATTTCGAGAGGCTCCTCGACCACCCGCACCCGTAAGGATGCAAGGTCGTCCTCCGACAGCGATCCGCCCATGGACTTGATGTCCGATGCCACGGACTTCGCGAGCGCACCCTGATAGAGGACACCGGCACCATCCGCGGCGATTGCCTTCAACGATCGCGCGAGGTCCGGCATCGGCAGGCGCACGACACCGCTGGCCAGCGTCGCGACCGGCGGCTGCGGCGGCAGGCCGCTCGGAAGGAAGCGCTTGGCCGACGCGGGGTACTTCGAAAGATCGCCTTGCGCCGAGGCGATGTTCAACATCGTGTACCAGTCCACCACCAAACCGGCTTCCGCATGCTCGATCGCCGGCTGCACCAGATCGCGCCAGCGCTTCTTGCCGAAGCGCTTGTGCGCCGCTTCGAGGCCGGCGGGCTCCGAAGGCACCCCCACCGACATCGGTCCGACCGTGTTGCGGTTCTCCTTCACGTTGGCCCAGCCGAACAGGTTGCTGTCTGCACCACCGACTATCGGGTAGTCCTTCGGGTCGAGGGCTTTCGGCGAGACCCCGCCGAAATCGAAGCCCGTCACCTTGCCACTCTTGGCGTCCCGCACCAGCATCACACCGACGCCGCCGATGCCGCTCATCCATGGCTCGACCACGCCGACCGCGAAGGCGGCTGCCACGGCCGCGTCGACCGCATGGCCTCCGGCCTTGAGCACGCGCGCGCCGACCTCGGAGGCGATCCGGTTCTGGGTGACGACGATGCCGCCCCGGGAACGGACGGACGGCTTCGTCACCGTGCGGCGAAGCGAGAGATTCGGCGAAAGGACTGACGATTGCTTCGGCATTTGGTGCACCGCGTTCTGTTTCCGAGGTAGGACCAGAGTGCCGCGAAGATGTTTGGTCGTAAACGGGTGAAAGCGGGCGGACAGGGATGCGACATCGTCTGCTTATGCCGACGTCGCCGGTTGACCTGGCGAGACCCGGCTCACCGGTTCCAGAAGACGCAGCGATCAATTCCGCCAGACGACCGCATCGTCGACGGCGTAAGGCGCGCATGTGGCCTTCGTCTGTTGTTCGCACCGGCCGAGTGCGTCCTTGAGTGCCGTCGGCTGCCCGGCCGAGAAAGCCCAGCCGCCGCCCGGCGAGATCACGAACGCCCGCGGTAGATCCAGATTGAGGAAACGCTGATAGCCGTTGACCTTGCCGGCTTGGTTGATCGGCACCCTGTCGATCGCGTCCAGAGCCGCAAAGTTACTGGCAGGCGGTGCGTTGGCCGTACGGGGCGGCGCGTACCCCAGGCTGGCGAGATGCCGGTCGAGAATGGGCCGCCAGTACCGGAAACCGGGCTCGACCAGATCATGCCCGTCCCCGCCGATGGCTTCGAGCATGTGCAGGTCCGCCTTGCCGCCGGCGGCGACGAAAGTCGCGTGCCATTGCCTGGGATGCTCGGCCCCCCAGTAGCGATCGTTGACGGCGTAGATCCACACACTGGGCGGCGCACCAGACTTCGCCGCGGTCTCGAAAACCGACCCGATCCGGCCGGGATTGCAGGGCTGCCCGGCACGCCGTTTCGGATCGCCCCCGCTGCCACCGGCGAAGTTCACCGTCAGGCGAGGCCGCGGCGTAAGCTTCGACGCGGCGGCCACCGCGGTATAGCCGCCGACGGAAACCCCCGCGAGAACAACTCGCGTGGCATCCGCCCAAGGCTGCTTCCCGGCAAAATCGATTGCCGCAGCAGCATGACGGCGCACGGACTCCACTTGCCGCTGCGCGGATTCGAGATCGCAGCCTTGTCCGCGCTCCGGGTCGAGCGCGTTGCCGTGGCCGCCGTAGCCGACCCGCGTCGGCACCAGAACTGCGAAACCGCGCCGCACGAAATAGCCCGCGACTCCGAGAAACCTGAATCGCGATGGATAGGCATTGTCGGGCCCGCGCCCGTGATTGAAGATGACGACGGGAAATGGTCCGTTCCCGGCCGGATGAAACACGGTCAACTGGAACTCGGACTTCTGAGTCTTTCCGTCCGCGCCGGCGACTTCGATGGGAATGACGTGCACGCTCTCGTTGAGCGGCTTCGATCGCTGGTATGGCGACGTCACCTCGGGGCGGGTCGCCGGCGGTTCAGCCCTCGCTTCGCCGCCCGCAGACACGAGCGCGAACGCCGCAACGGCCACGCCAACTACGCCGTGCCCAATGGTTTCCGGCCTATGGCGGCGCAACCTCGCTCGCACCCCGCCTCCATTCCCGCGAATCGAATCGTCTGCACCTTTAGGTTCGTTTCATTGTGCCGCATCGCGGCCAAATCCCAAAGCGGCATTCAGCTTCGCGATGAGATCGGCGGCGGCGGCTGGAATGTTGGTTCCCGGCCCGAACACGGCCTTGGCACCGACCGACAGCAGGGCAGGATAGTCCGCCGGCGGGATAACGCCACCGACCACGATCATGATGTCTCCACGCCCTTCCTTCTCGAGCGCTGCCTTGAGTTCGGGCACCAAAGTCAGGTGCCCCGCCGCAAGCGAAGACACACCGACGACGTGCACGTCGTTCTCCACCGCCTGCCGCGCGACCTCTTCCGGAGTCGAGAACAACGGCCCGATGTCGACGTCGAAGCCGAGGTCGGCGAATGCTGTGGCGATCACCTTCTGTCCGCGGTCATGGCCGTCCTGGCCGATCTTGGCGATCAGAATGCGCGGCCGCCTTCCGTCGTTCCGCTCGAACGCCTCCACCTGCCGGCGTACCGCATCGATCTCTTTGCTCATGCTGCCGCTCTCCGCGCGATACACACCCGAGACACTGCGGATTTCAGCCCGGTGACGACCGAACACCGTCTCCATCGCATCTGAGATTTCGCCGACCGTGGCTCGCGCGCGCGCTGCCTTCACGGCAAGGTCGAGCAGGTTTCCGCCGCCTTGCGCTCCCGCCGTCAGCGCCTCGAGAGCAGCCTTCACCGCCGCGGGATCGCGCTCGGACTTCAGCCGCGTCAGTTTCGCGATCTGGCTGTCGCGGACCTTGGCGTTGTCCACCCTCAGTATCTCGATCTCCGCTTCGCCTTCGACGCGATACTTGTTCACGCCTACGATGGTCTGGCGTCCGGAATCGATCCGCGCCTGCGTGCGCGCGGCCGCTTCCTCGATGCGCATCTTCGGGCTGCCGGCGGCGATCGCCCTGGCCATGCCGCCGAGCTTCTCCACTTCCTGGATATGCCCCCAGGCCTTGCTTGCGAGCTCGTGCGTGAGCCGCTCGACGAAATAGCTGCCGCCCCAGATGTCGACCGTACGGGTGGTGCCGCTCTCCTGCTGAATGAAGAGCTGAGTATTGCGGGCGATGCGCGCCGAAAAATCGGTCGGCAGCGCGATCGCCTCGTCGAGCGCGTTCGTGTGCAGCGATTGCGTGTGCCCCTGCGTCGCCGCCATGGCTTCGATTGCGGTCCGCGTCACGTTGTTGAAGACGTCCTGCGCCGTGAGCGACCAACCCGAAGTCTGGCAATGCGTGCGCAACGACAGCGAGCGCTCGTCCTTCGGTGCGAAATTCTCCTTGATCAGCTTCGCCCACAGCAGGCGCGCGGCCCGCATC
>CAYMEB010000121.1:0-13999 GCA_964389095.1 uncultured Hyphomicrobiaceae bacterium
GCAACCGACCGACTCGGCTGCTTCACTGAGGGATTTTCACTCCGGCGCTTCCAGCTCCAACGGCATGCTCGACGCTCGCTATCTCGCCGGCCTCTCCGACAATGAGATATCTCCGTTCCTGACGTACAAGGACACCTTCGGGTCGCAGCGCTGGCTGGCCGGCGCTCGCCTCTCCGGCCGCTGGACTTGGCAGAATTTCACCTTCACTCCGTCGATCGAGTACGTGCACTTCAGCGAGCGGAGTGAAAGCTACGTGAGCTCTTCGGGGGTTCAGATCGACAGTCAAAAGGTCTCCATCGACCGGCTCGTCTTCGGCCCGGAGATTCGCCATCGAACGGATTTGGCTGATCGATCCGTCCTAGGCATTCATGTCGGCGTGAAAGGTCTGTGGGACATGAGGAAGCTCGGGTTGCGCAATGTGGAGGAGACCGTGGAAACGCCTACTCCTTCCGCGTTTCACGTAAGGTTCGATGTCGGCGCCAGCCTGCAGACTGCGTCAGGAATGTCACTTGAGGTGAACCTCGGCTACGAAGGACTTGGGAGCGACAGCTACACGTCGCGATCACTGACTGGCCGGCTGCGCGTGCCGTTGCAGTGATAGGCCGGTGAACGGCGCCTCATCGGCGCCCGCTGCCTTCCGTCGCAAGTCCAAGAAGACCGCGGCGCCTTGCTTTCAGTCCCGCGCCTTGACGTACTCCGATCGCGCTCGCTCGACGTGTCGGCCAAACCCCTTCGATCCCACGAGATCCCCTTCGTGCACCACCACTGTCCCGCGGACGATGGTCGTGACCGGCCAACCGGTGACCTCAATGCCCTCGTAGGGCGTGTAATCGGAGCCATCGTGGAGATCGTCACGCGTGATGCGCACACGCCGCGCAGGGTCCCATATCGCGATATCGGCGTCCGCCCCGACTGCAATCGTCCCCTTACGCGGATAGAGGCCATAAGTCCTGGCGTGGTTGGTCGCGGAATACGCCACGAACTGGTTGAGCGTGATACGGCCCTTGGTGACGCCTTCTGAAAACAGTATCGGCAGCCGGGCTTCGACGCCCGGAATGCCGTTGGGCACCCATCGAAAACTGGTGCGTCCTTTCGGGGTCAGCTTCCCCGCCGGATCGTCATAGCGGAACGGGCAGTGGTCGGAGGAAAACGTATTGAAAAGGCCGGTCTGCAAACCAAGCCAACAGGCCTTCTGACTTTCCTCGTCGCGAGGCGGCGGGCTACAGACGTACTTTGCGCCTTCCATGTTCAAGCCGTCCAGATCCTTCTCCGTCAAAACGAGGTACTGCGGGCAGGTTTCGCCGAGAACCTTCAGACCGCGCAACTGTGCGCGGCGCACTTCTTCCATCGCTTCGCCGTTGGAGATGTGCACCACCATCAACGGCACGTCGACGAGTTCGGCGAGGGAGATGGCCCGATGCGTCGCCTCTCGTTCGACGGGAATCGGCCGCGACGTCGCATGAAAGCGCGGCGCCGTCTTGCCGCCACGCTCGAGCTGTTCGGTTAGGAAGCGGATCGCGTCATAATTCTCGGCGTGTACCATCACCAATGCGCCGGTTTCGCGCGCGCTCGTGAACACCTCGAGCAGCTCGTAGTCGGTCAGCGCAAGATCCTGGTAGGTCATGAAGACCTTGAAGGAGGTATAGCCGTCGTCGACCAATGCGGGCAGTTCCTGGCCGAGGACGCCGGGCGTGGGATCTGAGATGATCAAGTGAAAGCTGACGTCGATATGGCAATTGCCGTCGGCGAGCTTGTGGTACTCGGTCACTGCCTTGCGCAGGCTTTCGCCTTTCTGCTGCATGACGAAAGGCATGACGAGCGTATTGCCGCCGAATGCGGCGGAGCGCGTGCCACTCTCGAAGTCGTCCGCCATGACGATGCCGGGGCCGCTCGGTTGTGCAATGTGCACGTGGCTGTCGATGCCACCTGGAAGGACCAGGCGGCCGGTGGCATCGATCATTTGCTTGCCGCCATCCAGGCCGCTGCCGATCATGACGATCGTGCCATCCTTGATGCCGACATCGGCACGGAAGGTGTCCGCGGCCGTGGCGATCGTGCCACCTTTGATGATCAGGTCGTAGTTTGACATGTCCGATCCCTCGCCTCAGTCTCCGCCGACATAGCCTGCGCGCCGATCGGCAGCGAGCGCGCTCGCGTCTCGCTCTCGGGGCGGGCCGAGGCCGCCGCCACCCGAGGTGATCAGGCGAACGACGTCACCCTTTTTCAAGCGCATATTGGAGACCTTGGAATGCAGCGCCTGATCCTTGCCGTCACGCTGCAAAACAAGATGGCCTCGCGCGCCGTGTCCGCCGCCATGCAATCCGAATGGCGTGAAACGGAAGCGATCCATCTGGGCCGTGAAGCTCGCCGTATCGCTGTCGATGCGCCAGACCCGAGTCAGGCCTAGTCCGCCGCGATGGCGTCCGGCCCCGCCCGAGCCCGGTACCAGCCCGTACTCCAGATAGGTGACCGGTGTATCGCTTTCGATCATCTCGATCGGTATCGAAGCATTGTTGTGCATACCGAACGAGTGTGCGCTCGCACCGTCTCCGTTCGGATGCGCGCCACACCCGCCGACCTCGATCTCGACCAGGACCTTCCGTCTGCCGTCCGCATTCTGCGTCTGAAACGAGCAGACGTAACTGACTGCATAGTAGGCAGCCGGCATGCGGTCTGGAATGGCCTGCGACAGCGCCCCAAACAGGACATTGAGCAACACGTGACATGGCGCAATCCGGTGCGCCACAGGCGCAGGGTGACGCGCCGATACGATCAACCCCTCGGGCGCAATAATGTCGATCGGCCGATAGCAGCCCGCATTCGCCGCGATCGGCCGATCAGCGGCGGCGACGGCAGCGAAATAGACAGCCGAGGAGGACGACGCCAAAGTCGCGTTGATCGGCCCGCGCACCTCGGGCGCGGAGCCGGACAGATCCACGATCATGCGATCCCCCGAGATCGTGACCTTGGCATGGACACGCACTGGATTTTCGGGATCGATCCCGTCGTCGTCCAGGAAGTCTTCACACTCGTAAACGCCATCCGGCATGCGACGGATGCACTCGCGCATGGCCGCTTCCGACGCATCGAGGTAGTGCTTGCATGCGGAAGCGAGCACGTCGGCCCCATAGCGGGCCGCAAGCCTGGCGACCGCCTGCGCGCCGACATCGAGCGAGGCGACTTGAGACTGAAGGTCCCCCATGACGGTCTCGGCTTGTCTCACATTCTGAGCAATCACGGTCCAGAGCGCCTGGTTACGCTGCCCCCCTTCGAACAGCTTCACCGGCGGCAAACGCAACCCTTCCTGAAAAACCTCCGTGGCGCCCGCAGCGTAACTCCCCGGCGACATGCCGCCGACATCCAGATGATGGCACAGCGTACCCACGATCGCGACACGCCGTCCGGCATGAAACACCGGGCGGAACGCCACAATGTCGGGGAGATGCTGCCCGCCGCAGTAAGGGTCGTTGGTTACGACAACATCGCCATCGTTCCACTGCTCCAACGGGATGAAGCGCTTCACGATCTCCAGCAGGCAATAGCCCATGGAGTTGAGATGCTGGGGAATGCGCGCCGACTGCGCCACATTGAAGCCGTCCGCATCAAAAATCGCGGTCGAGTAGTCGAGCATCTCTCGTACGATGGTCGACCGGCTCGTTCGCCACATGGTCACGTCCATGTCCGCTGCCGCAGCGGTCAGAGCATTGTGCAGAACTTCGAGTTCGATGGGATCGAGAGCCTTGCTCATGACGCGTCCCTCTGCTCGGCGACGAGATGGCCATCGTCGCTCCGTGACAAAGACCAGTTCCTCGCAAGGTAGATGGTCGTGTAATCCTCCTCGATGATGCAAGGGCCTGCAATTCGGGAGCTTGGCAGGACATTGGCGCGACGCCAGACCGGCACCTCCTCCCAAGCCGTGCCGGTGAATACGCGGCGGGAGGAGGGTCCTGCCCCCGGTGTCGGCTCAACCGGAGCAACGGCGGTCACACGCGGCAGTGTCCCGATCGCAGCAAGGCGCACTGTCACAAGCTCGACGACATCGTTACGGTTGGCATAAGAATATCGGCGCTCGTGCTCATCATGGAACGCCTTGGCCGTCGCCTGGAGCGCCCCCCGATCGAAACCGGGCCCGCTCCACGGCACCGTCATCTCGAATGCCTGCCCCTTGTAGCGAAGATCCACTGCGATCCGCATCTGACGGTCACTCTCGGGTATGCCGTCTGCATCGAGCCGCTGCTTCGCCTCGGCCTGCAACTCGTCTCGGATCCGCAAGATCTGATCCAGTGCGACCTCATCGAAGATGCGGACGCCGGATCTGGCGAAGGCATGGGCAATGTCCGCGTCGAGAATGCCACGGGCCGACAAGGTGCTCGCATCGACGGGGAAGACGATCCTCCGCATACCCAACTCTTCGGCTACCGCGCACGCATGAACGGACCCGGCACCGCCGAAACTCAACAGAGAAAAATCGCGCGGATCCAGGCCCTTCTCGAACAGCGATACGCGTATGGCCGCAGCGAGATTTGTGTTGGTGATCCGGAGAATGCCCGCTGCCGCCGCATCCGGCTGGAGCCCAAGAGGTTCAGCGATCCGCGCCGCGATGGCTTCACGTGCCGCGCCGATATCCAGCGGCATGGCTCCGCCGAGGAAGTAGCCGGCGTCGAGGCGGCCGAGGGCCAAGTTTGCATCCGTTACAGTCGGCTCGACACCGCCCCGGCCGTAGCAGACCGGACCGGGCTTGGCACCTGCGCTCTCCGGGCCAACCTTGATCTGCCGGCCGGGCAGCACCTGCGCGATGGAGCCACCGCCAGCTCCGATCGTCCTGATCTCCACCATCGGCACCCGCACAGGCAAACGATCGATCTCGCTCTGATTGACGACCTCGATGCGGTCGTCGCGCACGAGCGAAACGTCATAGCTCGTGCCACCCATGTCGACGCCGACCACATTGGGCAAGCGGAGTGCGCGGGAGAGGCTGACGGCTGCCATCGCGCCGCCGCTCGGGCCGGACAGAAGGAGACGAACAGGCTCGCGGGCCGCAGTCGCCAGACTGCAGACACTGCCATTGGACTGAACCAACAACAGCTGCGACTCGAAGCGCTCTGCAGCCAATCTCGACCGCAGCTTCTTGATGTAACCCTGAACGACAGGCTGAAGCAGCGCATTCAGAACGGTCGTGCTGGTGCGCTCATATTCCCTGATCTCCGGGCTGACATCGGAAGAGATCGACACCGCCAGATGCGGCAACTGCGCCGCAATGGCCGCGGCAATCAGCTCTTCATGCGAACGATTGGCATAGGAATGCAGAAGACAGACAGCGACGCTCGAGATGTCGGCTGCACGCAACCGCTCGACGATGCGCTCGATCGACTCCGGGGTCGGAGCGACTTCGACCGTGCCGCGTGACGTCATGCGCTCCGCCAACCCAAACCGGCGATGCCGCGGTATGAGGGCTGGAACGGGCCTGGGCCACACTGAGTAGACCTCGCGCCGATTGTGCCGGCCGATCTCGAGCACGTCCTCGAATCCGGCCGTCGTGACGAGGGCCGCATCGGGCAGCTTGCGCTCGAGGACCGCATTGGTCGCGATCGTAGTGCCGTGCAAGACCCGCCCGACATCGGCCAGGGCGTAGCCGTAGCGCACACCCGCAGTCTTTATACCTTCGATCAGCGCGATCGAGGGGTCCTCGGGTGTGGTCGGTAGCTTGAAGGCCGAGACGCGGCTCGTGCGGGCGTCGAAGATTTGGAGATCGGTGAAAGTGCCACCGATATCGACTCCGATCCGAACCGGCAGATCATTCTTCGCCATGGGTTCAGCCGCGCATATAGGTCGGCAACCACGTCGCTATCCCGGGCACCGCTATGAGCAGGACCGCAAATGCGATCATGATGATCGCATAGGGAATTGCGCCACGGATGACGTCCCAAACCGGACCGGCATCGGTGCGAATCCCTTGGACGACAAAGAGGTTCATCCCGACAGGCGGGGTGATCAGACCCAACTCGCACATCAAAACGATGAACACCCCGAACCAGATCGGATCGACACCCACGCTCTGAACGACAGGGAAGGCCAACGGGATTGTCGCGACCATCATGGACAGCGTATCCATGAACATGCCGAGGATCAGATAGAAGGCGATCAACGCCAGAAGCAGCGTCACACGGGACAGGCCGAAGCTCGTCACCCATTTCGTCAACGCCTCACCAATTCCAGACAGCGACAGCGCGAGATTTAGAACGAAAGCACCCAATACGATCAGGAGGATCATCCCGGTCGTGCGCGCGCTGGAAATGAAGCACGTCTCGAGCAGAGCAAGGGAAAGCTTGCGCTGAATAATGAGGAATCCAAATGCGACAACGAGGCCGAGCGCGGCGCTCTCCGTTGCCGTTGCTATCCCGGTGTACAGCGTGCCCATCACGACCCCGAAGACCGCGAGCGGCTCGATCAGGTAGCGCAGCAGCCTGATGCGCTCGCCGAGGGGAACATCGACCGTCTGGAACTTTTCACGCTCGCGCAGTGAGCTGAAGAAAATCCAGACCATGAACAAGAGGGCAAGCATCACCCCCGGAATGATGCCCGCGATGAACAGCTTGCCGACCGAGGTGTTGGTCATGGAGCCGTAGACGATGAAGTTGATCGACGGTGGAATCATAATGCCGAGCGTACCGCCTGCAGCAAGAGATCCCAGTGACGGGGAGATCGGGTATCCGTTCTTGCGCAGCGAAGGTAAGGCAACCGTGCCGATGGTCGCCGCCGTGGCGACCGACGAACCGGAGGTCGCGGCGAAGAGCGCGCAGCAGCCGATGTTCGTATGCAGAAGACCGCCGGGCAACCGGCCGAGCCACGCCGCGAACACGGTGTACATACGATCGGCCGTCCCCGATCGCAGGAGGACCTCACCCAGGAGTACGAACAGAGGAATCGCGGTCAAGCCGTTTTCGCTCACCACGCCCCACGCGACCGAGGCCGACGACGTGAAGAACGCCCAGCCGAATGCCAACATTCCCGCCGCGATCCCGAGCAACAGCATGACCGTCGCGATCGGAAGGCCGAGCAGCATGAGACCGACCATGACGAAGAAACCGATCAGGCCGATTGCCACAGTGCTCATGGCCGGCGCTCCCCGGTTGGAGCCGCAGCGAGGGAACCGGCACCGCGCGCCTCTATGTCGGCGAGTTCGTCGGCCAGTTCCTCCTTGGCTCCACGCGGACCTTGATGCCGGTCGAGCGTATCGAACTCGCCGGAAACCAGAAGATCCACGAGTTTCAGCGCATGCAGAAGGGCCACAACAGAAAACACGACGAGCGCCATGACCCATATCGTCTGAGGGATGTGCAGCGGCGTCGCCCAGGGCGTTTGTGCCGTCGCATTGAACAGAACGCTGTCGGCACGTGCGAGCCATGCCATGTAGGTCACCGCACAGGCCGAAACCGCGAGCAAGATCCCCGCAAGGATGTTCAGAGCGATCCGAACCGGCCGCGGCAAGAGATCGTGTACGAGGTCTATGCGGATGTGGGTTCGACCGATCAGGGCAACGGCAAACGCGAGCGAGGCGCCAACGGCAAGTATGTAGCCGCCTAATTCATCAACCCCCTGCAAAGACCTATTGAACGCCTTCCGCATGAACGTCTCGGTCGCAACCGCACCGGCCAAGCCGAGAAATGCCAGACCGAATATCCAGGCCGCAAGACGCTCTATCGTGTTCATGTGGAATGTTCCGACGGCACCGTGATCTTGCTCAATCACACGGCGGCGTGAGATTGCGATGGTCGACGAATCTGGACCGGAAAGCCGCGGGCTGCGGTTTCCGGTCCCAACGCAAGCACGCAGCCCCTGCGATCTCCGCCGCCTCCAGTGAGATTACTGGCGCTGTTGCGTGCCTAGTTCAGGCCGACAATCGGCCCGACGGACTTTTTCCAGGCATCAGAGCAGCCCGGATTGACCTTGTCGCAAGCCTCCGCCCACGCAGGGAACGAGATCTCCCTTACGGCCGAGCGGACGAACTCCACGTCTTCCGGTTTCACTGCAACCGTCGTCAGCTTGTACTTCTTGCCTGTCGAACAGGGATCCTGACCGGCATTGCAGCGCATGCCGTCATCCCACAGTTCCTTGGAGTACGCCCAGATGTCCTCGGTGAGTTTTTCGATTGCGCCCTTGAGCTTTCCCTGCTGATCCGCATTGAGCTTCGACCATGCAGTGTTGGTTATGGCGTAACCCTGTACGGCCACCTGCAGCGCAAGCGGATAGACGTGCGTCGCGCTCTCCGGCCAGCCCGCCGAATTTGCGGATGACGGTCCAGTCACAGCGCAATCGATCGTGCCGAGCGAGAGGCCCTGGCTCACTTCGCCGAACGCCATGGTGACGGGCGTGGCACCGACCTTCTCCATGACCTTGGCCATGACACCATCCAAGATGCGGACCTTCTTGCCCTTCAGGTCGGCAAGACCGGAGATCGCCGGCTTACAGAAGATCAACTGCGGTCCGAACGGCCATACACCGAGGAGCTTCATGCCGAACTGCTTATCGAGCCGCTCACCGACGATGCCTTGATAGGCAGACACGACCTTCTTCGCCGTATCGTAGTTCGTATTGAGCCCGACGAGATCCAGCCCGAGAATTGTCGGCTCGTCGCGTGACACCTGCCCGAGGCGCAAGCCGATGATGTCGAACAGGCCCGACCTGCCGACGCGGAGCTGCTCGAACTCCTTGATGCCGGTCTGATCGAGGACCTTGTAGTCAGCCTCGATACCGGTCGCCTCCTTCATCTTTTCGAAGAAGGGCTGCTCCCTATTCTTCTGGATATTGCCCGTGGCGAGCGGCATCCCCATCACGCGGAGCTTGGGGGCTTCCTGCGCGCCGGCCGACGAGAGCGCCGCGATCGCGACGACGCCCACAATCGCACCAAGTGTCCTTGTCAACATGCATGCCTCTCCAGCCCTTTGATGTGCATGGAACAAAGTTGGGAGCATTTCAGCGGGAATGTCCAGCGTGATCGCACACGCGGCGAGCCTATTGCGCGTGCGTCATGCACCGCAATAAGGCACCGGACCTGCATCGGCAGCGGCTCCCGGCACACGATCGTCAGAGCGCAAACAGGCGGCCCCAGCTCGCAAAGGGGGCCGTGGGCGAACCGGCCCTGCGCAAGGCAGCCCAAAGAGTGACAGCCACCGAGTCCAACATCGGAACGCCGAGCTCCGCCTCCAGCTTCGCCGCAACGCGGGCGCCGCGCATGTTCGTGCATACGATTGCGACGGCGTCCGCGCCGTCGGTCACAACCGCGCGGCACATCTGCTCGATTCGGTCCTCTTCGACTTCGGCGAAAGAAAAGTTGTCAGACAGGCCACAGTGCCGCTCGGCGCCGCACGTCAAGCCGGCCTCCCCCCATGTCGCCGCTATCCGATGCTGCACGTCGGCAGTGTACGGCGTAACGAGCCCGATCCGGCGAGCGCCGAGCCGGCTCAGTGCGTCCTTGTAGCCGAGCACGCATGTGGTCGCCGGGGTAGCGGTTGCAGCTTCGATCTCGGCAACCAGCGCCTCGTCACGCTCGATGCCGAGCCAGCTCGCGGATGTTCCATTCCAGGCTATGACGTTGCACTTGGCATGACGAAGCAATTCTGCGGCTTCGAGAATTCGAGCGTTGTCGAACTGGCGGAGCGCAGCATCCGCGAGGCTGATCTGAGTGACGCTGAAGCGCGAAAAATGTGCGCTGACGCTTTCCGGTGCGCCGGCGATCATCGCGTACGTCATAGGCTCCAAGACGGTATTCGACGACGGCGTCAACATACCCAGCCTAAACATCATGGTCCTCGGCGCGCTTTTGTTCCGACCTCGCCGTCGAGTGATCCGCAGCGGCACCTCAACGGCCGGTCACAGTAGCCGCAGTCGTGATCGATGCAAATGGTGCTCGGCGCAGGTGGCTGGGGCATGCGAGATGCGGCCTTGCGTCTGCAATACCCAAAATGCTGGGAGACCAGCGAACCTCCGCAGGCAGACTGGACGCACCGACCGAGCAAGACCTCACACAGTCGGCGTGTCGGAGGGGCCTTCCCACCGCCACGCCGCAGTACAATTGCCGCGGCTCAAAAGGCGCCCGCGTGAGCGTCTGAGTGCCTCGAGA
Organism: uncultured Hyphomicrobiaceae bacterium; assembly: GCA_964389095.1. GTDB lineage: Bacteria > Pseudomonadota > Alphaproteobacteria > Rhizobiales > Hyphomicrobiaceae > JABFRJ01. The sequence goes on from CAYMEB010000121.1 coordinate 10,121, forward strand.
TGCGACCGAACCGTCGTCCAGTCCGTCGTTCCCGGCCTCGAACACTCCCGTCACTCCACACGGCACCCCGACTGCCCCGCACCGAGTTTATCAAGATCGCCGTAAAGGCACGAGCTGCTCCGACGCCAGAATGCCCAGCGCGCACGCGCTCCGGCATCCCCGACACGAAGCCCTCGAAAAACTGGTGTAGAGCGCGTTCGAAGGTCGCGATGCTGTTTTCGGCTTCGCCTTCCGGAACCGCGAAGACCTCGACGCAGTCAAAGCGATTGTTCCGGGTATCACAGCACATGCGCATCGTGCCCGCCACGGGCCACACAACGCGCATCCGCTTCCCGAACGAGGCTCGAACCATGGCGATCGTGGAGCACCGCCAGATGGTGGGCGCGACAGGGATTAAACCTGTGACCCCATGCGCGACGTGAAGGCCGGCAAGACCGCGAAAGACGAAAATGGAGACAAGCTGCGTTCGTGTGTCATGGTGAAGGGCGGCGGCGGGCCGCATCGAACGGCTCGAAACCACAGCACCCTACGTCTCGATGCCCGGCGAAACAGGCACTGTCCCGAGCTGCGGCCTGGTGCTGAAGGTCGTCCGCCCCGACGCCGGTTGAGGTTCGACGCCTCTCCCGGTCCGCGCGCGCTCCACAGGGCGTGGATGGCGGCGTGGGTGACGGCGAGGCGCTGATCGGCGAGCCGGTCGGCCTGATCGAGCAGGAGCGCGGCGGGCATCTCGTGCGCTTCTGTGGGCGCACGCTCGGTCTCCTCGATGCGGCCGGCCGGTTCCATCGCTATGCACCGCCGCGTGCGCGGCTGCGCTCCGCGACGGAACCGGCTAAGGAAGAGGAGTAACTGTCAGGAATGCTGCCGGTCTATAGTGTCAGGACTGTTCCCGGTCGTTCATACAATCGCACCGGTCGACGCCGGCGTGTCACCGGGCGAAGCTGATCGGAACCGCCTCTGTTTTCGTCCGGTTCGACGGCAGCATTTTCCGGAAGCGGACAGCCTTGGATCATTTCTGCCGCAGCGTCATTGCTGCAGTGGAATGGTGACGCGGACGCGGCCTTGCAGCGACTGGTAGATGCTGCTGCCAAGTCCATCGTAAGAGCCGGCACCCTGTATCGCGATACCAGCCGGCGTACGATAAGCCAGACCGGCTTCCACGCGGGCAGTGAGACCGTCGCTGCCGGCAGGCTGGCCTGCTGCGGTTGTCTCTTCCGTATGCGAGAAGTCCCACACCGCTTTGACGCCAACCGTCGGCTCGAGTTTGGCGCCGTTCGCCAGAGTGAAGACATATCCCACTTCCGGCCCGACAATCGCACGCGTCATCGAGAACGTCTGGCTTGCGATGTCGATGCCGATCGCGTTGCTGTAGGCTTTCTGCGTCTCCGAGAAATGCACAATCTCTGCGCTCGGGCGGAATCTCCATGCTCCCGATGTCCACTGCCCGGTGAGCTTCGCCGAGGCGAGCAGGCGCGTCCTGTCAAAGTTGTCCGTGTAGGCGCCGAGAGGATCGATCGAGTTGGTCGAGCGCCCCCCAGGTTGCGCGAGCATCGAAGTAGATGTTCGGGGTCAGGCGGGCGCTGACATACGGCCCGGCCATCCAGCCGCGGCCTTCGCGGCTCGTCGTCAGTGTGCCTGACGCACTGTCGCTCATACAGTCGAACTGCCCCATGAGCCCGACCAGCAGTCCCGGGCGAACCAGATAGTCGGCGCCGGCCATGGCGATCGAAGCATGCCCACTACGCTTGCCCTCTGGCCGGTCGCTCTTCACGTAACCGGACGCCCCCTCTATCCAGACGTCCACGGCCGCCGGTCTCGACTTGGCGTGTGTACTCGTGCCGGAGGCGAGCCCGAGACCACCCAACCCTGCCGCGGCGACCTTCTCGCGCTCGCGTTGCTCGGCAGCGGCGCGCATCTGCGAGAGGCTCGCCGAGAACGAGAACCGTCCGACGCCCTCCTCGACGCTGCCCGAGAACCTGAACGGCATGGACCCGCGCCCTGCGGGCTGCACAACCGGCTCGATCTCCCCTTGCGAATTGAACAACGGCGGACCGTCCGGCCCTGTTGGGAAATCGGTCGGGAACCGCCCGTAGCGATCGAATATGCCGCCGCGGTCGCTTGGGTTGGCGAACAGGGTCGCGCCGCCACCACTGCCAGGCGACAGCGCACCCAAGGAATTGCCGCCAAGTGGCGTGCCGGCGCCAAGGCTCCCAACGCTATTGGACATGATCGAGGGGCGGCCAGTGGACCGCGCGAACCCAGTCGAAGCACCATCTGTCGTCTGGCTCTCGGCGCCGCCGAACAACGTACCACCGGCCAGCCGCGCATGCATGCGCGTCGTGTCTGGGCCCGTCGACGTCAAGAAGCGCGCACGATCGCTCATGAGACCGCGGATCGCAGTGCGCGTCGCTGCTTGCGCCTTGTCGACGTCGACGGTGGCCGTGGCCGTAACGGTCAGCGTTACGGTGACCGTCACCGAGCCTGATTGCGCCATTGCTGGATTGGCACCCCAGAAGCTCGATAGCGCTGTCGAGGCAATCAAAGCGAGCACGAGCGCAGCGAACCGTGAACCGCCGTCCTCCACCTCGCCTTGCGGAAACCCGGCGAGCATCGAATGTCGGCCTTGAGCATCGCGGCGCGTATCAATTCGTGTGGGATGCGTTGCCACCCGCAGCCGCCCGAAAGACCGGGGCTGCGCCACTTTTGCTGCGCGGTGGTCAGCAATCTTTGATGGGGTAACGATCGCTCTTGCTGATGTTGTGAGTTAGGCGGCGTTCCACCCGAAACAATCGACTGGAACTGGTCATTCACGCCGGTTGCGGTCGGATGGGTACGAGAGCCTCGCGCACAGTCCCGCTAGGTGTTTGGGGTCCGCCGACGCGATCTGCGCGGATGATCTCGTCCACCTCGGCCGCCGCCAGGTGCGCATCGACGCGCCCTGCTCGGTCGGCGATTGCCGCGGTTGTCGCCGTCGGCGAGATTTCTGCCGCTAGGCGGCGTGAGGCCGCACAGAAACGGCATCTACTACAAGGGCGGCGCCGCAAAACTCCCGCAAGCGCCATCGCGCTTTGCCGGAAGGACGACCTAAGCACTTGAAATGATTGGTGGGTGTAGAAGGACTCGAACCTTCGACCCGCTGATTAAGAGTCTCGTTTTTCAAGCCTCTGCGACGTTCCTCGCGTTTCCGCCAGCTTCTCGCCTCATTGATTCTCCATCATAATTCTTGCCGCACGTTTCCGCCCGTGCTCCCGAGCTTCCCTTTCGGTGGCGACCCGGTGGCGACCCAGAACCGGTGAGGATATTGGACAGGATACGTTTGACGAAACGGACCGTAGACGCGTCCGAGCCTCGCCCAGTCCGTTACACCATCTTCGACGATGATCTGAAAGGCTTCGGGCTTCGCGTTTTCCCGTCCGGTGAGAAATCGTGGATCATCGAGTACCGGCCGAACGGTGGCGGACGACGAATTGCCAAGAAACGTCTCACACTTGGCTCTGTCGGCACGCTCACACCAAACAAGGCTCGTAGAGCTGCTCAGGAAGCGCTCGCCCATGCCCGCCTTGGATCTGATCCGGCACGCGAAAAGGTCGAGGCTCGGAAGTCGCTGACCTTCGCCGAGCTGGCCACCCGGTTTCTTGCCGATCACGTCGACGCCAAGCGCAAGCCCGGCACGCAGCGCAACTACCGTCATCTACTTGAGCAGGCGGCCGTACCGGCGCTGGGCAACATTAAGGCTTCCAACGTGACGCGGCGCGAGTTGTCGAAGCTCCACCTCAAAATGCAGGACCGTCCCTTCCAGGCCAATCGCCTAATCGCCGTGGTGGGTGCCATGTACGCTTTCGCCGGCAAGCGCTCGCTTGTTCCAGAGGGTTGCAACCCGGC
>CAYMEB010000122.1:0-13987 GCA_964389095.1 uncultured Hyphomicrobiaceae bacterium
CCAAAGCCGCCGCCTGAGCCATCAGGCCGTCACCAAGATTTGGCGATAGCTCTGGAACGCATCCTCTGGATATGATCGGGCCGATTTGGGCGCCTATGCGCGAACCGCGAGGGCCACGCGCTCAACTACCGCACAGGTATCGCAGGGCTTCGACGGAGTGCAAGCAGGTCGCTCAGCCGCCGCTCTTCCCTCGATAGGTCTCGGGCGCGAACGCAGCGAACAACCCTCCCGCAACGACAAGCATCATGGCCGAGACCTCGATGGAGGCCGTGGCGCCCATGGTGTCTGCAAGGAGCCCCATTGCAATGGGACCCACGACGTATCCGGCATCCGAGAGCATTCGAAAGATGCCGACGGCCGACGCATTGGCGCCGGGGGGCGCCGAATCAGCTGCATAGGCCGCGGGAGCGGAGCTTCCAATGGAACTGGAGACACTCCAGACGATGGCCGCCGTCAGAAACATCGTCCACGCTCCGGCCCAGCAGAACAACAACATCGAGGTACCTGTAAGCACTGTCGAAGGAACGATGACCGCCTTGCGGCCGTAGCGATCGGTGAGCCAGCCGCCCAGATAAGCCACGGACAGACCGCAAATGCTGCCGATCATCATCGCCAAGCCAATCGAGGATACCGACAGACCTATCCGGGAAACCGCAAGGAGCGGAATGACCGCAAAGAGGCCGCCGGTCCGAACGAACGAATGCATGAACCCAACTAAGCCAACCAGAGTGAAGCCGCGATTGGCCGAGAACATCTCGATCTGGCGGGACAGGCTCATTCGCTGTGATCCGCAAACCTTGGCAGGATTATGCGTTCTGTCTCGCGTCTCACCGACCACGAACCAAGCGATCGCGGTTGTCAGGACACTGGCCGTCGCGGCAGCCCAGAATGGCGCAGCCAAGCCCACATGCTCGGCAAGGACGCCGCCAGGATATGGTCCGATCCCAACCGCGAGCAGGAATGTACCCTGATAAATTCCGATGAAGCGGCCTCGCTCCTTCATGGTCGATATGTCCGCCAGAATAATCTGCCCTGTCGTGAGGACGAGACCTCCTCCGGCTCCGGCAACGAAACGCGACAGTGTGAAATCCGCCAGGCCCGTCGCCATCGCGCTCCAGGCGTTTCCCGCGACGAGCAATGCACCTCCCAGCGCTAGACAGTGCCGCCGTCCCCAGGTGTCGGATATCTGTGCGGACGGAACGGCAGCCAACATCCGGGCCAGACCGTAGATCGCTATGGTAACGCCGATGGCGGAGAGTGAAACACCGAAGGACTGCGCGTACAGCGGAAGGCTGGGAATTGTCACTCCGAATCCGAACTGATTGACGGCGATGAGTGCGCACATCGCAATCAGCACCTTCCGTTCGAAGACCATCCTCCACTTCCCCTCTCAGAGGCCCCGATCGCCTGCGGATCCCGCGAGGAGCGTACGGAGTTTCCCGTGCCACCACACCCACTTGTCAGCTGGGCTTTCATGCGAAGCGCGCAGAGCAGCCTGTGTTGGTCTATTGTTTTATCATTGTCGGTCACCGATCTGCGGTAGACGCAGAAGCAGGTGTCCGGCCACTCCAAGCGAGGTCCCGACGATGCCCGTCCGCGACATTGCCATCGGACTCACGGTCGCGATCCTCTGGGGATTCAATTTTGTCGTGATGAAGAAGGCAGCGAGCGAGTTTCCTCCGCTCCTGCTGACTGCACTGCGATTCGGTCTAGCTGCCTTTCCCGCGGTACTTCTCGTCGCCAGACCAGTGGTTCCCTGGCGGGCCATCCTCGAGTTCGGCGCTGCATTCGGAGTGGTGAAGTTCGCGCTGCTGTTCCTTGCGTTCAGATTGGGGCTGCCCTCCGGGGTCGGCTCAATTGTTCTGCAGTTGCACGTGTTCTTCGCAATCGCGCTTTCGGCTCTGCTGCTCAACGAGCGACCGAGCGCCACCCAGAAATGCGGCTTGGCACTAGGCCTCGTGGGGGTCAGCGTCGTGGCCCTCGGAGAGTTGGCGGCTTCTCCGGCAATTCCTCTGCTTCTGACGGCGGCAGCGGGATTCGCGTGGGCGCTCTCCTCGATCGTCCTGAAACGGCTTGGCCCAATCGACATGTTCGGCTTCGCCGTCTGGATCAGCGTCGTCCCTCCACTGCCCATGCTGGCCTTGTCCCTGGTCGTCGATGGACCAGACGCGATTTCGATAGCTCTCACGAAAGCTTCTCTCCCAGGAGTTCTGGCCGTCTTGTACCTGGCCTATCCGGTTTCTCTCCTCTCGACAGCGTTGTGGACCGGCCTACTCGGGAGATATCCCGCTGCGTCGGTACTGCCATTTTCGTTGCTCGTTCCCCTGATCGGAGCTGTGTCGGGTTACCTGGTTTACGGAGAGACACTCGGGGCATGGCATCTGCTCGGCACCGGCCTCGTCGTCGCAGGACTGATGCTCTCCATCAAACCACGGATCGCTCAAAAGATCACGCCCGTTTCCCGAAAGACCTAGTGTGGATGCCAGCACCGAAATGCATGACCGCTTGCGTCCACCTCCACAGGAGGGGCGTCGGACCGGCAAGCATCACGAGCCTTTGGGCAGCGCAGGTGGAAATGACATCCGGGCGGCGGGTTCGAGGGAGATGGCAGTTCACCCGTGATCGGATGAAACTCGACAACCTTGTCACTGTCGAGCGTCAGCTTAGGCACACTGTCCAAGAGCGCACGCGTGTAGGGATGGCGCGGCGAATCATAGACTGCCCGCGCCGAGCCGACCTCTACGATGCGACCCAGATACATGACTGCGACACGATCGCAAAGATGGCGGACAACGCCGAGATCATGGCTGATGAACAGCATCGTCAACCCGAGCGACTTCCTGATCTCGAGGAACAGATTGACGACCTGCGCCTGCACCGACACATCCAGCGAGGCTACAGGCTCGTCGCAAACGACGACATCGGGATTCATGGCGAGCGCACGCGCTATCGCCACGCGCTGACGCTGACCACCCGAGAACTGATGCGGATAACGTGTAGCTGCGGCCGGATCGAGTCCAACGCGTTCGAGCCAATTCCCGACAAACGCCGCAGCATCCTCCCGACCGACGATTCCGTGCGCGATCGGGCCCTCCGAAATCGCATCGCCGACGCGAATCCGCGGATTGAGGGATGCGAACGTGTCCTGAAAAATCATCTGAACGCGCGTCGTCGACTTTACCGGGCGCCCGGGCGGACCGGAGATGACGCTGCTCCCGTCGATGAACACCGCTCCCGCACTCGGCGCTAGGATACCGGCGATGATACGGCCGAGAGTCGATTTTCCGCAGCCGGATTCGCCGACCAGACCGAGTGTTTCGCCCCGAGCGATCTGCAGTGTCGCCCTGTCCACGGCCTGCACTGGACGTCGGATCGGACTGCCACCTACGCGCGCAGCGATTTTCTGACCCAGCGACGGCTTCGGAACGAAACGCATCGAGATGTCGTTTGCCTCGACGAGAGGTCTCATCCACAGACCTCTTTGAAGCTGGCGTGGTGACAAAGAACGCCTCTGCCGTCCAGATTGCGCTCCGTGGGACGCGCCTGACACGTTTCATCGGCCACTGTACAGCGCGGCTGGAAGGCACATCCGGTCGGCAAACGAAGAAGAGAGGGCGCGGAACCTGGGATCTGGGGCAGAGGCGTGCCGGGCGATGCATTGCCGGGCAGCGACCCCAACAAGCCGCGCGTATATGGATGAAGGGGCTGCCGCAAAACATCTGCGGTAGGTCCCCGTTCGACGATGCGGCCGGCGTACATGACCAGCAATCGACGGGACAACGACGATACTGTCGCGAGATCGTGGCTGATCCAGATCAGAGCAGTTCCCAATTCCGCTGCGAGATCGCGCATCTCAGAGAGGATCTGCGCTTGAATCGAGACATCCAGTGCCGTCGTCGGCTCGTCACAAATGATCAGTTCCGGCCGATTGAGCAGGGCAATCGCGATCGCCACCCGCTGGCGCATGCCGCCGGAAAGCTCGTGCGGAAAGGCTCCGAGCCGACGACCCGCATCCGGGATACCGACCTTGCTCAGAAGATCAACGGACCTGTCCGCCGCCGCTTGCGCAGAACAGCGCGCGTGCGCAACCTGCGCCAGCCTCATCTGCTCGCCGATCGTTAGCACCGGATTGAGCGTTGTCGAGGGATCCTGGAAGACCATCGATATGCGCCGTCCCCGCACGGATCGAAGCTCCTTGTGCTCGAGCCCGACCAGTTCCTTGCCTCGAAGTCGTACCGACCCCGAGACGATGCGGCCCGGCGGGTCGACGAGACCGAGGATCGAGAAGCCGGTGACGCTCTTCCCGGATCCCGACTCGCCCACGAGTCCGACGATCTCTCCGGCATCCACCGTGAAGGACACATCATCGACTGCCTTGAGCAACCCCGCCTTCGTCGCGAAGCACGTGGTGAGGTTCTCGACGACCAACAGGGGAGGGCTCATCGACGGAGCCTCGGGTTCAGCTGATCGCGGACTTGATCGCCCACGATGTTGATGGCCACGATCAGCACGATCAGCGCAACACCCGGATAGATCGAGATCCAGTATCGACCGGACAGAAGGTACTGGAAGCCATGAGCGATCAGCATGCCCAGCGAGGGCTCGGACACCGGCATGCCGATGCCGAGAAATGACAGCGTCGCTTCGAGTGCAATGGAGTTGGCGACCTGAACCGTTGCGACGACGATCAGGGGCGCCATGCAGTTGGGTAGGATGTGTCTGAAGATCACACGCGCAGGAGAAAGCGGGGTCGAGAGCGCAGCGGCGACGTAGTCCTTGGAACGCTCGGCTGCGGCGGCGCCATGGGCGGTTCGGGCGAAGTACGCATACTGTGCCGTGACCAGGGCGGCAATGAGCTGCCATTTTCCCTGCCCGAGAATCGCCGCCAGGATCAACGCCAGAAGAATGGCGGGAAACGACAGCTGAAGATCTACGAACCGCATCAGGATCGCTTCGGTTCTCCCGCCGAAGAAGGCGGCCATGGTGCCCAATGACGCCCCGACGGCGAAGGCAATGGCCCCCGCAACAAGCCCAACCTGCAACGACAATCGCAATCCGTAGAGGATCGCCGAAAAGACATCCCGCCCCTGAGCATCGGTTCCAAGGCGGTGGACATATCCGCCGGTGCCGACAAAGCCCGGAGGGCGGCGCGCATCGGCAAGCGAGAGCTTCGCGAGATCGTAAGGGTTCTGAGGGGCAATGAGCGGCGCCGCCAGAGCCAGGCCGACGATCAGTACGACCACGACCAGCGCGATCACCGAAAGACGACTCTCCTTGAATTCCGAGATGAAATTTCCGAAGGGGGTCTCGGTGTTCATGCCAAGGCCCTCTCGCGGAGCCTCGGATCCAAGGCGGCGTAAGCCACATCAACAAGGAAGTTGATGCAGATAAAGAAGAACGCCACGAGCATGAGGTAAGCTACCATGACGGGACGGTCGAGCGATGCGATACTGTCGATGATGAGCTTACCGACCCCGGGCCATGAGAAAATGGTCTCTGTGACCACGGCAAATGCCAAGGTCGACCCGAACTCGAGACCAAACACCGTGACGATCGGAATGGCGATCAACCTTAAGACGTGACGCCGCAAGATGGTGCCTTCGCTCTCCCCGGCAGCCCGGGCGAAGCGGACTGTGTCAGAGAGCATCATCTCTCTCGTCCCCGCGCGGGCCAAACGCACCATGAGCGCGAACTTGAACAAGGAGAGGTTCAGCGCGGGCAACGCCAAATGCTTCCAACCGTTCAGTGTCAGAACGCTCCACTCCACCCCGAGCAGCGCAACCGTCTCACCGCGTCCGCCTGCGGGAAGTAGATCGAGGGACACCGCGAACGTGAAAATGAGTACGAGCCCAATCCAGAACGTCGGCACCGAAAAGCCGAGCACAGATGTCGCCATGATGAGCTTTGAAAACGAGCTGTCCGGCCTGTAGCCGGCGTACATTCCCAGCGGCACGCCCAGCGCCGTGGCGCCGATGACTGCCGTCAGGGTCAATTCGAGTGTGGCGGGCAGCCGCGAGAAGATCAGCTGCAAGACCGGCATGTTGAAAACGAACGAACGTCCGAAATCCCCACTCACCAGACGTCCTAGGAAGTCGAGATACTGCCGCCACAAGGGTTGGTCGAGGCCATACGCGCGAATGGTCTGCTCGCGGATCGCTTGGGTCGCATCCGGGGAGATCAGTACGTCGATCGGATTGCCGATCGCGTAGACACCTACGAACACGAGCAGTGAAATCACCAGCATGACCGCCAGCGCCTGAAGCAGTCGTTGGATGACGAAACCGAGCATATGTGATCCAAGACGCGCAGGATGGCGAGAGATCGCCAGCCTGCATCGCGTCCACGTGGGGTCTTCGTTCTCTCAGCCTATCGTGCCCGCTGCGTGCCTGATGTCAATTGCGGCGCGCGCCAGCCGGGCGCGTAGCTGTCTTGCGCATCGTGACTTTGCCCGTCATTAAGGCCGGCGAACTGTGCAGCCCAGCGAACCCCGGAGAGGCGATCCACATGCAGAAGACCGCCTTGCCCGAGCACCAGCCGATGCAAGCGAGGCCGGGGAAAGCAATCGCCTTGATGTGTGTCGCGGTCGCCTTTTTCACCCTGATCGATACGACGGGGAAGTATCTTGTCGCCGTGAGCCAATTGCCCCCGGCCCAGGTCGTCTGGGTCCGCTTCCTGGGGCAGTTCATGACGATCGTCGTCGTCTTGGGCCTGATCTCGGTTCCCGACCTGGTGCGAGCCAACAAACCTTTCTGGCAACTGGCCCGTTCACTGCTGCTTCTGACGTCCACGGTCTTGAATTTTCTCGCTCTGCGATCACTTCGGCTCGATCAGGCGACGACGATCAATTTCCTCGCTCCGCTCACGGTCGCCCTTCTCGCGGGACCTCTATTGGGGGAATGGGTGGGCTGGCGGCGAATGCTTGCGATCCTGACAGGCTTCATTGGAATTCTGGTGGCCATACGGCCCGGCATAGCGGGATTCGAGCCGGCTTTCGCTCTGTCGCTGGGGTGCATGGTCGCCTATGCTCTCTTCATCCTTCTGACGCGCCATCTCGCGCCATTCGACAGCTCGGAGGTTACGCTATTCTGGTCGCTGTTTGCGGGCACGTTTCTGGTCGCACCGCTGGCAATACTGGAGTGGGTCTGGCCGCGTAACCCGCTCGAGTGGGGATTGGTGCTCTCGATCGGCATGTGGGGGGCCATCGGCCACTGGATCTTCATCGTCGCGCACCGCTACGCGCCGGCATCGGTAATCGCTCCATTCATCTATGTGAGCCTCCTGACACACTCCACGGCAGGCTTTCTCGTCTTTGGCCATGTGCCCGACGTTTGGACATTGTCTGGGGCAGGGATCGTGATCCTGTCGGGTCTTTACCTCTGGCACCGCGAGCGGGTTCGGGCACGGGAAGTACAGCCGGTAGCAAATGCGAGCGTTTCGCAACGGCCCTGACACGTCACTTCGCGCCGGCGTCAATTCTATCGGCCTTGCGCCAGATGAGCGTCGCGATCAACATGGAAAAGAGCGCGATGTCACGCGACTCGATCGAGAACGCCGCGGCCCAGGCTGCCTCGGCAGTCCCGATGAGCAGTCCACCCAAGAACGCGCCCCGAACCGAACCCAACCGGCCAAGCACCGCCGCCAAGAGCGCCTTGAGACCAATACCCAGGCCACCAGCGGAGCCGACCCCGCCGTAGCTGAAGGTTGTGAGTACGCCGGCAAGGCCAGCGAGCACTGCTGCCACGACGGCAGTTTGAAGAAGTAGACGCGCCCCGTCGACACCGAGAAGCCCTGCCGCCAGCGAATCGTCGGCGATCGCGCGCCATCTGCGACCAAATCCCGTGCGTTCCATCGCCGTCACAAGTGCAGCCGCTGCAAGGAAGGCGCTTCCCGCAACCAGCAAGGAGATCGGCGTTACCGTCACGATATGATCGCCGGCCTGTGCGATACCATATGGCTGATTGAGGAACGGCGGCATCCACCTCACCCCAGCGCCTTGCGTCAGGCGTAGGGTCTCAGACATCGCCTCAGAAGCCCCGAGTGTAGCGATCAGTACGTGTTGTCCAGGCTGAGAAACCAAAGGCGCAACCACCAGGCGCCCCAAGGCAAGCCCCCACACGCCCGCCGTGAACAGGCCAACGACTACAGCCGAGGCAACATTGAGCGGGTTGCCTGAAAACCCGCCGATACTGGAATTGGCGAGGTAGGCCGCGTAGCCCCCGACAATCGCGATCTCGCCGAATGCCAGGTTGATCCGGCCGACCAAGCCGTAAACGAGCGAATACGCGGTTGCCAGAACCACATAGATGGCGATCGATGGCAACGCCGATACCAACGTCTGCAGAAGGGCCGCCAACCATTTGGGAACGGGCAGTGCGACCGGCAGCAGAACGACCATCGCCGGATCTGAGTGCTGAACCGCGCCGCTATCGATCCACGTCTTCTGCAGAAGATACAAGCGGATCTCGCCGAGAGGCCCCTCTTCGGTCGCCACCCCGAGCAGCTTCGGCACCAATCCATCGGGGACATGGGCCACTCGGCACATGAGCGCACGCTCGACAGTTCCCTGGCCTCCGGCGACCCGATAACGGAGCGAAACGAGCACTTGCGTCGCCGTCTCACGTTCGGCCGACGCCAAGATCTCGATCCGATGTGCACTATCGTTGAATGCAGGAATCAGGGACCTGCAGAACCGCACCGCCTCGGCCGACCGCCCATGACTACACCCACCGGAGAGCGCGGCCGCCACGAGGACAAGCAGCAGAGCTATGGACCCAGCTAGGCCCGCGCGGCGCGAGAACAGTGGCACGTCGCCTTCAACCGATGCCTTTGAGTTTCTCCGCAACAGCGGGTGCGAAGTACGTAAGGATTCCGTCCGCACCGGCGCGCTTGAACGCCAGCAGGCTTTCCGGAATGACGCGCGCACCGTCGAGCCAGCCATTGGCGACAGCGGCCATGATCATCGAGTACTCACCCGACACCTGATACGCGAACGTGGGCATGCCGAAGCGCGCCTTAACGCGATGCACGATATCGAGATAGAAGGTTCCCGGCTTCACCATGACCATGTCGGCCCCTTCCGCGATGTCCAGCGCCACCTCACGCAAGGCCTCGTCAGTATTGGCCGGGTCCATCTGGTAGGTCCGCTTGTCGCCCTTGAGTGCAGCGGAGGAGCCGACCGCGTCGCGATAGGGCGCATAGAACGCGGACGCGTACTTGGCGGCATAAGACATGATCTGTGTTGACTGGAAGCCACTGCGGTCCAGCGCGCTTCGAATTGCACCGACCCTCCCGTCCATCATGTCTGAGGGCGCGATGACGTCGACGCCGGCCTCCGCCTGGAGAAGCGCCTGCTTGACGAGTACCGCCACGGTCTCGTCGTTCAGGATCGTCTCCCCGCGCAAGAGGCCATCATGGCCGTGGCTCGTGTAGGTATCCAGCGCGACGTCCGCGATGACGCCCACATCGAGGCCAGCCTTGCGGATGGCACGCGCTGCCCGGCAGATGAGGTTATCCGGATTGAGGGCTTCATCACCGTCCTCAGTGCGACCGGCGGCGTCCGTAAATGGAAACAGAGCGATCGCCGGGATTCCAAGCTTGAGTGCTCGCTCGGCCGCCCGCACCACCTCATCCACCGTGTGCCTGAACACTCCTGGCATGGACGCTATCGGTTGGAGGCCGCCGTTTCCTTGCATCAGGACGATTGGCCAGATCAGATCGTTCACAGTCAGGACGTTCTCAGCCACGAGACGCCGCGACCATTCGGTTCGCCGGTTTCGCCGCATCCGGACCGTCGGGTAAGCGCCCAAAGGGCCCTGCGGAGCGACATTTGGATCGCGCTGGCCGGCCAGTCCTGCCGAAGCGTCATGCGTCGTCTTATTCATGATAGACTCGGTTGTTCAGCTCGAGGACACAATCGCGATTGGATTCGAAATCCGCAACACTGCGGATGGACCGGCGTGCTTTTTTTGCGTGTTCGGCATGCCGACCATGCTCATACCTTGACGCGGGCCCTTTATCGCTTCCTTTTGAGCGTCGCACGAAATCGGGAAGGGGCAAACCACATGAGGATAGCGATCATCGGCGTCGGCGCCATGGGTTCCGTCTATGCCGCGCTCTTGGCAGACAACGGAAAGCACGAGGTCATCGCAATCGACCGCTGGAAAGAGCATGTCGACAGGATCAATGCCTCGGGTCTGATGGTCGAGGGGGCCAGCGGCAACAGGACAGTTCGATTGTCGGCGGTATCGGACGCTTCGGGGGTCCGAAACGCCGACCTGGTCATCATCGCCACCAAGTATGACGGGGTCGAGGAAGCCGCCCGGGACGCCGTAAAGATCGCGCGGCCCGATGCTCCCATTCTGACCATACAAAATGGCTTGGGGTCAGCCGACAAGGTCGCAGCGGTCGTTGGGGCTCAGCGGGTCGTGATCGGCGTAGTCGGCGGCTTTGGGGCATCGATGCGCGGTCCCGGCCATGCGCACCACAACGGAATGGAGTTCGTCCGCCTCGGCGAAATGACAGGCGGGCTCACCGAGCGCCTGGGCGCTGTCAAAGCAGTCTGGGAGAGTGGCGGCTTCAAGGTGCTCACATTTGCCGACATCCATCGCATGATCTGGGAAAAGCTGATCTGCAACTGCACCTACTCCGGGCCGTGCGCCCTGACTGGTCTCACCGTCGGCGGCGTGCAAGCCAGCCCGTCGGCATGGAGCATCGCGGCGGCCTGTGCAGGCGAAGCATTCCAGGTTGCGCGCGCCAAGGGGATAGAACTCGAGTTCGACGATCCAATCCGTTACGTGTGGAACTTCGGCCAGAAGATCCTCGGCGCAAGACCATCGATGCTGCTCGATCACATGGCCGGACGCCGCGCCGAGATCGACAACATCAACGGCGCGATCCCGCGAGAGGGCGCAACCGTCGGCATCGCAACGCCTGTGAACTCGACCGTCGTTGCGTTGTTGAAGGCGAAGGAAAACGGCTTCCAGGTTCGAACCTGATCTTTCGTGACTGAATGGAGAGGCTCAAATGACGGATTCCGTCCGTGCCTTGACGCGGACTATCTGGTCTGCCCTCGGCGGATCCGATCAAACCGTCACCGCAACGGAGGAGGTCGGGACGGGATCGTTTGCCTCTGCCTTCGCCGTTTCGGACCTCGCGAGTGCGTCCGTTTCCGTCGCAGGCCTGGCCATCGCCGAGCTTGCTGGTTCGGCATCGGGCGTAGTGCCTTCGGTCAAGGTCGACCGCGCAGCCGCTTCGCTGTGGTTTGGGACCTCGATCAAGCCTTCCGGATGGTCCCTGCTGTCGATGTGGGACCCGATCGCCGGCGACTACCGGGCGAAGAACGGATGGGTTCGCCTGCATACCAACGCGCCGCATCATTGCGCGGCCGCTCTCAAGGTCCTCGGGCCGCATTCGGCAAAGGGAGACGTCGCCCGAGCGGTCGCCCTCTGGGACAAGGGCGAGCTGGAAACGGCCATCGTGAACGAGGGTGGCTGTGCTGCGGAAATGATGAGCCTCGAGGAGCGGGCGGCGCATCCGCAGGGCCAAGCCGTCGCGCTCGAACCGCTGGTGAACGTCACAGATGCCGGCGCAAGTCCGAAATCGGATCTCGATCCGCGCCCGGACACTCCTTTGAGTGGGTTGCGGGTTCTCGATCTGACACGCGTGCTGGCCGGGCCGATCGCCACACGATTCATCGCGGGGTTCGGTGCTGATGTGCTGCGGATCGATCCGCCGTCGTGGTCGGAGCCGGGCATCGAGCCCGAGGTCACACTCGGCAAGCGCTGCGCAGGCATCGATCTCAAAACGCGCGAAGGCAGAGATCAATTCGAGTCTCTGTTGGCTCACGCCGACGTCTTGGTTCACGGCTACCGAAACGGTGCCCTGGACGGGCTTGGTTATTGCGCCGAAACCCGCAACACGATCCGTCCTGGTCTTATTGATGTCTCGCTCGATGCCTATGGCTGGACCGGACCCTGGAAGAACAGGCGCGGCTTCGACAGCCTGGTGCAGATGAGTTCAGGCATCGCCGACGCAGGCATGCGCTGGAAGACCGCCGACACGCCAATTCCACTGCCGGTTCAGGCCATCGATCACGCAACCGGTTATCTTATGGCTGCTGCGGCGGTGCGTGCGATCCGGCACCGGCGGGCGACGGGTCGCGGCTCGCTGATTCGCGTTTCCCTGGCGCGCACGGCAAAGCTGCTGACCGATCTTCGGGCCGCGACTGAAAACGCGACGCCGATGCGACCGGAAATGGCCGAATATTCTCCCGGCATCGAGGCAAACGGCTGGGGCCCGGTTCACAGGCTCAAGCCGCCGGTCGAAATCTCCGGGGTGCCTGTGAGGTGGCGCTTCCCGGGTGGCAAGCTGCGCACTTCCGAGGCAACTTGGCTCTGACCCGTGCGCTATTGGCGAACCTTCACGCCGACCCGGAGCGTATCGGCGTCGTAGTCGCCGCCGTCTACGGTGGTGTCGAAGCGCACGTGCTGGTACTTGCCGAAGATCGCCAACGTCGGCGAGGCGAAGTACTCCAACCCCAAGCTCCCGATCGTTTCACGTTCGATCGTTCCAGAGGAGCCATAATCGGCGATCGTGTGCTGGACCCCGGCAGTTCCGATCAGATACCGACGGAATGCATGCCGCAGCTCGAGCGAGAACTGCCGGCTCGTCGATCCGCTCTGTCCAGGCGTCGTGGAGTCGTTGAGCTCGGTCCGGGCGCTGGCCAGAACCGAGGTCAACTCGGACATCCGCCAACCCAGGTTCGCGTCGACGAGAATACCCTCGACCTTGTTGAGGCGGCCATCGTCCGGCGTCTGCTGCCCGTGACCGATCGACACCTCGCCGCGCCACGTCTTGCCGGTATTGCCGAAGGAAATGCCAAGCCGCGCGCGGGTGCCGTGCGAATCCCGGCTGATGCCATCCGAAGGCGTTTCACGGTACGAGCGATCGAGGATCGCCATCTCGGAGAACGCGAAGAGGGTCGGTTTGAATTCCCAAGTCGCACGCACGGCGGCTTCACGGATGAGCACATCCCGTTGAGCGTTGGAGATCGTGGCGCCGTCGATGGAACCGACAGGCTGGTAGTCCTGATCTGTGAGGCCACCACGCAATTGCACCGAGAGACGATTGAACCGGTGGTTTAGACTGACCGCCGCACGATTGGTCAAGATGTCTGCACGTTCCGCAGCGGCGCCTGGGAAATCCCGGCCTGAGCGGGCGTCTTGATCGCGCTGATGGGAAACGAGTGTCTCGATGCTGGTGCGTTTGCCGAGGTCGACGCGCCCGCGCGCCTCGAGCGCGTAAGCGCGGTCGTCCTCTCCGCGATGCTCGCTGAATGCGGACGCCAGTCCGGTTGCCTTGAGCTCGATCGCATGCACGCGCCAATTCGTCACCGCCCGGATTGTCGGCCGGACATCGAAGAATGTCGTAGATGTCCTGGAGGGTGAGCGAAACAGGTTGCTGACCCAGCCCATTCCGCTCTCTATCTCAGGGAAGATTATCCAGCTGCCCTTCCTGATCCCGACCGGATCATGCGGCTCGAAGCGCGCAAGGCGGGCCGGACGACGGTCGAGGATCGGATCGACTTCGATCTGAAACGCCACCGCATCATATCCCGCCGGGGGCTGCTCAAAGACATCTGCGTCGGCTTTCGACCTGTGGTCGGGATTGGCGACGGACGTGTCTCCGTCACCCGGCTCGCCTACAGGCTCACGAGCTATGCGCGGAAGTTGGTGACGGCGTGAATCGGTGAAGGCGGCATATCGTGGGGTTGTTCGACGACCTCACTCTCCACCGAAGGAGCGATATGCCGTGCCGAACAATACCGTCACCAAGCTGATTCAGCCAGGATCATTCGAGGATCCGCTCACGCAGGTGCTGCGCGACGGCGCGCGCACGCTGCTGGCGCAGGCCGTCGAGGCAGAGGTCGCCGAGTTGATCGTGCCCCAGGCGGTGGTGTAACTGGCCGGTCATGGGCTGAGCTCGATGA
>CAYMEB010000123.1:0-13852 GCA_964389095.1 uncultured Hyphomicrobiaceae bacterium
CTTTGTTGGAGTGACGCGCTTCCGAAATCAGGCGCAGAATTTTATGCGCGTAATAGATCGGCGCCGGCATCAGATCTTCGGTCTCGCGGCAGGCATAACCGAACATGATGCCTTGGTCGCCCGCGCCTTCTTCCTGATTGGTCGGCTGCTTCGCGTCGACGCCCTGCGCGATGTCGGCCGACTGGCCGTGCAACAGGACCTCGATGTTGGCGTTGGCCCAGTGGAAGCCGTCCTGCTCGTAGCCGATTTCGCGGATCGCCTTGCGGGCGAGGTCCTGGATCATGGCCACGGTAACGCTCTTCGGCGTATTGCTGTACTCACCGGCGATTACGACGCGGTTGGTCGTAGCGAGTGTCTCGCACGCCGCCCGCACCTTCCACAGATCGAGTTTGGCGGCGATGCTCTCGCGATAGAACGCGTCCACGACCTCGTCGGAGATGCGATCGCAAACCTTGTCGGGATGCCCCTCCGACACGGATTCGGAGGTGAAAAGATACGACTTGCGCGCCACGTTAGTTCCTCATGGGAGGCTGCGGTTGAAATCGCGCGCTTGTTGCAGCCTTTAGGCAATGGGTCAAGGCGGTGCTAAGCCCGACCTGCAGAGGCATGTATAGACAGGAAAAATTGAGGCGCGCCAAGGCTGGCGCGCCTCGACCGCCGCCTTCATTCGGCCGCAGTTGTCTCGGCCTCACCCGCGAGCGAGCGCGTCAACTCGATGATCGCGCGGCGGACCTTGCTGTCGGAGATCCGTACGAATGCCCGATTGAGTTCCACGCCGTCCCGGCTCGAGAGGAATTCGACGATGTGGCTTTCGGCCGACCGCTCGCCGCCACTGCTGGCGGAATCCAGGGGCATCGCCTCGGCTGTGCCGGGCGCTTCCTCGTAAAAGAACTGGATCGGTACGCCCAGGATTTGTGACAGATCGTAGAGGCGGCTCGCACCGATGCGGTTGATGCCCTTCTCGTACTTCTGGATCTGCTGGAACGTTAGACCGAGTTGCTCGGCGAGCCGTTCCTGGCTCATTCCCAGCAGCATGCGGCGAAAACGGACGCGGTTGCCGACGTAGATATCGACCGGGTTCGGGCGTCGCGAACTCTTGTCTTCGCCATGGTCGATGTGGACGTCATCTTGCCGGGTCATCTGGGTACTCACGATCAAACGCTGCTAGGAACTCGCTGGGATCGGGCACATTCCTAGGTGGTGCAGGGCGCATCCGTCAATCACCGCTGCGCATTCCGAGCCATTGAGTGGGTCACAACCTAAGGTCAACATGAACAATCGGTTCGCGTCCATTTCATGGTGGGATTTACGCTGAACGGAGACGCTGCCCCGGCAAGAAACCGCTAACCACGACGGCCGCAAGACACATCAGAGCGAACAGTCCGTCGCCGAACCGGCTGTAAACTGTCGCAGCAACCATCGGTGGTAGAGCGGCATCGAACGAGCCCTTCCGATCCAAGTCCAAGGACGCGACGATCCGTCCATGGGCATCGACGAGTGCGGAAATGCCGTTGTTGGCAGCTCGGATCAGGGGGATGCCCTCCTCGACAGCTCGCAGTCGGGCTTGCTGGAGATGCTGTCGCGGGCCCGTGGTGTTGCCGAACCAGCCGTCGTTCGTGACGTTGACCATCACCCGCGGTCGGCGCTCCGCGTCGACGACTTCGCGAGGGAAGATCGCTTCGTAGCAGATCAAGGTCGCCACCGTGCCGATGCCCTCGATCTCGACGGTATGGCGGAGGTTGTTGCCGCTGGCAAAGCCGCCGGGCAGGCGCACCACCTGTTGTAGGCCGATCGCCTCTAGCCAGGATTGAAGCGGCAAGTATTCGCCGAAAGGCACCAGATGCACCTTGTCGTAGGTTGCGACATGCTTCGCGGGCTCACCGCTGCGGAAGAACAAGACGCTGTTGAATATCTTGCGCCCGCGCTCGCCCTGTTCGAGCCGCAGCGCGCCGGTGGCGAGCGTCGTGCGTGGATGAAGCATTCTTCCGATTTCGAGCAGTGCGACCGGTTCCTGCAGGGGAAGGAACGGCATCGCTGCCTCGGGCCAGACCAGCAGCGCGATGTTCGATGCGCCATCGACCGTACCGTCGCTTCGCGTCAGGCTCGCGGTGATGTGCTCGTCGAAAATGCGGCGTTGGTGCTCGCGCTGCCATTTCTCACGCTGTCGGATGCTCGGCTGCACGACACGTACGAGAGGTGCGTCGGCCGCCGCCGTCGGCGCTGCGGCGAGCCGCACGGTGCCGTACGACGACATCGCGAGCAGGGGTCCGATCGCGCAAACCAAGGCCAGCAATCGGAAGCCGCGGCTGGATTGTCGATCGCCAGTGGCGGCCGACAGCACAGCCGCCGCAGGGAGCAGGAAAATGATCCCCGCAACGAGCGTCAGTCCATAGATGCCCAGAACCGATGCCGATTGCATCAAAACGAGTTCGTTCGTGAGCGCATAACCCAGGACGTTCCACGGAAGGCCCGTCAGAACATGTCCACGAAGCCATTCGACGCCGGCAAGAGCAATCGCGAGAACGAGTGCGTGGCGCGCGCTGACGCCGGGCGACAGAGCGGCGGCGGATGCGCTGGCGAGGGCGAAAAACAACGCCAGGAAAGCCGGCAATGACGTCACCGCGAACGGCATGAGCCATGCGAAAATCTCGGCCTCGACCAGGAACGCCTCGCCGATCCAGAATAGACCGGCGACATGGAAGCCGAGGCCGAACCACCAGCCGATTTCTGCCGCTCTGCCGGCAGGACGTCCCATCCAGGGCGTCACGCGCGACATGCGCTCAGGGGACTTTCGATCCGCCGCCGCAGCGCTCAAAATCATAAGAGCTGGCAGAGTCAGCCAGAACAGTGGCCAAAGGCCGAACGGCTTGAAGGCGAGGATCGAGACGGCTCCAGAAGCCGTAGCGAGCGCGCGGGCCGGCCACGGCCGCAGGGCCGAGATCGTCCCGAAAAGTCCGGTTGGGGACGTCGGACGCGAGGCGATCACGTGCTCTCCGGCGCCTTGACCCCGCCCGTTGCCGATTTCTCCTTGTTCGCGGGATGCACGCGGACGCGCTTGACGCGGCGTGGATCGGCGTCGAGCACCTCGAACTCGATGCCGGAGCCATGGCGGACGATCTCGCCGCGGGCCGGTATGCGACCGAGGAGCATGAAGAGCAGGCCGCCGAGAGTCTCGATTTCTCCTGCGGCTTCGCCTTCGGCAAGCCTCGTGCCAAGCACGGCTTCCAGCTCGCGGACCGGCGTGCGTGCGGCGGCGACGAGGCCCAGCTTGGGATCCTCTACGATGTTCGTGGCCTCGTCCTCGTCATGCTCGTCCTCGATTTCCCCGACGATCTGCTCGACCAGGTCTTCGATGGTGACGAGACCGTCCGTGCCCCCGTACTCGTCGACGACGAGGGCCATGTGAATGCGTGTCGACTGCATGCGGATGAGCAGGTTCATCGCCGGCATCGACGGCGGAACGAAGAGCACCTGCCGGCGCAACTTGGTGGAGGAGATCGGTCGGGTCAGGTCCGCGCGGCCGAGGTCGGTAAGAATGCTGACGGGTGGAAGCTCCACAAGTTCCGCTTGCGGACGCTGTGGTGATCCTCGGGAGCCATGAGCGGCGCGGCCTTCCGTCGCCGGGCGGCCCTGCGCGTCGGCGATTAGCCAGCGCACGAAATCCTTGATGTGGACCATGCCGCGCAGATCGTCGAGCGTCTCACGGTAGAGCGGGATGCGCGAAACGCCAGCGCCATCGAAGACCTGGAGAAGGCTTGCCAGGGATTCGCTCTCGTCGATGCCAATGATGTCCGCGCGCGGCACCATGAGGTCGTCGACGCGCAAGACGCCGTA
Source organism: uncultured Hyphomicrobiaceae bacterium (assembly GCA_964389095.1). Lineage (GTDB taxonomy): Bacteria > Pseudomonadota > Alphaproteobacteria > Rhizobiales > Hyphomicrobiaceae > JABFRJ01. The sequence goes on from CAYMEB010000123.1 coordinate 3,835, forward strand.
GCGCAGAATGCGCAGCAGCATGGCCCGCTCGGCTGCCGAGAACTGTTGGCGCTCGTCGCCGGGGCCCGCCAGTGCGTCCTCGATCGTGGCGCGAAGATTGGCGCTGCGATCGAAGCCGAGGCGGTTCCGCAGCGTCTGCAGCCAGCCCAGAGCCTGTGCGGCTTCCGCCGGCGGGCTCGGTTTCTGGATGCGATCGGGCTCTTCGGGAGGGGCGGCTGTCATGGGGCTGGTATTGGGGTTGTGCTCTTGCGTCTTTGCTTACGCGTAAGGATCGGCAATGCCGAGATCCGCCAGGATCTCGATTTCCATCCGCTCCATGCGTTCGGCGGCCTCGTCTGCTTCGTGATCGTGCCCGAGCAGGTGAAGCGTACCGTGAACGCAAAGATGCAGGAGGTGATGGAGCGGGGGCTTGCCCTGATCTGCGGCCTCGGTCAGGACCGTTTCCTCGGCAAGGATGATGTCACCAAGGTAGCTCCCGGCGATCGCGGGAGCTGGCGAGGAGGGAAACGACAGCACGTTGGTCGGCTTGTCGTGACCACGGAATTGCCGGTTCAATGCGCGGACGCAAGCGTCGTCGGACAGCGCTACGGTCAGCGGTGGCTCGGCGATGTCGCGACGGTAGCTGCAACGTTCGAGTGCGGCCGCGATGGCGCTTCGCACCAGATCGAGGTGTTCGGCGCACCAGTTCCAGTCGCCGGCCGGCACCTCGATCGATATGTCGGGTTCCGACGGCTCGGACGCCTCGCCGCCCTCGTGGGGGCGTCCGGCAGGGTCCGCGCTGGGTGAGGCGGCGGTCATCGGGGAGAACGTCCGCGAGGTGCTCCGGCTCCTGCGGCCTCGTAAGCGATGACGATGCGCTGCACCAGGTCGCGGCGCACGACATCGGCGGCAAGGAAACGTATGGCCTCGATGCCGTCGACGTTGTGGAGAAGCGCAACTGCCTCCTCCAGACCGGAGACCTGGCCGGGCGGCAGGTCGATCTGGGTCGGGTCCCCTGTCACGACCATCTTCGAGCCTTCGCCCAAGCGGGTCAGGAACATCTTCATTTGCATCGACGTTGTGTTCTGGGCTTCGTCGAGGATCACGAAGGCGTGGGCCAGGGTGCGACCACGCATGAACGCCAGCGGCGCGATCTCGATCACGCCGCTGGCGATGTCGCGTTCGACCTTCTCGGGCGGCAAGACATCATAGAGCGCGTCGTAGAGCGGGCGCAGGTACGGATCGACCTTCTCCTTCATGTCGCCCGGCAGGAAACCGAGGCGTTCACCGGCCTCGACCGCGGGTCTGGACAGGATGATGCGGTCCACCAGCCCGCGTTCCAGACACTGAGCGGCAAACGCGACAGCCAGGTAGGTCTTGCCGGTTCCGGCCGGCCCGACGCCGAAAACGAGATCGGAGCGGTCCAGGGCATTGATGTACGTGGACTGCGTCCGGGTTCGGGCCGACACGATGCGTTTGCGCGTCTTGATCTGGGCCATGCCTTCGGCGGCCGGCCCCGAAGTGACGTGGCGGATGAGCCCTTCGACATCGCCGACGGCGATGTGGGCCGCGCTCTCGGCCCGGGCGTAGAGCTGATGGAGGACGTCGCGCGCCGTCTGTACCGACGATGGCGCTCCGGCGACGGATACGACGTTGCCCCGCCTCACGATTTCGACGCCGAGCCGCTGCTCCAGCACGAGCAGGTTCTCGTCATGGCCGCCGATCATGCGCATGAGACGGCCGTTGTCGTCGAAGGTCAGCGCGGCTCGCGCCTTGCCGCCGCTACCACCGGTCTCGGCCGGTGCCGCTTTCGACTTGTTCTCACTGCGTTCTTGTGAGGATGGACCGCGGCTGCCGGTCAATGGGGGCTCCGGTGCGTCGTTTCTCCGACGCAGCCTTCGTACTCCAGCAGCGGGACCTCCGCAACGCGCAGCAGGCGGGCATGTGCACGGGTGATGGCTGCAGAGCGCTGGATGGCGCCACACCTCGGCGGGACGATGGATCGGCTCGCGGCTGTAGGGTCTCTTGGGCTTTCTCTACTCATTTCAGATTGATAGCGCTCTTTTTCGGCCCCGGAACCGAACTCGCCGGTCACCGGGGTCGAGCGCGCGACATGGCAGAAAAAGCAGCTCCGGCGGTTAACCATGTCGGTTCTTGGTGCTTCCATCATGATGAACGGCTGGTTACGGGCGCGTCAATCAACCAGCGGCGCCCGACGAGGCGGCGCGACGATCAGGAGCGCAAATCACATGGCTTTTCTCGCACGCCTCGCCGTCGTCGGCATGGCGACGACCATTGTCCTCGCTTTCAGCGGTGCCGGTTCGTTCTCGAGCGCCGAGGCCGCCAGCACGGCGTGTCTGCCAGGTGCGCTGCAGTCACGCCTGTCGCAGATCCGGGAGCGGTTCGGGCCGATCAAGGTCATCTCGACCTACCGCAAGGGCGCGCGGATCCGCGGTAGCGGCAAGCGCAGCTACCACGCCAACTGCCGAGCCGTGGATTTCATACCGCCTGCGGGCAAGTACCGGGCCGTGACGAACTGGCTCTACGCCAATCACGAAGGTGGCGTCGGCACCTATACGTGCATGAACCACATTCACATCGACAACGGCCCGACCTACCGTTGGAGCAAGTGCCGTTGACGGGCGCCTGCCCGCGGGCGGTCCTTTTGGCCGGCCGGAATTGCCGACCGAACTGACGGCCGGCGGTTGCGTGACACCGTCTCAGCGGGTCTGAACGATCAGGTCCGTGTATTTGCCCGTCTCGTTTCCAGGGCCGTTGTCCGAGATCATCAGCGTCGCCCCGGTCCAAAGCCGGGCAGAGATTTCTCGGGCGGCGGCCTCCGGCAGGTTGATACGCTCGAGCGCGCGCTCGTGAGTGTCATGGCCGTTGGCGCTGTCGGGGACGTGCAACGCCTTCCACGTCAGGTCGGGCTTGCCCTCGCCGGTGATCTGGGCCGCCGACACCATGAAGACGTGGGTCCCGATCGACTGGCTCGGATCGGCAACCTTGGCTTCGCTCTCCAGAACCGTCTCCCAGCCTTGCCGCACGTAGACCTTCTGCTCCTTGCGGGAGACCAGGATGGTGATCGGCTCGGTGCGCTTCTGGCCCACTCGAGCGGCGTCCTGGGCCGTTTCGGCCAGGTCCTCGGCGGCTTTCGCTGCGATTGCGGCATCCATCGCTCGATCCGAGGCGCGGTTTTCTGCCTCGCGTGCACGCGAGAGGGCGTCCTCGGCCGCCGAGACAGCGGCCGATGCAGCAGCGCCCCTCGCCTCGGCTTCGACCCGCTCCGTCTCCGTACGCGCCGCCGCGACGAGGCGCTCCGCCGCCGCCACGGTCGCCCGTTCCTCACCGAGCACGCGTTGGGCGTCGCGCAGGGCGGCCAGGGAGGCGTCGTGCTCGCGGGCGGCCTTCTCGGCCGCAGCGAACGCTATCGGAACGTTCCGGCGGGCCTCTACAGATTCGGCGGCGAGACGCATCTTCTCGATCTCTCCGACCTTCATCGGATCCAGCAGGTCACCCGAGGCATCGGTGGTCGTGCCGGTCTTCAGGGCTGCTGTCGGACCGGCCGTCGCCTGTTGGGCCCCGGGAGGCGCCGGAATCAATGTCGGCACCGGCAGACCCGGATGAGAAAAGGCGGTCGGCCTGACATCGGTGGAGGCAACAACCACCCGCGTGCCCATTTTGGTCGTTCCGAACAGGCTGGCGGCAAATCCGTTGGGGAGCCGGATGCAGCCGTGCGAGGCTGGGTAGCCCGGTAGTACGCCAGCGTGCAGCGCGATGCCCGACCAGGTGATCCGCTGCATGAACGGCATCGGCGCGCCCGAATAGATGTTCGAGCGGTGGAACCGGTTCTTCTGGATGATGCTGAACACGCCGGTCGGCGTGGGGTGTCCGCGCTTGCCCGAAGAAATGCGCGAGGTGGCGACCACTTCGGCACCCGAGTAGAGCGTGAACTTCTGCTCGCCGATGGCCACGACGGCGAGCAAAGGCCCTTTCACCGCGGCGATCGGAGCTGGGGCGGGCGCCGATTGCGTCAGCTTCGCCTTTGCCCGTGGGACACGTTTGCGCCGTTCGGTCTCGGCCTGGGCATCGAGCGGGCCGGAGGCGAAAATGCAGGCGGCGGCGACCAGGAGAGTGCTTTTTGTCGACAGCGCGCGACCGGAAAGACCTACGCGAGACCGTGCAACGGGCATTGCGAACCTCATCGAAAATCATGGTGAGCCGACGGCATTCGGGGGATCGGCCACCGCCGGACCATATACGAGGGGCCAGCCGGAGTGCTGGTACAGTGATGCCACAGCCGGCAAGAAAGCGGAGCCAGCGCCGGTCGCCGGCCGATGGTCTGATGCCCGTTCAGGTGTTGCCGGGGCCGGTCAAGCCGGTGCGGGGGCCGAGCGCAGGCGTGGACGCTGCGCGGCCGCCCGATTGAGCCGGCCCGGCATCGGCGGCTTCCTGGCTGCGCAACCGGCTCTCGCGCAGTTCTCCCGCCGCCTCCAGGATCGGGTACGAAACCGACGTCAGGTGCGAATTGATGCGCTTGAGATCGCGCAGGATATCGAGGTGGATCGAACTCGTCTCGATGGATTCCGGCCGGCCATCGCGTAGCCGGGCGAAGTGGCGGTCGGCCGCCTCGAATTCGCGCGCCCGGACGCTGGTCTTCTCCATCAAGAGGCGCCGGGCGAGCGCGACGTCGCGGGTGGCGAAGACATTCAGAGCCAGACGCATGTTGTCCACGACACTGGCATGAAAGCGCCGCAGCTCGGCCTGTCCCTCCGCCGAGAAGGCGACACGCTTCTTGAGCTTCTTGGTGGCCAGTTCCATCAGGTTCTTGTCGATGATGTCGCCGATATGCTCGAGGTTCGTGGTGAAAGTGATGACCTCGACATAGCGCCGGCTTTCGGCCTCGCTCATGTCGGCCTTCGACGCCCGGATGAGATACAGCTTGATCGCCTCGTGAAGGGCGTCGACCCGGTCGTCTTCCTTCTCGATGTCTTTGATGAGCTTGGAATCTGCACCTTCGAGGGCGTCCAGAGAGCGGCGCAGCATGTCCAGAACCACGTCGCCGACATTGAGCGTCTCGCGCATCGCGCAAGCCAGCGCCTCCGACGGCGTGTCGAGGACCGTAGGATCGAGATGCTGAGGCGCCTTGCGATCGGGCGCCGTCGTCGGCTGAGGCAGCAGGCGGCCTACGAGATTTGTCAGTGGCCCCAGCAGCGGTAGGAAAACCGCTGCGACGACGAGGTTGAAGAGGGTGTGGAAATTGAGGACGAGCCGCTCCGGAGCGGCGGCGGCGACGAGCCCGATCACGTCCGGCAGGCGCGTCACGAAAGGCAAGGCAGCGAGCGCGACCGCCGTCCTGGCCAGGAGATTGGCCAATACCACCCGCCGTGCGGCGACGACGGCTCCGGCGAGGGCCGCGACCGGTGCGATCGAGCCGCCGATGTTCGCACCCAGCACCAGGGCGAAAGCGAGCGGCGCAGCGATCGCGCCCGCGGCGGACAGCGACATGATGAAGAGGATCATCGCGAGGCTTGAGTGGGCCAGCCAAGTCAACAGGGCCGCGACCAGAACGGCGATGAACGGCTCGGAACCGAGCGCGCGGAGGACGATGGCCACCGTCGGGCTCTCACGAAGCGCACTGGAGACCGAGGAAATCACCGTCAGTGCCAGCAGCATCAGACCGAGGCCGATGGCGATCCTTCCGGCATTGCGCAGGCGGTCGTTCTCGGACGCGTTGAAGAGCACCACGCCGCAGATCAGCCCGATCGCCCAGAGCCACTTGATGTCGAAGGCGAAGACCTGCGCGACGAGGGTCGTTCCGACGTCTGCGCCGAGCATCATGGCCATGGCGACTGGAAGCGCGATCAGGCCGCGTCCCGCGAACGAGGCGAGCAGCAGGGCCGTCGCCGTCGCACTCTGGAGCACTGCCGTAATGCCCACGCCGGCGGCAAACGCCGACATGCGATTGCGGCTGGCCCGCGCTACCACGGCGCGCAATGTGGGGCCGAAGGCGCGAGTCATGCCGGTGCGAACCATGCGGACGCCCCACAGCATGAGGGCAACCGCGCCGAGCAGGGTCAGAAGAAGATCGCTGCCATGCATTCCTCAATCACTCCTTATGGAGCAGCAAACTAAGGCCGTTCGTCCAGAGTGCAAAAGAGAAACTTGCGAGGGGGGGTATAGATCGCGCAAACTTGTCAGCCGCGAAATGGCCGGCCGATACGTGAGGGACAGTCGATGAGCGAGGTGCGAATCAGGCCACTCGAAGCCAAGGACAAGCAGGCCTGGATCGAGCTGTTCAAGGGTTACATCGCCTTTTACAAGTCGACGGTCGCCGACGATGTCATCGAGGAAACGTGGCGGCGATTGTTGTCGGGAGAGGCCCATGTCCACCGCGCGCTCGTCGCCGTGGACTCGAAGGACGTCCCGATCGGCTTGGCTCACGTGCTTCTTCACGGATCCACGTGGTCGAAGACTTGGTATTGTTATCTGGAGGATCTGTTCGTCCGCCCCGATCTGCGGGCCGGCGGCGTCGGCAAGGCACTCATCGAGGCGGTGTACGCGATCGCGGACGAGGCCGGCGCAACCCGGACGTACTGGACCACGCAGGAGTTCAACTATCGCGCGCGTGGCCTCTATGACAAGCTCGCCACCAAGTCTCCATTTATCCAATACAGAAGGTGATTTGCCTTTTCCGCGCCGCGACTCGTGCTACCTGCGCCAGCGATGATCAGACCGGGGAACCTCCCCAGAGTCGTCGGAGGCTGCATGGGTCAGCGCAGAATCCTTTGTGCGTTCATAGCCCTCACACTCCCTGTCCTCTACGGGGCACAGGCTCAGTCGAACGCCGGCACTTGCACCAAGCCGTCGGACGGTGAAATCGCGGCGCTTTTCGACCGTTGGAGCACGTCGCTCGCTACGCTGCACCCCGATCGCGTCCTCAAGAACTACTCCGCGACAGCGATGCTGCTGCCGCTCGCTTCGCACGCCGTCCGGCGTGGCGACGCCGAGATCCGGGATTATTTCGTGTACTTCCTGCAGCGTCAGCCGCGGGCCTCGGTCGCCGAACGGACAGTGCGCGCGGACTGCAATCTCGCGTCCGACACCGGCGTCTATGCGCTGACGATGAAGTCCAGGCAGGGTCCCGGCACCGAGACCCTGCGCGTGCGCTACAGCTTCATCTACGAGAAGCGGGGCGATGACTGGCGGATCGTGCACGAGCATGCCTCGGTCAGCCCCGAGAAGGGGACACCTGACCGCATTGCGCTGGTGAATGCCGATCCGCTTGCGACCGACGCAGCGGGCCCCAAGGCAGTCGCCGGCTTCGTGAAGCGGGCGAGCGCGCGACGGCGACCATCTGGGGAACCGGCTCGGGTCTCGCCACGCGACATTCCCTGGCGCGCTTCGGCTCCCGAGATCGAGGCCCGTTGAGCGGTCAGCGGCGGTCGGGATAGCTGCGGCCCATGCCTTCGCGCACATCCATCTGGATGCCGTACTGCGGGAAGGGATAGCGCAGTCCGTTCTTGGCGAGCGAGGTCATGCCGGCCAGAGCCTTGGCGATCATCGCCGGCGGCAGAGCCATCAGCATCTCGTCGTCGAGCACCCCGCCGTATCGGCGCTCCGCAAAGCACGGGATCGAGAGCGAGGGCTCACGGGTGGTAAGCGCACGGCCCCAGCTGTCGGCGCAGGCGGTCTCTCCGACGACACTCCAATCGAAGCGCTTGTAGCCCACGTACTGCAACCCGTTGATGAAGTACATCATCGCGCCCGGCGTTGCGTAGAACAGGGCAATGTCAGGCGGGTCGATGCGGCCGGCCGCGAGCGGACTCACGGCGAGAGCCTCATATCTGCCGTCGGGCACGCAATTGAGTGCGGCCTGGCGCGCGCCCGCGTCCTCCAATGTGCCGTGCCAGACGCCGACGGTGTGCTGGCCCGACTTCCACTTTTCGGTCTTGGCGTTGCCCAGGCCGACGACCGCGCGGCACTGGTTCCCGACGAGGTTGTCCGAGGTGACGCCGACTGTCCAGCCGAGCCGTGCCGCCTGTCCGACGATCTGGTCGAGCGTATGGATCGTCTTGGGGCGGCGGATCTTCGGCACGGCTTCCATGTCCTCGCGCCGCTCATAGAGCCGCATGGCGAAGGGCGGATTGCGCAGCTTCAGGACCTTCTCGAGATCGGCCGACAGCCGGGCGTAGTCCAGCGAACCGGTCTCGGCGGCGGCGGTGGCATTGGCGGTCATGTGGGCTTCCTGCTGACGAGCGAACTGCGATGACGCTCGCGCGCACGGCCCGCGACGTCAAGCACGGCCGCCGCGTCTGCAGGGTGCCAACGGTGGCCCCAGGCAGTTCAGCCCGCCCTGGCGTCGATCTCGCGCATGGCCGCGGCATCGCGGGCCGAAAGCTCGGGATAGACCGGGTCGGCGCCGACATCGGACGTGATCCGCCATGAGCGGGCGCACTTCTTTCCCTGCGCGGGCTTCACGTGCACGCCGACGCCGGTGACCTCCGGCATCGAGAAGGTATCCTTCGGCACCGCGCCGGCCTTGACCATCGCTGCGCTGGTGATCGCGATCTCTGCGAGATCGAGGCCCGAGATGGCGGCCATCAGTTCGGGGTCGGCGACAAAGACCTCCGGGGCCGCTTCGAGCGAGGAGCCGATCCGCTTGGCCGCCCGCTCGATCTCGAGCGCACCCGTGACCACCCGGCGCACCTTGCGAACCTTCTCCCACTTGGCGTCGAGCGCGTCGTCGCGCCAGTCCGCCGGGATCTGCGGGAACAATTCCAGGTGCACGGAGCGGCGGCCGTCGTCGCCGTAGCGCGACAGCCAAGCCTCCTCGGCCGTGAAGACGAGGATCGGGGCCAGCCATACGGTCGTGCAGCGGAAGATATGCTCCACGCAGGTCAGCGCTGCGTGACGCTTCTTAGACGACGGGGCCTCGCAGTAGAGCGCGTCCTTGCGGACGTCGAAGTAGAACGCGGAGAGTTCCGTGTTCATGAACTGCTGCAGGGTCGAGACGACCTTGGCGTAGTCGTATTCGGCATAGGCCTTGGTCACCACCGGTCCGATCTCGGCCAGCCGATGCAACATAAGGCGTTCCAACTCGGGCATGTCGGCCCGCGCGACCGCCCGTTTGGGATCGTAGTGTGCCAGCGTACCCAGCATCCAGCGCCAGGTGTTGCGCATCTTGCGGTAGGACTCAGAGAACGAGTTCAGGATCGAGGGGCCGAGCCGCTGGTCGTCGGCGTAGTCGGAAGCGGCGACCCACAGGCGCAGGATATCGGCGCCTGACTTGGCGATCACATCCTGCGGCGCGACCACGTTGCCGACCGATTTCGACATCTTCTGGCCCTTCTCGTCCATGGTGAAGCCATGGGTGAGGACAACGTCGAACGGCGCGTGCCCGCGCGTGCCGGAACTTTCGATGAGCGAGGAATGGAACCAGCCACGATGCTGGTCGGAGCCTTCCAGGTACATGACGCGATCGCGTCCGCCCTCGACCTTTCGCTTGATGCCGCACAGACCCGGGAAGTGGGGATTGTTGAGCACGTAGCTGTGCGTGGAGCCGCTGTCGAACCAGACGTCGAGCACGTCGTTGATCTTCTCGTAGGCAGCCGGATCGTAGCCCTCGGGGGCGAGCTTCGTCGGCCCCTTCAGGACGCGCGATCCGTCGGCGTCGGCGAACCAGGCGTCGGCGCCTTCCTCGAACATCGCGTCGTAGATGCGCTGATTGACCTCGGGATCGACGAGCACGTCGTTCGTTCCCTTCTTCACGAACACGGTGATCGGCACGCCCCAGGCGCGCTGGCGGGAAACCACCCAGTCGGGCTTGGCCTCGATCATGCCGGTGATGCGGTTCTCTCCGGACTTGGGTACCCACTCGGTCTCGCGGATCGACTGCAGCGAGCGCTCGCGCAGGGTCATTTGGCCGGCATTGTGACCCAGCTGCCCGCGGCTCGCACTGCCCGGCGGCCGGCTCCCCGCAGGGTAGACGCCGGGCAGATCAAAAACTCTGTCCATGTGGATGAACAACTGCGGCGTG
>CAYMEB010000124.1:0-13843 GCA_964389095.1 uncultured Hyphomicrobiaceae bacterium
GTGCAGCTGCGCCACACCGGGCGACGGTAGAGACTCTCGCCCGTGGTCTCGGCTGGGCGCACATCTTGGCACCGGACGAGCCGGTTGACGCGAGCCGCCTTCACATCTCGCTGGCAGTCGGGGCATCCGGTGTTTCGCTTTACGAACGCATGCGTGACGGTATTCCGAGCGTGGTTCTGCCTCTGGCATCAAACCAGCGTCGAATAGCAAGGGTGGTTGCACGTTGTGGCGCAGCTGTGGTTTGCGATACGCCATCGATTGCAGCGTCTGTCGCCGCGAGTCTTCTGGGTCGTGTAGAGGACCTTCGGGACATGTCCGGTCGAGCGATGAGAGCCGTTGACGGTCTTGGCGCGCGCCGCATTGCCGATAGCATTCTGACATGCTGCAGTTGACGATCCTGTGCACGGATCCGAGGCATCCGATAAACCGGCACCTCGAACAATGGGCGGCGTCCATGGTCGGTCGGGCGTCCGTAAGGATTATTCGGCGTGTCGTCGACGCCGGGTCAGGTGATTTTCTGTTCCTCGTTTCGTGTCAAGAGATCGTGTCTGCAGAAGTTCGTCGGCGGTTTCGGCATGCTCTGGTGTTGCATGCGAGCGCGCTTCCCGAGGGGCGCGGCATGTCTCCGCATGTATGGCAGATCCTCGAAGGACGCACCGAAATCGCCATGACCCTGCTCGAGGCGGTGGATGAAGTTGACGCAGGCAGCATCTGGTCCCAGATCCTCGTACATGTGCCGCACTCTGCCCTTTTCCCGGAAATCAACGAGGCGCTGTTTGCGGCGGAAATCGACTTGCTAACTTGGGCTGTCGCACACTGTGATCAGGCCGAGCCGCGGCCACAGTCGGGCGTCGTTACGCGGTATCCAAGGCGTACGCCCAACGACAGCCGGATCGACCCGAACAAGTCACTGGCTGAATCTTTCAATCTGATTCGTGTCTCGGATCCTGAGCGTTATCCAGCGCACTTCACGCTACACGGCCGCACCTTTCGCATCACGTTGGACCCTATCTCATGACCCTTGAGACGAACTTGCATAGTTGTCGGCTTGGAGATCGCATGATCGGTAGGGCGCATCCGCCGCTAGTGATTGCCGAGTTGTCGGGGAATCACAAGGGTTCGCTGCAGCGCGCGCTGGAGATCGTCGATGCGGCGGCCGAGGTGGGGGCGCACGCGCTGAAGTTGCAGACTTACACCGCGGACACGATGACACTCGATCTTCAGGATGGAGACTTTCGGATCACGGACCCCGCCAGCCCTTGGGTGGGCCGTACCTTGCATGATCTCTATCGAGAAGCGCACACGCCATGGGACTGGCATGGACCGATCTTCGAGCGCGCGCGTGAACGGGGAATGTTTGCTTTCAGCACGCCGTTCGACCCAACGGCCGTTGATTTTCTTGAGTCACTCGGCGTGCCCTGTCACAAGATTGCGAGCTTCGAGAACGCAGACATCCCGCTGATTCGAAAGGTAGCGGCTACTGGGAAGCCCCTCATCGTCTCGACGGGAATGGCGACTCTGGCTGAGGTGGATTCGCTTGTGCGCGCAGCGCGCGGGGCCGGCTGTCCTGAACTAGTGCTACTGAAGTGCACCAGCTCCTACCCAGCGAGTCCGTTGTACTCGAACGTCCGCACGATACCGGCGCTCCGGGAGATCTTTCGTTGTGAAGTCGGGCTGTCCGACCATACCCTTGGGATCGGAGTTGCGGTGGCGGCGGTAGCGCTTGGAGCGACGGTCATCGAGAAGCATTTCACGCTGTCTCGGGCAGAGGGGGGCGTCGATGCGCCCTTCTCCTTGGAACCAGAGGAGATGCGTGCGCTGGTACAGGAGACCGAGCGTGCGTGGCAGGGTCTCGGCGAGATCGTATTCGGGACCGGCGCAACCGAACAAGGCAGCAGGATCTTCCGGCGCTCCCTCTATTTCGTGCGAGACCTGCCCGCGGGATCGGTGGTGCAGCCTTCCGATGTTCGTGCGATCCGACCTGGACACGGCCTTCCGCCAGCAGAGATTGAAGTGATCGTCGGCAGGACGCTTCGGGTTCCGGTGACCCGAGGCACCCCCGTCCGCTGGGAGGCGTTCTGACTGCTAGTTGCGGTCTGGTACCGTCTTGACGATGACGCCTTCAAAACGACAGGGCGCCGAAGGCACGATTCTGAGGCGGTTGGTAGTCATTGGGGGGGGAGATATGACTCTCGATGCTGTTGACGCCGCACGTACGCATGGAATCGAGCCGGAAGTGGTCCTTGCCCCCCGCCATGCCTCGGAGCAGCTTGTGTTGCGGTCAGGCTCCTTGAGTGATGCGCTCGCGGGTAAGGGAGTGCAGTACGACGTCGTCGAGCAGATCGGATCGTGGGTGACTGATGCGATGCGCCAAGAGCCTGGCGGGGTACTCGGACTGTGCTTCGGCCCTGCATGGATTTTTGATCGGCAGGTTCGGTCGGGTTTCGGTCTCGGAATGTTCAATGTGAACGCCATTCCAGTGCCTCGCTACCTCGGTGGCGCACACTACTCGTGGCAGATCCTGCATGGTTGTCGACAGGGCGGGTGCGTGATCCAGGAGATCACCGATGAGCTTGATCGCGGCGATTTGGTGTCTTCGGTGCATTACGAAGTGCCCGCGGAAGCGCGCCATCCGATCGACTTCTATCGCTGCGCGGTCGAGCGAGCAGGGACTCTTGTGCGCGAATTTCTCGCCACGTGTTCACGGGGGGACCGACTTCAGCGGGCTCCCTTTGCATCGCTTGAAGCGGAGCGTCTCTACTTGCCAAGACTCTTCACCCCGGAGCACGCCTGGATCGATTGGGCATGGTGCACGAGCGACATTGAGCGGTTCTGCTGCGCCTTTGACCGACCGTACCGTGGGGCAGCGACGTTTCTTGGAGACCATGAGATCCGACTACGAGACGTGCGTGGCGGAGCAGATGATCTCGGACCCTTCCATCCCTTCACGGCCGGCATCGTCGTTCGGCGGACGCGCGAGGCGGTCTGGATCGCGGCACGGGATGGTGCTCTGCGTGTTCGGGAAGCGACCGACGAGAATGGTCGGAGCGTGATGAATCTGCTTCGGGAAGGTCGAAGATTGGTCACGCCGGGTCCACGGCTAGAGCGCGCCCTCGCATGGGTTGCGCGGTTCACGTCGATAGGTGTCCGGACGGAGGCGCGAAATCGATGACCGACTCGGACGGAATCACGGAACTGGTCCGGAAGCTTTATCCCTACGCTCATTCCATTGCGAGCAGGGACGGCGATCGGGCAATCGAGGTGTTTGTCTCAGAACTCGATTTCCGGGTGCATGAATGGCGTTGTGGTTTGGAACACAACGGTTGGCGGATTCCGCCCGCTTGGAACGTGCGCAAGGCTCTCGTGCGCAAGGATGGCGAGATCGTCTTCGATGGTCGCCGTTCGCCCCTTGGTGTCGCATGGCTTTCTCCCTCGTTCCGTGGCACGGTCGATCTGCCGACACTGCGGCGACATGCATACTGGAGCGACACGCTCCCAGATGCGACGGTCTATCACTGGGGCGCGCTGTACCGACCGACGCAATGTGAGTGGGGTCTATGCATTCCCAAAAGTATCTTGGATCGCCTCCCTGAGGGGCAGTACGAGATCGATCTAGAGACCGAGACCGACGAGCATACGAGCATGAAGGTGCTCGACCATGTTCTGCCCGGCACTCTTTCGGATACCGTTGTCATCAACGCCCACAACTGTCATCCCTTTCAGGCGAACGACGACTTGTCGGGTTGTGCCGTCGGTATTCGACTGCTCCAGAGGCTTGCGCGGATCCCCGAGCGGCGTCTGACATATCGCCTCGTGATTGCGCCCGAACTTGTCGGCACCTCGCTGTGGCTGGACGCTCCTGGCGTCGACTTGACCGCGATGCGTGGCGCCATGCTCCTGAAGGCCGTCGGAAATCCCGGCGCCCTGCGGCTGCAGGAGAGTTACAGCGGTAACTCTCGCATCGATCTCGCCGCGCGGCATGTTCTCGGGTTGAGGCATCCAGGGTATGAGCGTGGCCCGTTTCGAACGATTTACGGCAACGACGAAACGGTCTTTGAGGCGCCCGGATTCGAGATCCCGACGATCTCGCTCACCCGGATGCCATTCCCGGAGTATCACACGGATGCCGACACGCCAGATCGTCTGTCCGAGCCGCATCTTGAGGATGCTGTGGAGACTTCGCTCGGCATCTGTCTTGCACTTGAGGAAGACAGGGCCCATCAGGCATGCTTTCGCGGTCTCGTCTCGCTCTCGAACCCCCGTTACGACCTCTACAAGCCCGCGCCCGCACCAGGCATCGATCGGACTGCCTACACCGAAACTATGGGGCGTTGGCACCTTCTGATGAACTGCCTTCCACGGCAGCTCGATGGCCGTACGACGACACTTGAAATCGCGATTCGGCACGGGCTCCCTGTGGACGAGGTAGCGGCCTACGTGCGGCGATGGGTGGAGTGTGGTCTAGCTCGGCCAGCCGGAACTCTGGTGTAGACTCGGGCCGATGCGGCGGTGTGCGCGATGCGGGCTTCCTGAGACTCACGAGACGATCGCTTTTGATGCGGCGGGTGTGTGCAACGTCTGCCGGCAGCATGAGCGAAAGCGAGAGACGGTGGACTGGGCTGCCTGCAAGTCTGATCTCGATGCGCTGATTGAAGCGCATCGAGGGCGCTTCGACTATGACTGCATTGTGCCATTCAGTGGCGGGAAGGACAGCACATGGACTTTGCACTACCTCGTCAAGGAGTACGGCCTTCGGCCCCTCGTGGTGCGCTTCGACCACGGTTTCATGCGTCCAAACCTCGAAGCGAATGTGAAGCGAGTCCTTCGCCATATCGGAGCGGACTTCATAAGCTTTACACCGAACTGGAAGGTCGTCCGAAGGCTGATGCTGCAGGCATTTCTCGAGAAGGGTGACTTCTGCTGGCACTGTCACACGGGCATCTTCTCCTATCCCATGTGGGTGGCTCTGGAGAAGCGTGTTCCACTGATCTTCTGGGGAGAGCCGTCGTCTGAGTACACCGCCTACTACGGCTATGGAAAGGCCGAGGAGGTTGATGAGCGTCGCTTCAATCGCTACATCAATCTCGGGATCGGTGCGGAGGACATGTATGAGCGCCTCGGGGGAGAGATCGACATTCGGGCCCTAAGGCCTTATTCGTACCCTCCGGCTCAGGCCCTCCGCGAACTGGGTTGCAGATCCGTCTGTCTGGGATCGTTCGTGCCGTGGGATGTGAAGCGCCAGTCCGAGATTATCGAGCGCGAGCTTGGCTGGCAGGGTGACGAGGTGGAGAATGTGCCTCCTCAGTACCGCTACGAGAAGATCGAGTGCTACATGCAAGGTGTGCGTGACTACATCAAGTACATCAAGCGCGGCTACTCGCGTCCATCGCATCTTGTGGCGCTCGACATCCGTAATGGACGCTTGAGTCCCGGTGAGGGTCAGGCCCTTGTCGATGCCTATGAAGGTCGACGGCCTCCGAGCCTCGATCTGTTTCTCGAATTCACCGGACTGTCCGAAGAAGAGTTTTTGAGCATCGCCATGAGCCACCAGGTCTCCCCTCATGTTCATCACCCCGAGCTCACGCTGGAGGGTCGTCCAGTCGCAGATCGGGAACAGTGGGTTCGGGAGGGCGGCATGCCGAAGGAAGAGGCGCGTAGGGTCATCGGGCGCTGGCAGGGTGGAATGGCGACGTCTGAGAGCGGAGACTGATCGCGTGTCGTCGAAAGTTGGGGTTGTCCGTGTTGGTGCCGGAAACGTCCGCTCTCTGGGAAACGCGCTTCAAACCGTCGGTGCATCGACGATTTCGGTTCGCGTGGGGGCCGACGTGGCGGCATGTTCCCATCTGGTCATCCCCGGAGTTGGGGCCTTTCGGCACTGCATGGAGGATCTCATTCGTTCGGGGCTGTCCGAAACGATCCAGAGTTGGGCTCTGGTCGAGCGCCGTCCGCTGTTGGGCATCTGCGTGGGCATGCAGCTGCTTGGGACCTTCGGAGAGGAGGGTGGGATCTCCCGGGGCCTCGGGTGGATTCCGGGACGAGTCACTCGCATCGTGGATGGGCCGGGGGTGCGTGTCCCGCACGTCGGTTGGAATGAGGTGCGATTTGGATTGGGCGCGACGAACTTGTCCGGTGACTTCTACTTTGATCACTCGTTCGCGCTCATGCCGGACGAAGACGATGACGTGTTCGCTAGAGCCGGCCATGGAGGTACGATCTGTGCCGCGGTGCGACGTGGCAATCTGGTTGGCGTGCAGTTTCATCCTGAGAAGAGTCAGGAGTGCGGACTCGCTTTGCTTCGATGGTTTCTTGGAGGAATGCCCCAATGCTGAAGCGCAGGCTGGTCCCCAAGCTGCTGCTTCAGAATCGCTCCGTCATGGGTCGGCCGGCACTGGTGACTACACGTCGCTTTGAAGCTGTCACAGTCGTTGGAAATCCGGTCTCTCAGGCGAAGATTTATGAGGCCCAGCTTGCGGATGAGCTGATCGTCCTGCGAATTGACGATGCCCCACTTTCAGAGGACCAGCCTTCGCTTGAGGTGATCGAGCGGCTCGCGGGTGAGACGTTCATGCCACTTGCCATCGGTGGTGGTGTCCGTGACATCGACGACTTCGAGCGTCTGCTCGAGCGCGGCGCCGACAAGGTGGTTGTGAATTGTGGAGCCCTCCAGAATCCCGACCTCGTCGAGCAGGCGGCGCGTCGCTTTGGAGCGCAGTGCGTAGTGGTATCGATCGACTTTCGGCAGGACTCCTGCGGGGCACTTTCCGTCTTCGCCCGGCGAGGCCGCGAGCCTTGGAGACGTGACGCGCTCGAATGGGCGTCGGAGGTGTGTGGTCGTGGGGCTGGAGAAATCGTCGCCTGTGACATTGATCGGGACGGATCCGGGGACGGACTGAACTTGGACGCATGCCGGAGGCTCGTCGATCGTTGTGCGGTGCCTGTCGCGATAACCGGGGGATGTGGTCGCGCGGAGCACTTCGTCGAGGGATTTCGCTGCGGGGCCGAGGCAGTTGCCGCCGGAACCTTCTTCTGCCTGAGGGATCAGAATCCGCTTCAAGCTCGCGCGCACGTGCGAAACGCTGGCATCCCGATTCGCGCCATGAGCGGGGACTGCTGACGTGTCTCCAAGGCATCTGGTCACCACTGCGTTGGCCGATTGCGGTCCGACGGATCCGTGTACGCCAGTCGTCCTTCTGGGCGACTGGTGCCGGCGGAGTATCATGGAGCCGATTCCGCCGGGCACCGAGATCGTGCCTTACCACTGGGATGATCGTCACGCGTGTGCGGCCGATGCGACGTTTGCCCGTGAGACATTCGACGAATACATGCCGCGTCTCGCTGAGGCCCTTGATGCGATCCATTCGCAGTCACGCGGACAGCGCTACTGGCGACTGCTGGCGGGGCCATGGCTTCGCTACTTCATCGAGATTCTGCTCGATCGATGGCGTTCGATCGAATGCGTGCGCTCTACGGGCACAAGACTCAGCACCGTGGTTCGGACCGTCGATCCGGCCTCGATGGTTCCCGTGGGCATGTCTGATTTCCCAGCGCTAGTGACGCAAGATGTCTGGAACCATCGCATTTACGCGGAGATGATCGCGCAGCAGGGGGGAATCGATATGGTTCAGGGCAGCGCGATCGAACCAGATCGGCATGTTGAGAACTCCAGATTTTCGCGGGGGACGATAGCGGATCGCGCACTGTGGCGAGGTCTTCGCATCTTGGGTGCGCGGCGGTATGGAGTCGCTGCAGGCACCTACCTCCCGCGTCTTGCATGGATTCGGTTGCAGCTGCAGTTTGGGCAGGTTCCGATGCGGTTCCGAATCCCTGCCTTTCCCACCCGCTGCGCCGATCCGCGTCGCCGCGATTGGGCGATCGCGGGTGCCGAGAATGCCGGATTCCACGGCTCTCTAGCACGCCTCATCCCTCAAAATGTCCCTACGGGCTTTCTCGAGGGATATGCGGATCTTATGGCGGCAGTCGATCGATCAGGATGGCCCGAGTCTCCGCGTTTCGTCTTCACGTCCGTGCTCGATACCACTGACGACTTCTTTATGGCGTACATGGCTGATCGCTGCTCCCGTGGCGCGCCGTTGATTCTCGGGCAGCATGGGGGTCACATCGGCTGTGCGGCATGGAACTCGTTCGAAGAACTGCAAGTGGAAGCAGCTGACCGTTACCTCACCTGGGGCTGGACGGATCCGCGGTATCCGAGTGTTCATCCGGTCGGGCAGTTGGTCGGTCGCAGAGCGCGTCGAGCCTCGAAACGCCGCCGTGAGGAAATTCTCATGGTCACCCACACGGTATCTCCCTACGCACATCACGCGAATGCAGGCATCATCGCGGGGCAGTATCTCGAACACCTTGAGGACCAGTTCTGCTTTGCTCGCGCGCTTCCAGAGCCGCTCCGTTCCCGATTGCACGTGCGCCTCTACCGTACTGACTATGGGTGGAGACAGGTCGAGCGTTGGAGAAGAAACGTGCCTTGGGCCCGGGTTGACGATGGTCGCGCGTCCATGTCCGCGTTGACGGAGCAGTGCGCGCTGTTCGTCGCGACCTACAACGCAACGACGTTTCTGGAGACCTTCGCGTCTGAGATACCCACGCTCATGTTCTGGAATCCCCGGTATTGGGAAGTCCGGGATTCCGCCCGCGCTTTGTTCCAGAGTCTGCGTGAGGTCGGCGTGCTGCACGACAACCCCGAGAGCGCCGCCGCCAAGGTTTCGGCAATCGTCGACGATCCGGAGGGCTGGTGGAGGTCTGCCGACGTTCGGTCCGCCGTCGATCCGTTCCGGCATCAATATTGCCGGTTTCGGCCGGATCTCGCGGATGCAGTCGCGACCGCGATCCGCGGCGTCTAGGCGATCTTCGTGTACTCCGTCGGCAGGATCAGTTGTTGAATCGCCAGAGTCCAGGTCTCGGCGCCCGGCTCGTTTGCGAGTGCCTCCATCGACTTGCGAAATCCGCACCGAGAGTAGACGCGCTTGGCGGCTTCGTTTAAAGGATCGACTCCCATGTGGATCGTCTCAATTCCGCGCGTGCAATACAGTGCCCAAATCGAGGAAACCAGAGCTTCCTGCGCCACGCCGCGTCCCCTGCAATCGGGATCCCCGATCATGATGCCGCAGAACGCCGAGCGTTCAAGATCGGAGATGGGCTCGAATTTCAAGGTTCCGATCAGGCGTTCGGTCTCGCGCAGGAAGATTCCGAGGAACAGCACGTCACTCCGGTTCGCTCGCGCCTCCACAAAACTTCGGAGGGTCTCGATGGTCGGTTCGGTTCGGGCAAAGACGATAAAGCGTCGGACGACAGGATCCTCAAACCATCGGCGATACGACTCGTTCACGTCAGACGCGGTGAGCCGACGAAGAATTAGGCGGTTGGTGAGCAGTTTCACGAGGCCCGGTCCCCGGGAGATTCGCCGCGAAGTTCCTGCGTGAGTTGGAGTAAGCCCTCTCCAAGGTCCACGCTTGTCGGCAGGTGCAACTTCAGGCCTAGCTTGGGCACATAGGCGTAGGGTGTTCGGGCATAGTGGCCGGGTAGGCCCGTGGACGAGAAACTGGCGGAATCTGGAGGCAGGCCGAGGATCTCGCAGATCATTCCGAGAAAGTCTCGGACTGGTATCGACTCGGTTCCCGTGATCACCAATCTTCGATTGACGTGCTCCGGTTTGGTGCAGAGCAGGCAGGCTTGTGCGACGTCGCGGACGTGCACGTACTGCCGGACGGCGTTTGGATCGCCCGGGTACTCGACTCTTCCATGGAGCAAGGCCGCCCGCACGAGCCGGTACACGCCGTTGCTCGCGTCGGAGCGTGGTCCGTAGATGCTCCCGAAGCGAAGAATTGTGTGCTCAAGTCCGAAGCACTGACTGAACTCTTCCACGTAGGCCTCTGCCGCCTGCTTGCTGCATCGATAAAATCCGCCCTCGCGGCTGTAGACGTACATGCTGCTGGCGTAGATGAACCGTCCTACGCCGGCGGATCGGCAAGCGTCGAGGATCTGCACCGTCCCGAGCACGTTGACGCGCGCGGTCTCGACGGGCTGCAGGCGTGCGATGTCGAGATCTGAGATCGCCGCGAAGTGCAGCACGATATCGCAGCCCTTGATGGCCTCGGTCACTGTCTGGGGATCAAGAGCATCGCCGACAATCATCCGCTGGTCGGGACGCAGGTAACGAGATGGAGTCCGGTCCAGAATGCGGACGGAGTCGCCAGCATGCGAAAACGCATCCGCGACGTGCGAGCCGATGAAGCCTGATCCCCCAATGACGCAGACGTTTCGTGGAGGCGAAGGCACCATCGGACGCCGATAATAGTCTTTGCTGTCTGGGATTACGAATCAGCTTCCCCGATATACTCCGAAATTCAATGCGTGCGGATTGCAGCGTTCTCGTGACCACCGTTCCTTTCGCGGAGCGAAACCGGCTCCCGCTCGACCTTCTCGAGTCGGCGGGTATCCGGGTCACCGTGAATCCGGTTGGTCGGAAGTTGACCGAAGATGAGCTGGCGGTGATGGCTGCACCGTTCGAAGTGCTCATTGCTGGAACCGAGCCGATTACGGACCGGGTCATGGCTGCAGCACCAGGGTTGCGG
Organism: uncultured Hyphomicrobiaceae bacterium; assembly: GCA_964389095.1. Taxonomy (GTDB): domain Bacteria; phylum Pseudomonadota; class Alphaproteobacteria; order Rhizobiales; family Hyphomicrobiaceae; genus JABFRJ01. Next base: position 10,590 of record CAYMEB010000124.1, read on the forward strand.
CTGATTTCGCGTGTCGGCGTGGGTCTCGACAATGTTGATCTTCACGCAGCCCGGCGGCGGGGGATATCGGTCAGCTACACGCCGGAGGCACCTGCGCCGGCCGTGGCGGAACTGACCGTGGGACTCATGCTGTCGCTGCTGCGTTCCGTGCACGTGACGAACATGGAGATGCATCGCGGTGCCTGGAAGCGCACTTTCGGGCGGCGCATCACGGAAGTCACGATTGGAATCATTGGCGCAGGTCGGATCGGTGCTCGGGTGTTGCGTCGAATCGCGGGCTTTGGAACCCCTCGCGTGCTCGTGAACGACCTCAAGCCAGACTTCAAGTTGGTCCCGGAACTGAAGCTTGAGTGGGTGGGCAAAGAGGAGATCTACCGTAATGCGGACATCATATCGCTTCATGTTCCACTCACACCTCTCACCCGAGGAATGGTTGGGCGAGGTCAGCTCGAACTGATGAAACCTGACGCGATGATTATCAACACCGCTCGCGGCGGCATCGTTGTGGAGTCCGACCTGAACGAGGTGATGAGGTGTGGCCATCTTTCGGGCGCGGCGATCGACGTGTTCGAATGCGAGCCCTACTCGGGACCCTTGTGTGGTATCGAGCGTTGTCTTCTGACGGCGCACATGGGGTCGATGTCGCTCGATTGCAGGTCCCGTATGGAGGTCGAGGCCACGGAGGAGGTGGTTCGATTCGTCGAGGGACAGCCGCTTCGCGCTGCGGTGCCGGAGCTGGAGTATGCAGCTCAGGAGCCACGCTGATGCGAGACGCCGGTCTTGTCGAGCGCCTTCTCTCTGCGGTTTCGGCCCTCGCATGCCGCTTGTACTCAAACTGGATCGGCCTGCGGCTGGAAGCCCGTGGGACCGGATTGCGCCTTCGGTTCCCGGTCACGGTCCGCGGCGGCCGAAACATCCGAATCGGCCAACGTTTCGTCGCGATGGGGCGGACCTTCCTCTACGCGGAGCGCGGATCGCTCGCCATAGGTGACGATTGCAGCCTCAATCACAATGTGCAGTTGGGTGCATCAGGTGGATCGATCACGCTCGGAAGTAACGTCATCATCGGTCCGAACACCGTGCTTCGCGCGGCAGACCATGGCACGGCAATCGGCGTTCCGATGCGCAGACAGCCCCACAAGGGAGGCATCATCCTAGTAGAAGACGACGTCTGGATCGGCTCAAATGTCGTGATCCTCAAGAATGTGCGCCTTGGCGCGGGCTGTGTCGTGGCGGCGGGAGCGGTTGTCACGAAGGATGTTCCGCCGCGTGCGATTGTGGGTGGTGTGCCGGCACGCAGGATCGGCGAGCGTGCCTGAGATCGACTTCCTCGACTTTGACGGGGTGCTCAAGGAGTCTGTTGACGCAAAAGGCGAGGCATTCCGCAAGCTGTTCGCGGAGTTCGGCGCCGAGATCGCTGCACGAGTGGAGCGCCATCATCGAGATCATGGCGGCATGTCCCGATTCGAGAAGATGCCGCTCTACCTCTCGTGGGCGGGTCAGTCCACCGATCGTACGAGCGTCGATCTCTGGTGTCGACGTTTCTCGGAGCAAGCCTACGAGGCTGTGATCACGGCCCCGTGGGTCGCGGGAGCCGTCGAGTTTCTCGCGCAATCGCGGAACGGTCTCCGTGTGGTCGTGTCTGCCATTCCGCAGGAGGAACTCGAGCGCATTCTCGAGGCGCTAGGAATTCGCGATTGTTTCGACGCCGTACACGGAGCTCCGACCTCTAAGGCCGCGGCAGTGGCCCACATGCTCCGGTCCGCAAGGGTGGCTCCAGAGCGCTGTCGATTCGTGGGCGATGCCATGGCTGACCATGACGCGGCAAGCGTCAATTGCGTGCCCTTCGTGCTTCGGCGTCATGCCGGCAACCAGAACCTTCTGCCGGGCTACACTGGTCGCGTGATTCAGGACCTCTCCGAATTATGAATCGAACTTTGGCCATCCAAGAGATTCGCGCAAAACTGACCGCAGGGTGCCCTACGATCGGCAGTTGGATGCAACTCGGTGATGGTTCGGTGGCAGAAATCATGGGTGCCGCTGGTTACGACTGGGTAGCGGTTGATCTTGAGCATGGTTCGATCGGCATTGGCGATCTGCCAGACCTCTTTCGCGCCCTCGAACTTGGCGGAACGCTTCCGCTGGCCCGAATTCGTTCGGGCGAGCCACCTGAGTGTAAGTCAGCGCTCGACGCGGGCGCAGGCGGCGTGATTGTGCCGATGATCGAGTCTGAACGGCAGGTCCGTGACGCGATGGTCGCGTGTCGATGGCCGCCAGCCGGTCGTCGTGGCGTGGGATTTTCTCGTGCCAACCTCTTTGGAGGCGCCTTCGACACCTACTCCCGTGAGGCGCAGTCGCCCCTCTTCGTGGCGATGATCGAGTCGGCGAAGGGTGTCGAGCAGGCTGATGCGATATTCGCCGTCGATGGCCTTGATGCGATCCTTATCGGCCCGTACGACCTGTCCGCGTCGCTCGGTTGCACTGGTTGCTTCGATCACCCCGACTTCGTCGCGGCAGTCGCCCAGGTGCGGCGCTGCTGTGAACGGCATCGGATTCCGACTGGGATCCACGTGGTCGAGCCGGATTCGGTTCGGCTGCGACAGTGCATCCGGGAAGGTCATCTTTTTATCCCTTTCTCGGTCGATGCCGTGCTGCTTCGGCACGCGGCATCGCGGCCGTCGGTGGGCGCGCCGTGAAGGAGGTGGAGATCCGGCCCGACGCCATCTTCGAGGAATATTTGCGTCTTGCGGCTCTGGATGCAGAACTCTTCTTCGACGAGGAGGGTCGAATTGCAATTCCGTGTCCTGCGTGTGGAGCGGTGGGATGTCCCGTCTTTCGAAAGCATGGTTTCCAGTACGAGGAATGCGGGAGATGCCGAACCCTGTTCGTCTCGCCACGTCCGACCGCGGATCGGTTCTTCCGCTACTACCGTGACTCCGAGTCAGCGCGATTCTTCGCCACCACCTTCTATCGCGACACGGCCGATGCCCGCCGTCGACTCCTCTGGAAGCCTAAGGCTGAACAACTGATCGCGACGATCCGGGCGGAAGGCATTGACGGATGTTCCGTGGTGGACATCGGGGGTGGTTACGGAATTCTTGCGGAAGAGTTGCGCGAGCAGGTGGGCTGGGCGACCACGATCATCGAGCCTGGGCCGGATCTCGCCGCCATCTGCCGATCGAAGGGCTTTGATGTGGTCGAGCAGTTCCTCGAGCGGGTGCGTCCATTGGATCTGCCGGACGCCCCGCGTGCGT
>CAYMEB010000125.1:0-13643 GCA_964389095.1 uncultured Hyphomicrobiaceae bacterium
CGTCCGTTCACCAATTGCTCACCCTACCCGCATACTTTCCGGTTCGCCCCTGCCCCGAGGCAGCTTCAAAGTCGCGTTCTCAGCGGAGCCGTCGTGCGTTCGCGTAAGTTCCTGTTGTTGCCAGCCCTGGCCCTCCTCGTCCTCGTATGTCAGCGCGTTTCCGCCCTGGCCGTGCACCTGCGCAGCTCGTTCGAGACGGTTGCAGCGGCACCCGGCGCGCCGCCGATCCGCCTCCACATCATCGAAGCCGGAAACGGCCCGCCCCTCGTCCTCCTGCACGGCATCGGCGGATCCGCCTACTCTTTCCGCCACTTTCTTCCAGTTCTTGCGAGAACTCATCGCGTTCTAGCGATCGACCTCAAGGGCTTCGGCCGCTCCGACAAACCGACGGACGGCGCCTATGGGACCTCCGATCATGCTGCGCTGGTCGCCGCCGTGCTCCGCAAGCGCCGCCTCGAGGGCGTGACCATCGTCGGCCATTCCTACGGTGGCACCATAGCCCTGCATCTGGCCCTGGCCTTGGACCGGACCGAACCCCAACGGATCGGCAGGCTGGTACTCATGGGAGCCCCCGCCTACCCTCAAAAGCTCGGCCCGGTCCAGCGCCTGCTCTCGATCCCGCTGCTGCCATACCTCACGCTCGGTGCGCTTCCGCCCATTCTCGCTACCCGTCACGCCCTGGCGACAGCGACGCGCCGTATGCCGCCCGCGACCGAGTTCGACGCCATCGCCTATGCCGAGCCACTCTACGAGAGCGGCGGCCGCCATGCCCTCATCGAGACCACCCGACTGATCGTCGAGAAGGCGGATCATCACGCTACGCCACGCTATGAGCGCATACGCCAGCCGACGTTGCTGATGTGGTGTCGGCACGATCCCACCGTACCCAGCTCGACGGGCGAGCGCCTTGCCCGCACACTGCCTCGGGCGCGGCTGGTTAGGCTCGACGGCTGCGAGCACACCCCGAACGAGGAATCGCCGCTCGAAGCGCTGCGGTACATCGGCGCCTTTCTCCGCCGCTGACATGAGGCCGATCTCGACCGAATAGAGCCCTGGCTGCCACACCCTTGCCACAGCATCGACCCGGCATAGGACCAATTGGGTCAACCCAGGGCCGGAATCGATCGGCTGTTTAGGTCTCGTTAGCAGAATCGGCGCGAGATGGCCCCGTCAACGGCAACGCGGGCGCCGCGGCGAGGGGAGCAGACGAGATGTTGATGTCGATGGAAGCGTTCGATGAGGACATGGCCGGATCGGCGGCGATCTACCCCGAGCTGGCCGGCAAGCGGGTCCTGATCACCGGCATCGATGGTCGCCGCGGCATCGACATCGCGCGTGTTTTCGCGGAGCACCGCTGCAAATTGATCCTTCAGATCGACGAGACCTCGCCGGAAATGGATACCGTCGTCGAACTGCTGGCCGGCCACGCCCTGGACCTCAATGTCCGCAGTGGCTCGTTGGCGGAAACCGACCACATCGTGCAATACGCCCGATCCGCCGCTCAGGTCTTCGGCGGCCTCGACGTCGTGGTCAATCTGGTGTCGATGTCGGACGAGCAGGCTCCCGCTGGCGAGGCCACGCCGGATGACGTGGAAGGCCTCGCCTGCCGGCTGCTCACCCGGCCGTGCCTGGTGGCCCGGATCGCCGCCAACCGCATGCGGCTCACGCACACGGAGGGCCTGATCCTCAACATCGCGCTGCTTCCCGAGGCATCCGCCGCCCCCGCCGCCGGCTTTGCCGCGGTCCTGAAGGCGGCGATGGTCGCGATGACCCGCTCCGAAGCCCAAGAGTGGGCCAAAGAAGGCATCCGATTCAACGCGGTGGCCCCTGCGGTGGCCGCTTCGGACGACTCCGAGCAGATCCATGGCGAGGTCGAAGTTGCCGCCCTTTCCCTGTTCCTGGCATCCGGTCGGGGGAAAAATCTGTCAGCCCACGTTTTCGAGGCCTCGGCCCGCTGAGGGCCCCTCGCACCGGTGACGCCTGCGACCGATCGGGCCGCCGTGTTGGCCCCCGAGCGACCTGACGGTATGATCCAGCCATGCGTTTGGCAGGGCATAGCCGTTGAGCAGAATCAAAGAACTGCAGCGACTTGCGTTCTGGGCGTCGGCCCTGTCCGAGGCGGAAGCCGACCGGGCACTCCGAGGTATCTCGGAGCGCAGTTACCCCGCTGGCGGCTCGATCTGTCATAAGGGCGACCGCCTGGAGCATTGGACAGGCGTTCAGCATGGTCTGGTGAAGATTGCAGCTGTCTCCGCCGACGGCCGGGCGATGACTTTTGCTGGCATCGGCGCCGGCGGCTGGTTCGGTGAAGGCTCCGTCATCAAGAAGGAGCCGCGCAAGTACGACCTCGTCGCCCTGCGCGACACCCGGCTGGCGCTTTTGAATCAGGCGACGTTCGACTGGCTGTTCGACAACAGCCCGGGCTTCAACCGTTTCCTGGTGCATCAGCTCAACGAGCGCATGGGTCAGTTCATCGCCACGATCGAATACGATCGCATTCTCGATGCCACCCCGCGCGTCGCGCGCCACATCGCCTGGCTGCTCAACCCGGTGCTCTACCCGCACACCGGCTCTCGGATCGAAATTTCACAGGAAGAACTCGCCCTGCTTGCCGGCGTCTCGCGCCAGCAGGTCAGCCGGGCGCTTCAGGCTCTGGAAAGCGCCGCATTGATCGAGGTCAGTCGGGGCGGACTTCTGGTCCGCGACGTCGGGCGTCTGGCCAGCTTCGGCGGCTGATCGGGCCCCCCGCATGAGCGTAAGTTTTGATCATGCCAGATATACTTTCGATTGTCTGTCCGGTTTCGTGTTGAGAAGCGCCTTTTTTTTGTGCTTATAGCGATCGCTGCGTCTCGGCCCGCGCGAATGTCGTCGGCAGAGGCGATAGACGCACAGAATCCGGGCCGGCGACGATGAGCGCCGCGCCGAAACGGATCGACTGCCAGGGAGGTGAGACGGTGACGGGTCAGGCGACCGCGGCCGAAGGCCGCGAAGACACGGTACCCAAGCTGTTGCTGCGCAACGCCCTTCGCTACGGCGAGAGGCCGGCGATGCGCTACAAGGATCTTGGCATCTGGCAGAGCTGGACCTGGGCCAAAATGCGCGACGAGATCCGCGAGTTGGCCGTCGGCTTGCGAAAGCTCGGCCTGGAGCGCGGTGAAGCCGTCGCAATCGTCGGCGACAACAGGCCCCGCCTCTACTGGACCTTCTGCGCCGTGCAGAGCATCGGCGGCATCCCGGTGCCTGTCTATCAGGACTCGGTTGCCGACGAGATGGCTTACGTGCTGGAGCACGCCGAGGTCCGGCTCGGCGTCGTCGCCGACCAGGAACAGGTCGACAAGATCATCTCCATCGCCGATCGCGTTCCGACGCTCCGCCGGCTGGTCTACGACGATCCGCGCGGCCTGAAAGACTACGACCATTCGCGGCTGCATTCATTCGATGACGTTCAGAAGCTCGGACGCGAGGAGCTGGCCACCAATCCCGGCGCCGAGCAGTGGTGGCTCGACGAAATCTCGAAGGGCCAGGGCTCCGACGTTTCCGTCATGCTCTATACGTCGGGCACCACCGGGCGGCCCAAGGGCGTCATGCTGACCCACGACAATGTCGTGCGATCCGGCAAGAACGCCAACCTGTTCGACCATTTCACGCCGGACGACTCGCTGCTCGCCTACCTGCCGATGGCCTGGGTCGGCGACCACATCTTCTCCTACGGCCAAGCCTACGCCGGCGCGCTCTGCGTCGCTTGCCCGGAGAGCCCCGAGACGGCGATGGAAGACCGGCGCGAGTTCGGGCCGACCTACTTCTTCGCGCCTCCGCGGGTCTTCGAGAACATGCTCACCCAGATGACGGTGCGCATGGAGGACGCAGGCGCGGTGAAGAGGCGGGTCTACGATTACTTCATGGGCGTAGCCCGCCGTTGCGGCGCCGACATCCTGGATGGCAGGCCCGTCTCATTCAAAGATCGGGTCCTCTACGGGCTGGGCAATTTCATGGTCTATGCGCCGCTGCGCAATCGCATGGGGTTCACCAACCTGCGCCTCGCCTACACGGCCGGTGAGGCCATCGGCCCGGAACTTTTCCGCTTCTATCGCTCTCTCGGCATCAATCTGAAGCAGCTCTACGGGCAGACCGAAGCGAGCGTGTTCATCACGCTGCAACCCGATGGGGAGGTGTTCCCCGAGACCGTCGGCAAGCCGGGGCCTGACATTGAGATCAAGATCGCGGACTCTGGCGAGGTGATGTTCAAGAGTCCGGGCGTGTTCTTGAAGTACTACAAGAACGACGAGGCGACGCAGTCCACGAAGACCGCCGACGGATGGGTACACACCGGCGACGCCGGCTTCCTCGACACCCGCGGACATCTGGTCATCATCGACCGCGCCAAGGACGTCGGCAAGCTCAACAACGGCGCGGTTTTCTCGCCCAAGTATCTGGAGAACCGCATAAAGTTCTTCCCAGAGATCAAGGAAGCAGTCGCCTTCGGGCACGGCCGCGACTACGTGACCATGTTCGTCAACATCGACCTCACCAGCGTGGGCAACTGGGCGGAGCGCAACAACGTCTCCTACGCGAGCTACCAGGAGCTCGCCAGCCATCCCCAGGTCATCGAAATGATCACCCGCCGCGTCGACGAGCTGAACCGCCAGCTCTCGGCCGAGCCGCGCATGACCGCCTCGCAGATCCAGCGCTTCATCATCCTGCACAAGGAGCTCGACGCCGACGACGGCGAGCTCACGCGCACCCAGAAGGTCCGCCGCTCGTTTATCGCCGATCGCTACGAGCCGCTGGTGAAGGCGCTTTATGACGGCTCCAAGACCGCAACGATATCGGTCGAAGTGACGTTCGAGGATGGCCGCAAGGGCAAGATCGAGGGCACGATGCAGGTCGTCGACGCCAAGATTTACACGACGGCGGCAGCGCCGGTCCGGGAGGCCGCCGAATGATGGACGGAACGATGAAAGCGGCCGATCCCGCGTCCCGCGCCAGGAGCAAGCATGGCGAGGTCATGCTGACGGTCGAAAACGTCGTCATGCGCTTCGGCGGCGTGACCGCGATCAAGGACGTGTCCTTCGACATCCGCAAGGGCGAGGTTCGTGCGATCATCGGCCCCAACGGAGCCGGCAAGACTTCGATGCTGAACGTCATCAACGGCTTCTACCACCCCCAGGAAGGCGTGATCACGTTCAAGGGTCAGCGGCGCAGTGCCATGCGCCCTCACGTCGCTGCCACCCAAGGCATCGCGCGCACCTTCCAGAACGTCGCGCTTTTCAAGGGTATGTCGACCCTCGACAACATCATGACCGGCCGCACGCTCAAAATGCGGCGCGGCATATTCTGGCAGGCTCTGCGAACGGGTCCCGCCCTGCGCGAGGAGATCGAGCATCGCGAGGCGGTGGAGCGCATCATCGAATTCCTCGAGATCAAGCACATCCGCAAGACTCCCGTCGGCAAACTCCCCTACGGATTGCAGAAGCGCGTCGAGTTGGGCCGCGCACTGGCCATGGAGCCGGAGTTGCTTCTGCTCGACGAACCGATGGCCGGCATGAACCTCGAGGAGAAGCAGGATATGAGCCGCTTCATCCTCACCGTGAACGACACCTTCGGCACCACGATCGCGCTGATAGAGCACGATATGGGCGTTGTGATGGACCTGTCTGACCGGGTGGTCGTGCTAGACTACGGCCAGAAGATCGCCGACGGAACACCCGAAGAAGTCCAGAAGGACCAGAAAGTCATCGACGCCTATCTCGGCGTGGCGCATTGAGGCAGCGGAGACCATCGTGGCGGCCTTCGGCTCATTTCTCGAAGTTCTCATCGGCGGGCTTCTGTCCGGCGTTCTCTACAGTCTCGTCGCGCTCGGCTTCGTGCTGATCTACAAGGCGTCCGGCGTGTTCAACTTCGCGCAAGGCGCGATGGTTCTGCTCGCGGGCCTCGCGCTTGTGCGTTCACTCGACTGGATGGTCGCCCGCGGCACTCCGGGCTGGGCAGCCATCGCACTGGCGTTGCTTTTCGCCGGCGCGATCATGGCCATAACGGCCTGGTTGATCGAGCGCTACGTGATCGGGCCTCTGCTCAATCAGGACGGCTTGACCTTGTTCATGTCGACGATCGGCGCGGCCTTCATCATCGAAGGCCTGGGCCAGACGATCTTCGGCTCGGACGTCTATCCGCTGCGCCTCTATCCGACCGATGCATGGTTCGTCCTGGATGGCATCTTCCCGGGTGGCATCCTGGTCAACAAGCTCGACGTCTGGGGCGGCCTGATCGCCGGTATCCTGGTCGCCGCTCTTGCGGCCTTCTTCCAGTACACCAAGACCGGCCGCGCGCTCCGCGCCGTTGCAGACGACCACGCTGCGGCCCAGTCGGTCGGCATTCCGATCAACTGGATCTGGTTCGTGGTGTGGCTGGTGGCCGGCCTCGTCGCGCTGGTTGCCGCGACTGTTTGGGGCACCAAGCTCGGCGTGCAGTTCTCGATCGTATTCCTGGCGCTCAAGGCTCTGCCCGTCCTCATCATCGGCGGCTTCACCTCCGTCCCCGGTGCCATCGTCGGGGGCCTCATGGTCGGCGCCGGCGAGAAGCTCGCCGAGGTCTATCTCGGCCCGTACATCGGCGGCGGCATCGAATATTGGTTCGCCTATGTCGTGGCCCTGGCGGTCCTGATGGTGCGGCCACAAGGCCTGTTCGGCGAAAGAATCATCGAGCGCATCTGAGCGCGCCTTAGTCCGGAGAGAACGACGTGCTCTATCGCGAAACCGGTCAGTTCAAGACCACGTATGCATCGGACATGCAGATCTTTCCGATCAGGCAGGATCGGATCGCCCTGTATCTCCTGCTGGTGGTCGCCTTCGTCGTCGTGCCGCTGCTCGCATTCTTCAATGTCGGGATGTTCGGCCGCGATTACATCTTCAAGGCCATCCTGATCCCGTTCCTGATCCTGGCCCTCGCCGCCATCGGCTTGAACATCCTCACCGGCTACTGCGGACAGATTTCTCTCGGCGCAGGCGCCTTCATGGCGATCGGCGCCTACGCCGCCTACAACTTCGCCCTGCGCGTCCCGGAGCTGCCACTGCTGGTCTCGATCCTTGGCGGCGGCTTCATATCCGCACTCGTCGGCATCCTGTTCGGCATCCCATCGTTGCGTATCAAGGGCCTCTATCTCGCTGTCGCCACGCTTGCCGCCCAATTCTTCTTCGATTGGGTCTTCCTGCGGGTGAAGTGGTTCACAAACTACACTCCGTCAGGCTCCGTCACGGGGCCGACCCTGGATTTCTTCGGTTGGGTGGCGAACACACCTGTCGAGAAATATCTGGTCGCCCTGACGTTCGTGACGGTCTTCGCTCTCATCGCGAAGAACCTGGTTCGCGGCAATCTCGGCCGGCAGTGGATGGCCATCCGCGACATGGACATCGCAGCCGAGATCATGGGTATCCGCCCGCTCTACGCGAAGCTCTCCGCCTTCGCCGTCTCCTCATTCTTTGTCGGCGTCGCAGGCGCATTGTGGGCCTTCGTCCACCTCGGTTCGTGGGAACCGCTTGCCTTCAGCATCGACCGCTCGAACCAGTTGCTGTTCATGATCATCATCGGCGGCTTGGGCTCGATCCTCGGCTCGTTCCTCGGCGCGGCGTTCATTCTGATCCTGCCCATCGTGCTCGATCAGTTGCCCCAGGCGATCGGATTGAAAATGTCGGTCGAACTGGTCTCGCATCTCGTCTTCATCATCACCGGCGCCTTGATCTGCTTCTTGCTGATCAAGGAACCGCACGGTTTCGCGCGACTCTGGTCGCTGGCGAAGGAAAAGCTGAGACTCTGGCCGTTCCCCTACTGAGGTCGGCTCGAGGAAAGGCGGCTGGCGCGCACGGACAGCGCCGGCCGAACAGAAGGCCGGTCCGTGAAGGTGCCTCGAACGAGGCCCAAAGAGGAGGAGACTATGAAACGTACCATTCTCGCCGCGGCGGCGGTCGCTGCGGCCTTCGGCGGCCTATCGACAGCCGCAAGCGCACAGAACGAGCAGTTCCTGCCGGCGCTCGTGTATCGCACCGGTCCCTACGCGCCAAACGGTGTGCCGTTCGCCAACGGCGTGGCCGACTACTGGAATCTCATCAACGCGCGCGACGGCGGCATCAACGGCGTCAAGATCGTGTTCGAGGAATGCGAGACCGGTTACGCCACCGACAAGGGCGTCGAATGCTATGAACGCCTGAAGGGCAAGGGCCCGACCGGTGCGGGCTACGTCTCGCCGCTCTCTACCGGCATTACCTTCGCGCTCACCGAGAAGGTGCCGGGCGACAAGATCCCGCTGCTGACCATGGGCTACGGCCGCTCCGAGAGCCGCAACGGCGCGATCTTCCCCTGGAACTTCATCGCCCTCGGCTCCTACTGGACAGCCGCCGATATCGCCATCCAGCACATCGCCAAGGAGATGGGCGGCGAAGCCAACCTCAAGGGTAAGAAGATCAGCCTCGTCTATCACGACAGCCCCTATGGCAAGGAGCCGATCCCGGCACTGGAAGCCCGCGCAAAGAAGCACGGCTTCGAGTTCAAGGCGATTCCGGTCACCCATCCCGGCGTCGAGCAGAAGTCGCAGTGGCTCGCCATCCGCCAGGATCGTCCCGACTACGTCCTGCTCTGGGGCTGGGGCGTGATGAACTCGACCTCAATCAAGGAGGCCGCTGGCGTGAACTATCCGCGCGACAAGATGCTGGGCGTGTGGTGGTCCGGTGCAGAGCCTGACGTGACCCCGGCCGGCGATCAGTCGATCGGCTACAAGTCGCTGATGCTCCAGCACGGCGCAGGCGAGTTCGGCGTTCATGCCGACATCAAGAAGCACCTTGCAGACAAGCGCGTCGGCAAGGACGACTTCGCGCAGGTTCTTTACAACCGCGGCCTTGTGAACTCGATGATCGGCGTCGAAGCCATTCGCACGGCGATGGCCAAGTTCGGCAACAAGCCGATGACGGGCGAGCAGATTCGCTGGGGCTTCGAGAACCTGAACATCACCGAAGCACGCATCAAGGAACTCGGCTTCGATGGCATGGTCCGGCCGTTCAAGATGTCGTGCGATGATCACCAGGGCGCCGACATCGCTCGCGTTCAGCAGTGGGATGGCAAGGCATGGAAGGTCATTTCCGACTTCTACACCGCCGATCGCTCGCTGCTCGACGGCATGGTCGCCGAGACGGCCAAGAAGTACGGCGAGGAGAAGAAGATCGCTCCGGCCCCGTGCCAGAAGTGACTTGAAACGAACGTCGTGGGCCCTGGTGTACATCAGGGCCCACGGCTCCTTCCCGCTGAACCCCGTCGTCACTCGTTCAACCGGTGCCACCCATGACCGCATCAGCCCCCGCGCCGGGCGCACAAACCGCCAAACCGATCCTTTCGGTAAAGAACGTCGAGGTCATCTACGACCACGTCATCCTGGTGCTGAAGGGTGTTTCGCTCGACGTGCCGAAGGGGGGCATCGTGGCGATTCTCGGCGCGAACGGCGCTGGCAAGTCGACGACCCTGAAATCGATCTCGAACCTGGTGAAGGCCGAGCGTGGCGAAGTCACCAAAGGCCAGATCGAATTCAAGGGCGAACGCGTCGACACGTTGACACCGAACGACCTCGTTCGTCGCGGCTGCATCCAGATCATGGAAGGCCGCCACTGCTTCGGCCACCTCACCATCGAGGAGAATCTTCTGACCGGTGCCTTCACGCGCCGCGACGGCCGTGCCGGCACGCAGCAGGCCCTCGAAATGGTCTACAATTACTTCCCGCGCCTCAAGGAGCGCCGCAGCAGTCAGGCAGGCTACACCTCCGGCGGTGAGCAGCAGATGTGCGCGATCGGCCGCGCCCTGATGGCCAGCCCGACCATGGTGCTCCTCGACGAACCGTCGATGGGACTGGCACCGCAAATCGTCGAGCAGATCTTCGAGATCGTGCGCGACATCAACACGAAGGAAGGCGTCTCGTTCCTGCTCGCGGAGCAGAACACGAACGTCGCCCTGCGCTATGCGACCTACGGTTACATTCTGGAAACCGGCCGCATCGTGATGGACGGCGACGCCAAGTCGTTGCGTGAAAACGAGGACGTTAAGGAGTTCTACCTCGGCGTCGGCGGCGGAGACCGCAAGAGCTTCCGTGACGTGAAGAGCTACAAGCGCCGCAAGCGCTGGCTGGCCTGACCGGCCTGCGCGATGTCCGGCTCGCACCCGCCCCTCGAGATCCATCATTCGATGCCCGCGAGCATCGGGATCGTCGCGGGCGGGTTTGCATTCAGCGCCATCTGTCGTTCGCTCGCGCCCGGCCGGGAGCCGGGTCCGGCTGCGGGTACCCTCGATGATGCGATCCTCGAGTTCGGCACCCGCTTCTTCGCCGCGCGGGCGCTGGCCTCGACGTTGACGGACCGTGCAATTCGACGACCGGCTCGAAGATCCCCCATGACGAGCTGGTCGAGCGGGCGGCCGATTTCCGGCGAGCGGCGGCGGCACACGATCGAGCGAGCCGGTTCCCACGAACCGATGGTGACAACAGTGAATTTCGCGAGACCCCTGTCATGAGCAAACAGCATTTCGACCAGCTCGAGTCCCGAGATCACGCCAGCCGCGAGCTGGCCCAGCTCAACATGCTGGCCGGCCTGGTTCGACGCGCCAAGGAGTTGGCTCCCGGGTGGACCCAGCAGCTGGCCGCCTTCGACGCGGCGACGATCACCTCTCGCGAGGCCCTGGCGAAACTGCCGGTGCTTCGCAAGAGCACGCTGAAAGAGCTGCAGGCCAAGTCTCCCCCGTTCGGCGGCTTCGCCACGGACGCCGGCGGCGCCATGGGCCGCATCATGATGTCGCCAGGGCCGATCTTCGAGCCCGAGGGTCGTGGTGACGATTGGTGGCGCTCGGCGCGTGCGCTCTATGCCGCCGGGATCCGCAAGGGAGACGTGCTCCACAACACGTTCTCCTATCATCTCACCCCGGGCGGCTGGATCCTCGATGCCGGCGCACGAGCCATCGGTTGCGCCGTAATCCCGGCTGGCCCCGGCAACACAGAGCAGCAACTCGAAGCGATCGCGCATCTTCGCCCGACTGCCTATTGCGGCGTACCCGACTATCTCAAGATCCTGCTCGACAAGGCCAAGGAGGCCGGAAAGGACGCTTCCTCCTTCAAGAAGGCGCTGGTCTCCGGCGGCGCGCTCTTTCCTTCCCTGCGCCAGGAGTACAAGGATCGCGGCATTAATTGCCTGCAGTGCTACGCGACGGCCGATGTCGGCACGATCGCCTACGAAAGCCTTGGGCCGGACGGCGCCGTGACACCGGGCATGATCGTGGACGAGGGCGTGATCGTGGAGATCGTGCGCCCCGGCACGGGCGACCCGGTGCCCGATGGCGAGGTCGGTGAGGTCGTCGTAACCGCCTTCAATCGCGACTATCCGATGATCCGCTTCGCGACAGGGGACCTCTCCGCCGTGCTCGCGGGCGCGAGCCCCTGCGGGCGCACCAACCGCAGGATAAAGGGCTGGCTCGGACGCGCCGACCAGACCACCAAAGTCAAAGGCATGTTCGTGCATCCCGAGCAGATCGCCGAGATCGCCAAGCGCTTTCCCGACCTCGGCCGGCTGCGCCTCGTCGTCGGGCGATCCGGCGAACAGGACACCATGACCCTCAAGGCCGAAGCCGCCGCCGCCGCCGGCCTCGCGGAGCGGATCGGCGATGCCATGCAGGCCATCACCAAGCTCAAGGGCGTGGTCGAGATTGTCGCACCCGGCAGCCTGCCCAACGACGGCAAAGTCATTGCCGACGATCGCAGCTACGGGTGAGATCTGGGCAGCCGGCCCGCCCGCGAGGCGGCTTGCGGCCTACGCTTCCCACGACTAGCAAACCGTCGGGTTCGACAACCGGCGCTGGAGACAAACGTCATGCAACTGGGCAAGGATATCACGGCCGTCGTCACAGGCGGCGCATCGGGCCTGGGCGGCGCAACCGCCGCCGCTCTCGCCGCCAAAGGCGCCAAGGTCGCCATTTTCGACCTCAACGAAGCACTCGGAGCCAAGCACGCCGCCGCCATCGGCGGACGCTTCTACAAGTGTGATGTGACCAGCGAAGCGTCGGTCGACGCCGCGTTCGCGCAGTCCCGCAAGGACCTCGGTGGCGAGCGCGTGCTGGTCAATTGCGCGGGTATCGGCATCGCGAAGCGCATCACCCGCAAGAACAAGGACACCGGGGCGATCGAGCCTCACGATCTCGCAAGCTTCACGAAGGTGATACAGATCAACCTGATCGGAACCTTCCTGATGATGGCGAAATCGGCCGCCCATATGCAGACCCTGGCACCCGTCGGAAGTGACAGCGAGCGCGGCGTGATGATCTGCACGGCATCCGTCGCCGCGACCGACGGACAGATCGGCCAGGTTGCCTATTCGGCATCCAAGGGAGGCGTGCTCGGGATGACCCTTCCCGTTGCCCGCGACCTGGCGCAGACCGGAATCCGCGTCGTCACCATAATGCCCGGCCTCTTCCACACGCCGATGTTCGACGGCTTGCCGGAAGAGGCGCGCAATGCGCTCGCCGCCTCCATCCCGTTCCCGTCTCGCCTGGGCAATCCGACGGAGTATGCGGCGCTCGCGTGCCATATCTGCGAAAACGTCATGATTAACGGCGAAGGCATCCGGCTGGACGGTGCCATCCGCCTCGCCCCGCGCTGACGTTCAGACCGCTGACGTTACCTCATCGATGCGCAACCAATAGGCCTAAAGGCGGTTGCGCATTTCCTGTCGATCCGTATTCACTGTTTCCGTGCCCGGAGATTGGTTCCGGTACGGTGTGGAGCTATGTTCGCTCCCGGTTTTGTGGTTCGCAGTATCAGGTCCGTCATGTCGTTGCGTCTCGGCCGCTCGTCCCCGGGTGGATGCCGTTTTACATCCTTGGTGACCGCCGCTTCCTGTGCCTTGGCGGCCGTCCTGACCGTCGCTGTTCTCGTCGCCGCCGGTAACCGCTTGTCGGCAGGACCGCGCGGCGGCGCGGAAGCGACCGCGGTCACCGTCCGAGTTCCCCATGAGCTCGTTCGCTTCGATACGCCGGTCGTCACGGGAACGGTCGTCGCACGCAGCGGCAAAATGATCCAAACTGTCGATGAGGAATGGGCCAGGCAGCTGCGCGACCCGGGCTATTGGGCGAAGCAGAGGTCCGGAGGCTCAGGTTCCGCCTCCTGGTCGTTCGGCTCCTCGGGGAGCGCTCCCAAGGCGAACCAGCTCGGTATGGGCTGGCCGGACAACCTGTCGCCATTCGGCAGCCGGGGTTTTCCGCCCGGCTACCGTGGCTGGGGACAGAGTACCGGCACCTACCGCACCGTCTGTGTCCGCCTCTGTGACGGCTATTATTGGCCGGTCAGCTTCGCCACCTCCAGGTCCAACTTCGAACGCGACGCAATCCGCTGCGAGGCCTCCTGTGCCGGCGCTAAGCTCTACGTCTACCGGAACCCGGGCGAGGAGGTGGACGACATGCAGGACCTCAAAGGCCAGCTCTACACGAAGCTCCCCACCGCTTTCCTCTACCGCACCAAGTACGATGCCGCCTGCAAGTGCCAGCCTCACCCCTGGGAAGAGGCATCGCGCCTGCGCCACGAGCTATCGCCAAATCTTGGTGACGGCCTGATGGCTCAGGCGGCGGCTTTGGGC
>CAYMEB010000126.1:0-13592 GCA_964389095.1 uncultured Hyphomicrobiaceae bacterium
GGGGGGGGGGGGGGGGGGGGGGGGGGGGGGGGGAGGGGGGGGGGGGGGGGGGGGGCGGGGGGGGAAGTGCTTGCCATGTTCCAAGTGTGTCACGGGAAACGGGACACATTTAGGTCACGAGGATTCGTGACTCACCCCAGACAGGACCTTCGTGACCTACCTTCAGCGTATGGTGGATCGATTCCCCAAGGAAACGCGCAGCCGAATCATGGCAGCCATCCGGGGCCGCGACACGGAGCCTGAGTTGATTGTGCGTCGCGTGCTGCACCGAGAAGGCTTCCGTTTCAGGCTGAATGTTCGAAACCTGCCCGGGACTCCAGACATCGTGCTTCCGAGGTACCGCGTCGCGATATTCGTTCACGGGTGCTTCTGGCACAGGCACCGGCATTGCAGGAATGCCGCGATGCCTTCCTCCAGGGTCGGCTTCTGGAAAGCCAAGTTTGAGGCAAATAGGCGGCGGGACAGGAGAGTCTTGCGGTGTCTGCGCCAGCTGGGTTGGACTCCGGTCGTCCTCTGGGAATGCTCGGTGCAGCGGCTTCGGGAAGATCCAAAGGCTCTTCGCCGGATGCTGCCTACTTGCATGCGTCGACGTTTTCGACCCGCTCGTACAGCTGATGGATGTCCTTGAGCGCCACGCGGAACTGGTTCCGCTTCTTGAGCGCTGGCTTCTTCGAGGAAGCACGCTCAAGCTTGGTTCCGGGATCGTAGAACACGACTCCTGTGCGAAGTGCCTTCAGAAGCAAGAGCGGACTTGTTCCGATGGCCAGTCGGACCTTGCTGCCGAACCAGTAGTAGCGAGTCCGACCCTCCTTCATCACAGCCGGTACGTAGATCGCCTTGTTGTGCTTTCTCGTCCAGTGCTCGAACAACTTCGCGAACGACCAAGATGCCGCGATCTTGCGGGTTGGCGAAACCAGTTCGACGGCCCCACGAACCGACGCCTTGCGTCCATCTGCATCAAGTCCGCGAATCCGAAGCACGAGGCCGGTTCGGGAACAGACCTTATTCACGTGATGTCTGCCGCCCACGTTCAACCGATCGGCGCGACCCTTGCGGTCGCGATAGCCGAATTGCCTGACGAAACTCAAGGTGTCCGTCGCATAGATGCCGCCGTCGGGCTCTGGAGTCAGCAGGGTGATCGGCTTTGAATTGCTGACGCGGGCGAGCGTGCTCGTGGCATGCTGCTTGACTTCCCACCCGAGATAATCGGGCGCCTTGCTGCTGTTCGAGCGTATTCCCAGCTCAGCCTCGAGCGTGCAGCCGCCACAGTTCGAGGCATCGCATGGCACAAGCTCGCCATTGCCGTTGAGTCGCTTGCTCTCGATGAATCCCTTCTCGTGAATGCGCCGAATCTGCTGAAGCAGGGAACTGCGGGAGTCGGTTCTGGAGAGTCCAAGATCCAACAGCATTGGGGCTGCGGGATCCCGCGAGAGCCTGAGTGCCTCGCGAGCGGCCGGGGCGCTCGGTGCGAGCACGAACGCGATCACGTCCCCGCAAGGCCTTACCCCAAGAAGCAGCACCCGATCTGCCTTGCGTGATGTCATGAGACCGCTCGGTGCACCCCTGCAGCCGCGAAGGAAGCCGGAAAGGCGGACCTCGGGATACTGTGGGTAGAGGATCAGTGTCGCATTTGGGGCGGAGCTGACCCTGCCGCGACCATCAAGCCATGCGAAGGAAAGCCGTGCCTTCAGATTCGGTCGGCCTGTGCGGACATCGCCGGTGATGCCATGGTTCGGCAGCAGCTGCACGGCATCAAAGCTTGGTCCAAGGTAGATCTGGTTCTTCGAGTTGTCATTGGGCGACAGGATCTTGGCATACAACCGATCGCAGCCAAGCGCCCGAAATCTTCGTCTGATGACGGAGAGCTGGACGCTGCGCGAGGTTGCCACGCCTCAGGCCCGCGCCGCACGAACCGTCATCGGCCGCTTGATCGCGCAGCCGTTCGGCGTGCCGCCAATGCGCAGACGATCGATGACCCGAAGGATCTCGGTTCCCACGGCTTCGACGACCGGCGGCGCCACCGAGTTTCCGAACTGTCGATACGCCTGGGTATCGGCAACGACCACGTCTGAGGCAGACTTGACCTTGTCCGTGAATCCCATGAGTCTCGCGCACTCGAGGGGCGTCAGGCGTCGCGGATTGCGTCCCCCACCCTGTCGGATCAGGATTTCCGAGCCGTCCTTGTAGTAGCGTGCACTCAGCGTCCGGGTGACCTGATCGGGATCGGCTTTCGGATCTACGATTCCAAAACCGAACCCATTGCCCTTGGCCTGGTGCTTCTTGGCGTAGTTCTGGAGGTACTGCCAGAGCTTGTCGGACAGCGTGTACTTGGGGTCTGGGCGAGCCTCCAGGATGCTCTGGAGTCGCGGACGGCCCGTGGTCGGCAGTTCGGGGAAGAGGAAGGTGGTCGCGAGATCGCCAAACACGCTGCGGTCAAGGCAGACGATGAACACCCTCTCCCGGTGCTGGGGCACCCAGTGGGCGGCGTCAAGGATCGACGCGTGGACCTTGTAACCAAGTTCATTCGCTAGCGTGTGCTCGATGACGGCCCATGTCTTTCCCTTGTCGTGAGAGCGGAGATTCTTCACATTCTCGAGTAGCAGCACGGGCGGCCGCTTGATGCGGGCGATGTCGCAGATCCGGAAGAACAGGTTTCCCTGGCGCTCGCAACGGAAGCCGTCCGGCTGTCCGAGGGATCTCTTCTTGGAGACGCCAGCGATCGAGAACGGCTGGCAGGGGAAGCCGGCGGCGAGGATGTCGTGATCCGGAATCTCGCGGGGATCGATCGAGTTGATGTCGCCGTGCGGCTTGTCGCCGAACCATGCCGCGTACGTCTTCTGCGAGTTGCGATCCCACTCGGAGGTGAACGCGCACTTGCCGCCGAGGCGCTCGAGCCCGATGCGGAAGCCGCCGATGCCGGCGAATAGATCGATGAAGGTGAAGTGGAACCCGATCCTCGGAAGCGTTACTCGACTCCCTTCCCCAAATGGCAGGGTTGGGGGAAGGTCGCGCCGCGGGGGCACTCGAGTGCGAATGGTCGAGCGTTCGGTCATTGGGTCGTCTGATGCTATCTACCCGGGGCGACTCATTTGGGACTCAAATCATGCGTTAAGCCTTGGCAATTCCAACATTGCGCTGGAGTCCGAAGGCGCCAGAACCGAGCCTGAACGCAGCTGGTGAATGCGGCAAATTCTGGGTGATCAGCTGCCCATCAGCGTACGAAGCATCCCATCGGCGAAGCCCAATCCGCGATCCGACGGGGTGCCGACCACCAGAGCTCGGTCGAGACCGCAGTTGAACGTCTCGCAGGATGTCTCGGGTAGGAGCACGCAGGCTTGGCATGCCGCGTGATTCACTTTCCGCCAGCCTTGGCCTCGCATTTCGGAGCAGACGGGGTCCGCGGAGCACCAGCACCCGCGAATGAGAGCCTTCGAAACAACGGTCGCGAGGCTCTCGCCCTCGGCAGCGGCGACCAACCCGCCCGTAGTGCCCTTGGCGCCGTCGGCAACGGTGTAGAGAAGAATCGAAGCCATTGGTCTTTCCTCATCCGCGGAGACGAAAAGTCGTTCTCGAATCGAAGACATCGAATAGCCGGAACTGAAAGACAGGGACTGAATGAACATGTGCGAGAGCGAGTGGAGCAGAATGTAGCGCGATGCCCACTGCCAATTCAGGCCTTGGGCCGGCGCGAGGCGGATTTCAGAAAACAGTCTGTCGCAGAAATTCGGATCGATACGCTCTGCAATCGATTCGGCTTGGCGTCGATGCCAGTCGCGGATCGCCTCCTCGCGGACGACGAGCAGGATTCCCTCCCCATTGAATCGAATGGCGGGAACCCATCGGTCAGAAGCCTTGCTTGGAACATTCCGGAACAGCATTCGGAGGCGATTGTCCGGATCATCGCGATCAAACTTCTCCGGGGTGAGCCGGGAGAAGTCGGCGAATGCACGGACCTCCCGCAGCCGACGGACTGCATGCACCTCCTCGAGGAATCCTTGGCAGATTGCTGGAACGGGACGAGCGATCGTCTCGAGAGGCGAAGTGCAGACGCCAGAGCGGAGGACGGAAAGTTCCTCGCGGCGCAACTTCATGTCCTTGGAGTCGGATGCAACGTCGACGCCGGGGATGCGCGCTTTGGGATCGAGGGCGAGTTTCACGAAGTCAACCGCCTGTTGGCGGTCTAAGGCGTTGTCTTGGAGGAATATCTTGTCCGGTCGATCGGGCTGCCTTGTGAAGCCGTATCGCTCGGGTTTATCGAACAGCTGCTGTGCCGCATAATCGTTGTCCCCATTTTCCAACTCCCGCAGCGCCTTCAGTTTGGAAAGCGATTGGGGGAGGAGATCTCTTGCGACCTCAACGCAGGCATGGACGGAGTTGCGCTTGCTTGTCGCCACCGGCAGATTCAGCGCGCTGAGAATCGTGGGAAAGTGCACATTTGAAGCGCCAATCAGGACTCCGACTGGGACTTCGTCGCAGTGGCTGCTCGCAATTCCGAGCCAGGGCTTTGATCCATCGCACTTGATGCCACGCTGTGCCATCGGACTACTCTCCGAATCGTCCGCCCCCGAAAGCGCATTCAACATCGACGCTGACTTGCCGCAGATATCGCACTTCACGCGAATGGACCCGAGATCTCCAGTTCCGGGATCAATGAGCCGCCGTCGCGGTGCCTTGCAGTCGCATTCGGTCCACCTTTGCCACGGAAACTCGCAGAGATGGCCTTGGCTGCAGGCCATTGCAAAGCGAACCTGCGTAAATCGCCTAGGGAACTGCCCGTGAGGTTGAATCTGCTCAAGGATTCCGCTGGTTCCGAACCAGCCCCAGCAGGGAAACCACGCGGCGGGCACCTTAAACTGCGGTTCAATCTGGCCCTGGTGCTCTTCGGCTATCTCCGGGGGGGATCGCAGCGAGACGTTGCCGAGTATCTCTTCGATTCGTGGCGACGCGACCGCGTGTGCAGCGATCGTGCGCGCAAGGTGTTCCTGTTTTTTTTCTTCTACGAATTGGTTTGCATTGAGCGGCGTGAACCAATGATCGAGGCCGCAGGTGATCATGCTGCGGCCAGATGGGTCAACTTGAATTGCACCAACGCCAAACGGATACAGGAGTTGACTGCGGCGAATCTCAGGCATTTCTTTGGCTCCGACGGATTAGACCGGGGGATAGACATCCCGAATGGCAATTTCTGACCCTGCGTCGACTTCACGAAGGGTCGTGGGAATCTCGCAGCCACGACTCCGCTGCGACTCTGAATACTTCTGTCCTGGCCAGAGGAGCAGATAGTCGCCGTCAGATTTCGGCGGGAATTTTTCCCATTCTGTGTGCGGGATTCCTCCGTTATCCATCTTGCGCAGCAAGCTGGCACTCTGCTCGTCGATGACGGCACGGGCAAGCTGGCGCGCCTCGTCCGGAACTCCAGCAGAAGACATCGCCTCATCAAGCCGCGACTGCAGTTGATCGGTCGCGGATCTGATGTGCCTACCGTATATCTTCGGATCCGGCTTGCCCGGCTGGGAATGCTGACGGGCATGAAGCAGAATGGCGCCAATCGCGGCCCATCGGAGGGCTTGGGGAGCTTGTGGCGTGACGCTGCCAGGCTCAACGCGTTCGTAGAGCCTGCGGTGAAAGGTATGGAACTGCTCGAAGTGCGATCTGTCGCGGGACTTGGTGGGGCTCAGCAGCGTTACAACGAGCCCCGGTGCCTCCCGCGGCTTTCGACCGACGCGGCCCGTGGCCTGAATGTAGGTCGAAGTGCTCTTGGGCTGTCCAACAACCATCATCAGGGAAAGCCGCTCAATGTCGATCCCGACCTCGATGATGTTCGAGGCGAGGCACACGTCGATTCCCTCATGACTGCTTGCGGGTTCGGCAAGCTGTGTCATGTACTCGACCAGCCGCGACTGGGGGTGACGCGACGAAAGCTCAATACGCGTGCGCAGGAGTCTCGGCTGGCAAGAATCGCCGACCCGATCCCGGCGATGCAGGAAACGGAGGCGCTTTCTCACGTCGTCCGCGAACAGGGTATGAGCCCCGCCGAGTTCGCGCAGGCTGTTGTAGAACCCCATCAGGGTCATCCACGGATCCTGCGATGCGGGGTCGAGTTTGCCGGCAGCGTGGAGCAGGGTGGCGGCGGTACGTACCTGAGCTGTCTTTGGCGACCAGCTGGTGGCATGGATCCCGAGATAGAGTCGGCCTGGGGCGAGTTCCTTGGTGGCGTCGGACCTGTCGTAACGCCCAAAGAAGGAGTCTGCCATGGATAGGCCCGGACTCGGAAACACCGCCGCCGGTCGGTCTCCGTATAGAAGACTCGTCTGCTTGGAGACGTCGCGGACGGTGGCACTCGAGGCGATGATCTTCGGCCGATGGCCGTCAGGACCGGTGCATAGGCCATCAATGGCACACTCGTAGATTCCGTAAATGGTTCCAAGCGGCCCCGAGATCAGATGCAACTCGTCCTGAAGAATGAGTGACGGAGGCAGGTTTGAGCGCTTGGGCACAGAAGTATCTGAATGCTCGAATCCAAAAAGGTGACCAGCCTGTGGCTTCCAGGCCATCAGTGCGAACTTGTCCGCTGTCGCGATCACAAACGTTGGGGGCTGCTCGTAAATGCTCTCGTCGATGACTTCGATAGGCAACCACCTGCCTTCTCTGCCGAATGTGCAGCTTGGATCGGGGCAGCGAACACGCGGGCCCTTGTTGTCATTCACGCCGATTTGATAGATCCCTTGCAATTCGCCGTTAAAGACACCAATCGCACGCCCGCACCACGCGCATCGGTCAGTCACGAGGGGATTGCCCTCGCGATGCGGGCTGTCTCGGTATCTATGGACCTTGTTGCGGGCTTTTTTGCGATTATTCGGTGTCGCCTTTTGCCCGAGCCAAAGGCCTACCGAGATTCTTCCTCCATCAAGTTTCTCGCTTTGACGGATACATTCCATCGCACAGGCTAAAGCGGACGCGCGCTGGAACTGCTGAGCGGTCAGCATCCTAAGCGTGTAGCGCATGAAGACCGCAGTGCCGTCGCACTTGAGCGCCTGCTGACTGCCCCTTAAGCGCCTCAAGAAGATCGCAAATGCCGCGACGACCAGATAGGCCTCGGTCTTGCCGCCGCCGGTGGGGAACCAGATGACGTCCGCCTTCCCTCGGTCGGCGTGGCTTGGATCCCATATCCCGGAAATGCTTGCGAGCAGGAATGCAGCCTGAAACGGTCGCCACTTCCCGATTGTTGGATGGGCCTGCTCGTCCCAAGAATCGAGCCGTTTCATCGGGCAACGGTCCGCAGCCCCTCGAACTTCGGTGGTCCGCGGGTTGAGTTTGGTGGCGATCTGCTGCAGGAGCATGGCCTGATTCGCCAGCCGGAAAGCCCGAAGTGCGAGTGGCTCCGACTTCAGGATCTCGAGACCAGCCTTCATGCGCCCAAGCCAGTCCACGCACTTCTTCTTGTGCAGCTCAGCGTCCTTGTGGAACTTCGACACGGTACTGGGTTCAAGCGCTTCAATCCATCGCTCGTATGCCTCGGTCAGTCCCAACAACTGGCGCCAACCGCTCGACTGCTCCAGATCTGAATCTGGCAGTTTCCACAGGTCGTGCATCCTGACTTCGAGTCGATTGCCGCGCTCATCCGTGATGTCCGGGGTCACGCTGGGGAGTTCGCACGCCGGGAAATTGTCGGTGAAGACTGTTTCGGGTGCCGATGAAGAATCTGAATTGTTGCGGGACCAGCCGGCGGCGCAGCCGTGTCCGATGGCCCATGTCTGTTCGTCGCGGTAAAGGAGCGCAAGGCTGCGTTCGTCTTCGGTCGCGCTGCCACTTGATGCAAGTCCATCCTCGCTCGGATAGGGCCGCAGTCGAGCGCCCCCAATCGATCGCGCCATCAGTAGTGCCTGAAAGAGAATGTAATCATCGCGATTCCCCGCGGCGGGTGGCTGAGAGCAGTTGCGAAGGAACGCGGTGACCACTGTCACACGCTCATTCGCGACTGTGGCCTCGCGAGTCCAGCAGTCGAGACCAAGTTCAAGGCCCTGTGGAGCGGCCGGATGCAACGGTATCTGTGCGCGGAGGCACCGGTTTGCGCGGAGTTCCTTCAGGCTGATGGTGACGGTCGAGCGATCATCTGTTGCCGGGCGGCGGGCCCAGCAACTGATCTTTTTCTCGTGCTTTCCGTCTGAATGCAGGACAGTCTTTCGCTGATAGATCCCATTCGTTCGCGAGGGAGCGCAGTCGACGGATTGCCACAATCGATCGAACTGGGAGGGCACGGAGAACTCGATCGAGCCTTCGTCATCTGGCGCGAGACAAAAGGAGATGCCCACACTATCCGAACGAAAAGCATCTGGTGACACGATTTCCTCGTCCTCATCTTCGGTGAGGTTGTAGATCGCGTCGGCTTGCTCGGCCGGCTCTTCCTCTGCGGGAAGTTCGTCGGTCTCTTGGATCGCAACTGGCTCGTTGGAGGTTGATTGCGCTGAGGCCTTCGGGTGCAGAAGTCCGACCCCGTACTTTGTGGCAGGCCTTTCCGCGTACAGCAGCTCCTCGCTTGCGGCCCCGGGCTCCGGCCTCCAAAAGTGCAGATCTATTCCGATGTTTGGATCGCTTGCCCGTTGTGAGTCACCGTCCTGCGTCAAGTGCGGCGATCCCTCCGACGGGCTCCGGGGCCCATGGACTTCAGCGAAGAGGCTCTCGATCATGCTTGCGCGCGACTCTTTGGACATGGTCGTGGGGCCTTTCAGAGAAGAAGCTGCGCGAGCTTTCTGGCTACGTCAGATTCGGCAAGAAGGGTGACCTCCTCGGTTGATCTGGTGATTGCGGTGAACAGCAAGTCCGGATCGTCGAGGGCACTCTGGTCAATGTCCGTGATGATGATCATGCGAGCCTCCATGCCCTTGAATGTCCGCACGTCACAGAATCGAGTGGTCGGTGCCGAACTGCCGGCGTGATTGAGGCGCCAGCCTCGCTTTGCGAGCTCGGTGGCCGCTGTCGGTTGTTGGGCTGTTGCACAGGTGAGTATGCAAATCGATCTGGCATCGAAGCCCCGCTCGGCAGCTGACCTTAGCACCTCCTGCAACTTGGCGACCTGGTCGGCGCGGTCTGAATATGGCCTGAAATTCACGCACTCCAGCGGCCCGTCGCCACGTCGGAACCCTTGGTAGACGGGCCGTGGGTGTCGTGCAACGCGTTCCGCAAGGTCTCCGACGCCGCGATAGTTCCGGCAATTCTCGGTCAGTGACCACTCTGCCGGATGCGCGGAGTTTCGAAGTGAATCAAGTTCCTGTCGCACGATTGCGCGATCGCCAAGCACTTGATGTTCGAAGTCGCCAAATACCGCAACTCGACCGCAAGCGATTCCGCCGCGAGCAAGCTGCTGCACGCAGTGCCAGAGCGCGGGTCGCGCGAGGAGATCTTGTGCCTCATCGATCACGAGGCTGTCGAACGCGGCGGTGCTTTGGAACTTCGGATTCGTGAGTCGATCGAGGGCCATGTCGATGAACTGCTCATCCCAGAAGGAGGGGCTTGCCGCCTCAGGCACCTCGATCTCGAGCAGGTCCATCAGCACCTTGTGCGCCGTCCCGACCACGAGGTTCGGGGGCGACGGGTTCCTGCTTGCGGCCCTGTCCTTGAGGTGATTCCCAATGAGGTTGTTGAAACAGAGAAGCGCAGTCCGCCTTCCCGCAAGCGCGTCGCGGAGCGCGATTTCCTCGGCGATCAAGGTCTTGCCGGATCCGGCGGGGCCGTCGATGAGGATCCGGTCGTTTCTTTCGTGCAGTTTCAGAACGGGCTGCTGCTGTTCGCGAAGATGCCGTTCCATCTGATCCGCTCGACGAGCCAACTCTTCCCTGGGAGTAGGAACTCTTCGGCGAACAGGAAGGCAGAAGTCGACGATCGCCTGCACGGTGGGGCCATCCAGCGGACGTCTCATTTGCGAGAGTGAGCCGTCGTGTCGGAGCTCGTGCTCGAAACGGCCGATCAAGTCTTCGCCGAAATGGTCCGGATGCCTGAACTGCTCAAGAGCGCTTTGGTCCATCAGGTGCCAAGGGCTGACCTCGAGACCCTCGCGTACCTCAAAGTCCGCATGAGTGAAGATGAGGCAATGCGAGATCGGGATATCCCGCCATTCCGGTCGTCGCTGGCGAATTTGTCGCTCGAGGGTCTTGCGTGCATTCATCGCTTGATCGAAGGGGTTCTCCTCGATTGATCTTGGGAACCATTGCCGGCCATCAAAGTGAACGCCCTCATGAGACTTGACTTCCACACACATCAGGCCATGCGAGGGGATGATCGCGAGAAAGTCGATCTCGGTTCGGCGCGATCGATTCCACGGGCATAGGTCAAGACTGTGGATGACGGTCCAGGGGAGCGTCGATCGCTCGAAGAGTCCGAAGACTCGAACTTCGCCCGGCGGTTCATTTGGTGCGTAATTCGGAATGAGTACGGTCATTGGGAGACAACTTGTTCTTCTGCCCCCGGGGGGCCTGCGGAGGCGCGCCTGGCCGCCTTTCTGGGAATCATCCGACCCGTGAGAGGAAGAACCTCACTCCGCACTTCGTTGTGAGATTGTTCGCCCAGCCTTTCGTATCGCGGCTCGTGGCGAGAGCTGCTCTGCCTGCCTGTCCGAGGCGGTGGAGGTGCTCCTCGATCGCATTGAGCGCCGTTCGTGATGCCTCAATCGCGAGAATTGCGTTGCTTGCCCGCGATGCTGCAATCTCCGCCCAAGCGGCGTTGGTCCAATCCTCGGCCGAGTCGTGAGGAGCGCGAGCTGCCGGGTTGATGTAAGGCCAGAGAAATTCGATGAGAGTTTCGAAGACCTCCCGTGCATCCGGCCCATGGACGACCGAAGTCTCGGGCGCCTTCCATCGATGAATTGCGCCACCAAGATCGGCGAGCGAAACGCCAAGTTCCCTGAGGCGCCTCTCGATGAAGCTGGTTTTGTGATCCTCGCGCTCGATCAGGCGTTGCAGGGTCTCCTTCCAGACCCGTGCCATCGGTCGTTGCTTGCCATCGGTCCTGCCTTCGACGTCCTTGGCGAGGCAACTCGGCCTTGCAATCACGTCATGGTTCCGCAAGTCGATGGCGGCTGATCGTCGGCAGGCTCCTGTGTGATCGATGACGAGAACCGGGCTCTGCTCGGCGAACCACTCGACTTTGCCGTCAAGAAGAACCGGAATCGTCAATCCGGGATCTGTCGATTCGTCCTGGGCACTCGTGCCGATCGCCTCGATCGCCTCAAGATCGATACCACCGACCGCGGGCAGGATCGCCGACGGCTCTTCCGATGCGGCTTCGAATCGACGGTGCACGGATACTCGGCGGCCGGCGAACTGGAATTCCGCCGATGCTCGCGGGTTTGCCTCGATTCCGTGAAGCGGTTCAACAAACATCCCAGCAGGAAATGCATCCCTTCCCACGGCAAGATGCAAATAGACCATTTCCTCGTACTTGGCCGCGTGCAGGAGGCAGCGCGGAAACTCCAGCATTCCTTTGCGACCCATTTGTCCAAAGAACAGCAGCGTGTCGAAAGGCTCGGCGGCGCGGTACTGGGGCACCGTTCTCAGCCAGCGATGATCCGAGAGAAGGTCTGAGACATTCGGTGCGTGGGCGCGCGCCGTGGAAATCGCATCGCGAGAGTTTGTCCAGATCCGAAAGTTTCGGCCATCGGCGTGAGCTTGGGACACTGCTCGCTGAAAAGGACCCAGTAGCGGATGGGGGCGCGGCGACTGATCGAGTTGCTCGCAGGCGATCCGCAGCTCAAGGTAAAGGGATCTGCACTCCGAGTCGAGCCTGCGGAGTGGATCAAATCCTTCGGGCCAAAGTAGGCGAATCTCGTCGGTCCAGCTGGTTGTTGGCGTCAAGAGGCGTCCGAGATACCGCCCGAGAAACTTGCTGATGCGAATGCAGATCTCTTCCGTCGCCCCATCATCTTCGGGTCTTCGGAGTGCTTTGCTCAACGCCTGTACGGCATTGAGCAATCGTTGATGGAGTTCATCCGGTGCGGTTTCAACGACCCTCACACTCAGTACCCCGCGAGCGTCATGAATTCGATCCAGAAGCAGATCGCTCATGACGATTGCCTCTCGACCATGAGCCGTGCACTGAAACCGCTCGGCACGGCCCTCAGTTCGGCGGGCAGTTCACATGTTTCGAAATAGCTTTCTCGTTCGTGAATGAGGGAGCCCAAGGCTTCGAGTTGCTCGTTTGGCTCGCATGTGTCCGCGATGCAAACGATATCGCCCCGGAACGGGCCGTTGCATGTCCACCTCGATGAGTCTCCGGCGAGGACGTTGCTGAAGCGCACCATGGCCTCGATGCCTTCCACAATGACAAGTCGGGGCGGAGCCTTGGAGAGTTCTGTCGCGGCATCCATCTCCTTCAGCAGCGAATCGCCCCGACTGCTGAGCAGTTGGAGCCGGCTCGGTCCATCAGGATTGAGGGCCGCATTCATGAAATTCGCAAGTTGCGGGTCGGCTCGGTGACCATTTACACGATCTCGCAAGTAGGCATCGCGACCACAGGGCGGTAGAACGAGGGCGATTGAGTTGTCATGGAAACGGCTCTCCAGACGCGCGTTCTCGATCTCTTTCGCGCTCATGCCAAGCTGAGCGCAGTGCGTCTCGGCAGTTGCTCCGAGAGTCCCCGCAGGGGAGTCTGGGTTGAAGATCGGCACTTGTCCTTCCAGGAAGTACTCGAAGCAGTTGTCGAGTCCGATCCTTCTCGGAAGCTGAAGAGGTCGTTTGTGGGAATTTCGAAACCGTGGCTGCCTAATCTTTGCTCTGTCTTCTGCGATTTGGATCTGGTTGCGGTTATCGATGACGAACTTGAATGCAAGCGAAGTCTCGCCGCGCCTCACTGATCGCAGTTGAGTGGACGATTGCAGGTCTTGGGACTCGCAACATCTGAGGAAGGCATCTCTCAGGTTTTGAAAGTGAGCCTCTTTCGATGTGTTCGGCCCGAATGCCGCCTCGTGCATGACCGCGGAGAGGCAGATGAGCTGGGCGGCGCTCGTCGGGCCGGGTACTCCAATAAACAGAAGTTGGCGGCGACCTCCTGATGGCGAAGCCTTTCTCTGGGGGGAGGCAGGCGAAACGGCTTGTCCCACCGTCAATAGCCAACTTCTCCAGTCAGAAGTCAGTTCGACACGAATGGCTGGCTTGCCTTCGATGAAATCCTGATCGCAATCTTTCGTTGACACGCCAGCCGCTGGAATCTCGCAGTCGGCGATCGTTGCAGCTTCATCTCTCATGGAGCGCCCTCGGTTATGGCTGCGGTCCAGCCACCTAACCATTGAAGTGTAATGCCGACGACTCGTGAGGTGGTAGTGAAACTCTCGGGCTGATGTTGAAGAGATCTCGATCGATGTAGGGGCTCGAATTGGACCTAGGGCTGCCGTCATCGCCGGGCCGAAGTGGCAATTGGCTCGATGCCGAAGAATTCGATCCTTGCTCATCACTCCTCCCTCCCCACCCACCCCACACCCCACTCCCCATCCCGCTCCTCCTCCAGATACCCCCCGAACACCACCTCCGCCAGCTCCATGCGCACGCGACCCATCACGATCGGCGCCACCACGAGCCGCCACGCGCCGCCGTCGGCCGCGCGCA
>CAYMEB010000127.1:0-13491 GCA_964389095.1 uncultured Hyphomicrobiaceae bacterium
CGCGGGAATTGTCGCTGCCATCGGCAGAAAAGAACGCGTAGAAGGCTCCCGCCGGCGGCGCGTAGCGGATCGAGTTGACCCGCGAGAGTGCGGCATTGACGATGTCGCGGCATTCCCGCGCACGGGCGAGCATGTCTTTCACGAACGGCTCGCCGTCTTCGATCGCGGCCAGGGCACCCTTCTGCATGAACGGGGCGACACCCGACGTATTGTACTGGACCAGATTCTCGATCACCTGCCCGAGTTCCGCGGGGGCCTGCAGCCAGCCGATGCGCCAGCCGGTCATCGCCCAGTTCTTCGAGAAGGTCTGAACGAAGAGGATGCGGTCGCCGGCCTCGCGGATGTCCTGAAGGCTCGGCGCCAGGCCGTCGCCGTAGTGGAACCGACCGTAGATCTCGTCGGCGATGATCCATAGGCCGCGGGCGCGGCAGAAATCCAGGATCGCGCGCAGTTCCTCCCGCGTCGCGGTCCAGCCGGTCGGATTGGAGGGGGAGTTCAGGAATATGGCGCGCGTGCGCGGCGTCGCTGCGGCGAAAAGCCGGTCGAGGTCGAGCGTCCAGCCGCGGACGGGGTCGGGCCGCATGGGAACGGTCACGGGCCGCCCGCCCTGCGCGAGGGCCGCGCCGAGCGAGTTCGGCCAGGCCGGAGAGGGGATGAGCACCTCGTCGCCAGCGCCGACTGTCATCTGCATGGCGAGCTGGATCGCCTGCATGCCGCCGCCGACGACGAAGAACTCCTCCGGCGAGAACTGGCGCGCATAGAGGCGCTGATGGTAGCGGGCGAGTGCTTCGCGCAGCGGAGGGATGCCGCGCTGGTAGGTGTAGAACGTCTCCCCTGCAGCCAGCGACTTCGCTGTCGCCTCGCAGATGAATGCCGGCGTCGGCAGGTCCCCTTCACCGGCCCACAGCGGGATCAGTCCCGGCTTGGTGCGGCCGTGGTTGAAGACCCTGACGATGCCGCTCTCGGGCAGCTCGCGGGCGCTGCCGCGCAAGCCGGCGATCAAGTTCATGCCCATGGCTTTACGGTGTCCAGTCTGAAGTCATGTTCCGGGGCGACGCATAACGCGACCTTCCGGAGCACACAACCCTGCCGTCGCAGCCGCCGCGCGGGAGATCGAACCGGCGCAGGCCTTGGGGATCACGGCTTGCGAGGCTTGTAGCGGAAGCGGGCGCAGATGATTCCGTGATCGTTGGTGCCGTCTTCCTTGTGGTTATCGGAATTGAGGTGGTCGTTGGCGACGATCATGCCGTCGAACATCCAGATGCGGTCGCGGCTGTGATCGTAGAATTCCTCGCTGACCAGGATGTGATCCAGCGACTCCATGATCCCCTGGTGTACGTGCGTG
The DNA here is from genome assembly GCA_964389095.1 of uncultured Hyphomicrobiaceae bacterium. GTDB lineage: Bacteria > Pseudomonadota > Alphaproteobacteria > Rhizobiales > Hyphomicrobiaceae > JABFRJ01. The sequence goes on from CAYMEB010000127.1 coordinate 1,346, forward strand.
TAGTAGACGTCGCGCGTGTTGCGGAACTCCTGGAGCGTCTGTGCCGTATAGAGCTTGGTGTCGGCGCCGCCCTGGGAATCGCCGAACAGGTAGCGCGGCTGCTCCGTCACGATGTTCACGGTGTTGCTGTCCTGGCCGTCGTTGACGTCGCCCAGGACGACGACAGGGATCTTCGAGCCCTTCATCTGCTTCGTGAGGATGAAGCGGAGCGCGGAAGCTTCCGCGGTGCGCCGGATGGTCGAGATGGCGGCGCCGAGATTGTCTGAATGGGGGGCGTATGTCTGCTTGTCCTCCTTGAACCACTTCTCGTTGAAGACCTTGGTCGGTCCCTTGGATTTGAAGTGGCAGACGTAGACGTGCACCTCTTCGCCGTCCTTGCGTGGTTCGATCCTGAAATGCAGCACCGGCCGCGAGAACTTCTTCAGCGACACGCTGATGGCCGGCGTCTGGGGATCGTCACCGGAACTCTTGAGAACGAATTCGTCGGGAAACGCCGTGATCCAATCGGGCTTACTGACGAGCATACCCTTGCGGACGATCGCCGCGCAGACGATCGCCTTGCCGTTGGTCTTGGGCGGGACGAGCAGATCATAGTCGGCGGCAAGGCCAGCCTTCTCGAGCGCGGCCGCGAGGGACGCTTCGTGCCACAGTTCCTGGAAGCCCATCACGTCGGGCTTGAGCGCCGCGATGTTGCGTGCGGTCCATTCGATCTTGCGGTCGTATTCGGATTTCGACCAGCCATCCTTGTCCGTTTAGACCGGAACGCCCGGCTCGTTGAGATTGAACAGGTTGAAGGTGGCAAACGTGAGTGTGGCGGCCATGGCCTGAACCTCGAAATCGAGCCGAAAAATGCAGAGCCCGAATGCTAGGGCAGCATCCGGGCTCCTACAATCATCGCTTGCTGGATTCGCGACTACATCCTGCCGGTGCGGATGTCCTCTTCCGGCGTCGCAGAGATCTTGTGGATCGAAAGGTCCGCGCCGGCGCGCTCCTCGTCGGGGGAAAGGCGCAGCTCCATGATGCGGTCGATCGCGACATAAATTGCGAAACCGGCGAGGAAGCCGTACGCCGCGCCGCCGATGCTGCCGAGGACCTGGCCAAGGAAAGACACCCCGCCGAGGCCGCCGAACGCCTTGAGGCCGAAAATGCCGCAGGCGATGCCGCCCCACAGCCCGCAAAGGCCGTGCAGGGGCCAAACCCCGAGCACGTCGTCGATCTGCCAGCGATTGGTTGCGACCTGGAACATGGTGACGAAGATCACACCCGCCACGCCGCCCGTAACAAAGGCGCCGATCGGGTGCATCACGTCGGAGCCGGCACAGACGGCGACCAGACCCGCCAGGGCGCCGTTGTGGACGAAGCCGGGATCGTTGTCGCCGGCAATCATCGCGGCCAGAATGCCGCCGCACATGGCGAGAAGCGAATTCATGGCAACGAGGCCGGTGACGCCCTTCAGTCCCTGCGCGCTCATAACGTTGAAGCCGAACCAGCCCACGCAGAGGAGCCACGAACCCATCGCCAGCCAGGGGATCGAAGAGGGCGGCGTCGCGATGGAGCGGCCGGGCGCGTAGCGGCCCAGTCGCGGGCCGAGCTGGCGGACGGCGGCGAGCGCCATCCAGCCGCCGACCGCGTGGACGACGATGGAGCCGGCGAAATCGTGGAACTCCTCGCCGAACCAGACCTTGAATACGCCGGTCTGCAGGCCGTGGTTCTTGTTCCAGACGATGCCTTCGAACACGGGGTAGAACAGGCCGACGACCAGGACGGTGGCAAGACACTGGGGGCCGAACTTCATGCGTTCGGCGATGCCGCCGGAGATGATCGCCGGAATGGCGGCGGCGAAGGTGCACAAGAAGAAGAACTTCACCAGGCTCAAGCCCTGGGCGTCGAAGCCGGCAGCACCTCCGTTGAGGGCCTCCGCGTTCACGAAGAAGGTCACGCCGTAGGCCACCGTATAGCCGATGGCGAAGTAGGCGACGGTCGAGAGCGCGAAATCGACCAGGATCTTGCACAGCGCGTTGACCTGATTCTTGTGCCGGACCGTGCCGACCTCGAGGAACGCAAAGCCGCCGTGCATGGCGAAGACCAGGATTGCACCGAGCAGAAGGAAGACAACATCGGCACCGGTGGCCAGGCCCTCCAGTGTCAGCGGTTGCGTGGGCATCTCGGGCGCCTCCAAAGTGAGTTGTTTGCTCAAAACTTCAGCAGCGTAATTTGCTGCCCGAGAATTGTGCAACAGATTCTTTCGGAGACCTCGAGGTTCATGCACGGTGATCGCGGTGCGACCACTCGGAACCGGTCAAAAAGCAACGGCCCGGACTCGAGGCCCGGGCCGTATTCATCATCGGTGCGCCGCGGGGCAAGCGCCCCTGCAGGTCGCGCGGCGTCACTTCTTGGCCGGAGTGGCCTCGACATACGACTTGATCTGATCGCGAACCTTTGCGCGTTCGGTATCGCTGCAGGTGTCCTGCTTGGCCCGGCTCTTGGAGGTGTCGAGCAGGACCACGTTCTTCTCGCCGTCTTTTTCCTCGAGCAGGACGCGACCGCTCAGAAGCTGCACGGTGAAGAGGTGCAGCTGGCTGATGTAGAGGAGCTGCTGCTCGCTCCACCTGGCCTTGGCCTCCTCGCGCGCCATCATGGTGCGGTAGTTGGACGCCTGATCCTCGGGAAGACCGCAAAGCTCGGCATGGGCGCTGATGCGGGCGACGCGAACGACCTCGCGCGCGACGTCGAGCGGGACGACGACCTGATCGCGCTTTGTCTTGTCGACGATGATCTCCTTGCCGTTCGGCGGGGTGAAGCGCGGAGGTGTCAGCGCCCAGGCGTAGTTCATCAGCGCATTGACAGATTGATCGCTGAGGTCCTTGCCCTGCTGGGCAGCGACGGGCGCCGCGAGGCCCCACATGATCGCCGTCGCCAACATCGCTCCGACCGCCAGGCACGACAGGCGCGTCAACGCTGCGCGTGCGCCCGAGATCATATCTTCCACCATTGACTTTCTGCCCCTGTTGTTGGCCCGGCTAGGCGAGCCACCGTTCCGCTCAGATCTCGACGTGGACGTCCGCCGGCAGGTCTTCCAATGGCTGCCGGTTCCCGTCGTGTCGCCGCTGTGGATGATGGCCCGCTTTCGCACCCGCGCATCGCCGACGCCGGGCGCCACGCCCTGTGAATGCGGGGCACTCGCTCTGCCGGAATCGAGGCAATACTAAGGCAACCACGATCATCTCTCGCGCCGACCCGGTCCTTTGCCGTGGACCAGTGCTTTTATCATCCCACGTAAGGTGCGAACCTCCTGCTCGGTGGGTTCAATCCTGGTGAACATGGTGCGCAGGTTTTGCACCATCGTCGGGCGTTTTTCCGGCGGATACAAGAAACCCATGCGGTCGAGTTCGGCTTCGAGGTGGGCGAAAAAGCCGGCGAGTTCCTCCTTGGTCGCGGGCTGGAAGCCGCGATGATGAAGCCCGGCCGTGCGCGGGGTTTCGTACGTCGTGACGCGGCCCAATGTCGCTTCGCTGCCCAGCTTGATCCACTCGTAGGCGAGCAGCAGTACGGACTGGGCGAGGTTCAGGGAGGCGAACTGCGGCATCACGGGCGCCATCACGATGGCATCGGCGCCAGCGATCTCGGACGTCTCCAACCCGTTGCGCTCGCGCCCGAAAATGATGCCTACGCGCTGGCCGTCCGAGATACGGCGGCGCATCTCCGCCACCGCCTGAGCGGGTGTCATGACGGGTTTGGCCAGATCGCGCTGGCGGGCTGTGGTGGCACAGACCCAGGTGAGATCGGCGACGGCGGCGTCGAGCGATGGAACGGCGACCGTCTCGTCGATGATGAACGTGGCGCCGGAGGCTGCGATTCGCGCCTTCTCGTTTGGCCAGCCGTCGCGGGGTGCCACGAGGCGGAGCTGGTCGAGGCCGAAGTTCGCCATGGCGCGGGCGACCATGCCGATGTTGTCCGCCAGCTGCGGCTCGACGAGGACCACGACGGGTTTCCCGGCGCTATCGGCTGCCGTCGCCTCCGGGGCGGACCGGGAGCGGACTCCATGCCGCAGCTTGCGGATCACCCGGCGGGCCCAATACCAGTATTCCTCGCCGTGCCAGTTGCGCGCCAGCCATTCCAGGGAGGGGGCCTCGAGGTGGCGCGGCCCGCTGCCGCGCAGAGTGACCTGGCGGCCGGTGATCCTGATCTGGGCGTGCCGGTCGACGAAATCGTCCAAAGTGGCGATGCCGTCGACGGTGGTGCGCCTGCGGCAGCCGGGGCAGCTGGCATCGTCGGCGACACAGCGCTTTTCGGCGCAATAGGTCAAAAGAGCGTCGAGCGAGTCGCGGGTGGCCTCGGGCCCGATCAGGCGCAGGGCCGCTTCCGGCGACTGCTCGTGGCTGGTTGCGACCGTCGCGCCGACGTCTGCGGCGCCGAGCCAGGGCACCCGGTATCGGACCCCTTCTTCACCGGGGGGGACTTCTCTGATCTCGATCTTCACGGTTCCAAGTCCAGGCAAACGGTCGGCTTTTCGGGTCGACGGGGCCGATTTCATTGACCGCCCCGCGGCTCGCGGTCTATAGAGCAGCGCCTTTTGCCGCACGAAACTCGTTTTCGGGCGGCTCTTCGCATTGGTCCAGCGACGGCCGGCCCCAGGGCCGTCCCGGCAGGAACTTCCGAACCCGCGAGCGCTCGCAGCGCAAGCCACTACACGTCAGCAGGAGACTACAGACTATGGCCAATACGTCCTCGGCCAAGAAGGCCGCGCGCCAGATGGTCCGGCGCACCGAGATCAACAAGAGCCGCCGTTCTCTCGTCAAGTCGCATGTCCGCAAGGTCGAAGAGGCCATTTCGGCGGGCAAGTCAGACGAGGCGCAGGCCGCACTGAAGGCCGCGCAGCCGGTCCTGATGCGGAGCGCGCAGAAGGGCACGATGCACAAGAAGACCGCGTCGCGGAAAATCTCTCGCCTCAACGCGCGCATCAAGGCGATCAAGGCCTGAGAAACTGAATCGGATTCTTCCGAGAAGGTTCGGCTTGCTTCGGTGCTGTTGCGGAAATGTAGCAATCCGGGAATGGCCACGTCGGCCGAGCAACTGACCGAAAACGAGTCTCTCCGGGGAAAATGCCTGTAGATTCAATCCTTCGAGGCCCGGACGAAACCGAGATCCGAGGCTGAGGCGGCAGGCGGGCCCGGCGCCTTACAAGCGAAAAGTGACAGGTGAACGGCGCTCATTGAGAGCGCCGTTTGCATTTCGGGGGAAGGTCGCGGGGGCGCGGACACGGCTGTGGATTCAATCACTGACTCAAGGGACTTATCCTCAGTTGTTCGCCTCCGAGAGGGCTTCGGAAGAGAGTTTTCCACGACCGAGGGAGGCGCGTGAGAGAGCGCAGCGACGGTCTGCCGTAGCCTCCAGGCGGTGTTGCCAACGGCGTCCTTCTTGTGGTTAACAATTTCCTACCGGGCCTTCGATCCCCCCAGGATACGTGTGTTGGCCCGAAGATGTAGTTTTGTAAAACTGCGTTCGCCTGTGGGTGCGGTGTGTGTGCGTCGCCCCGGCATTAGTGTTTCCTTCGCGTAACCTGAGGTTGCTCTCGGATCGTCTGGGAGGCGATCTTCATCCGTGTCGAGGTATTCTTTGCAGACCTTCGTTCTGCACAAGATGCGACTCGTCTCGGCTCAACGAATGCTAACAGGAGCTGTATGCGTGGCAGACGTCGGCCAAGTCCCAATCGAAGAGGTGTCCGTCGAGGAAACCTGGACCCGGCTGGCCGGCCAGCGTGACGCTTGGCTCGTGGACGTGCGCACCGTGGCCGAGCTGGCCTTCGTGGGTGTGCCCGACCTGAGTTCCCTGGGCAAACCGCTCTTCCGGGTGGAGTGGCAGCACTTCCCGGACAATCGGACCAACCCGGCTTTCGTGCCGCAGCTCGACGAGCAGCTGCAGCGTGGTGGGGTCGGCCGGAACGACGAAATTCTGTTCATCTGCCGGTCCGGGGGACGCAGCCTGATGGCTGCCCGGGCCATGGCGGCAGCGGGCTATACCCGCTGCCGTAACGTGACGCATGGGTTCGAAGGGCCACTCGATCCCCAGCGTCACAGAGGGCGCCTGCAGGGCTGGAAGGCCCGTGGGCTGGCCTGGTCGCAAGGCTAGGCCGAAGAGCGTCGATCGAATCCGCTGCAGTGCTTCCCCGTCCAAGTCGGGCGTCTTGGACGGACGGTCGAACTGCGCCGACGCAATCGACTGGTCATAACGAAAGTAACAGTCGGGGTAATCGATATGACGACCGCCAATATCTTGATGCGAGAAGACCATACCGCCGTCGTGACCGAGCTGGTCAGCGGCGAGGCCCTGCAGCCGGGCTGGCAGCGCATGCGTGCGACGCTGCGGGCGCGGCTGGGTGAGGAAGTCTATTCCGCCTGGTTCGGCAGCATGGAGCCGGACGCGCGCAACGGCACGACGCTGCGGCTGTCGGTTCCCGTCAAGTTCCTGAAGAACTGGATCCAGTCGCACTATGCCGACCAGATCCTGACCACGGCCAAGCGCGAGTTCCCTGGGGTCGAGCGGGTCGAGGTCGTGCTGCGGCAACCGCAAGTGCAGCAGGCGCGCGGCAACAGCGAGACCCAGTCGGGCTCGCGTGCTGCCGGGGCGCCGGCTCCGGCCACCCAGGACGATCGGCGCGGCGTGGCACAGTCTCGCAGCGGGGCGGCTGCGCCGGTGCTGCGCACCAGCGGAAACGGCTACGACAGTTCCTCGCTGGATGCGCGCTATACGTTCGAGAATTTTGTGGTCGGCTCGGCAAACCGTATTCCCCACGCCGCCGCGATCCAGGTCGCCGAGACCGTGTTCTCCGACGAGCGGTCGTTCAATCCGCTCTACCTCCACTCAGCCGTGGGGCTGGGAAAGAGCCACCTGCTGCACGCTATTGCGTGGGAAGTGCGCCGGCGCGCGCCGAACGCCAACGTGCTCTACCTGACCGCGGAGCGCTTCCGCTATCAGTTCGTGGAGTCGCTGAAATCGCAGGATGCGCTGTCATTCAAGGACCGTTTCAGGTCGGTGGACATCCTGCTGATCGATGATCTCGAGTTCATGCAGGGCGAGCGCACCGAGCAGGAGTTCGAGCATATCATCAATGCGCTTCTGGACGCCGGCAAGCAGGTGGTGGTGGCCGCTGCACGCGCCCCCGCGCAGATGGAGCGCCTCAACGAGCGTATGCGGTCGCGCCTGTCGCGCGGGCTCGTCACGGAGATCCATGCGCCCGACGGCGATCTTCGTCTGAAGATCCTGGAGCGGCGTGCGCAGGAGCGGCGGCAGGTCGATCCGTCGTTCGAAATCCCGCGTCCGGTCCTCGACCTGATCGCAGAACGCCTGACCGAGAGCGGCCGTGAACTCGAGGGTGCGGTGACGCGCCTGTACGCGGCCTGGCAGCTGGTGAGGGCGCCGATATCCCTGGAAAGCGCGGAAACCATCATCCGGGACATGCTGCAGGGTATCGAGCCCCGCCGCATCAAGATCGAGGACATCATCCGGGTGGTCTCGCGCCACTATGCGGTGTCGAAGGCCGACATCCTGTCGGAGCGCCGCCATCGCTCGATCGTGTATCCGCGGCAGATCGGCATGTACCTCGCCAAGCAACTGACCTCGCGCTCGCTGCCCGAGATCGGACGGCGGTTCGGCGACCGCGATCACACCACGGTGCTCCATGCGATCCGCAAGATCGACAAGGACCTGGAGAACAATATGCGGCTGCGCGAGGAGCTCGAAGAGCTGAAGAAGCAGCTCAATCATCGCTGAGCCGATCTCGGGATGCACAAGACCACGGCACCGCCCTTGCGGGCAGCGCCGTGGTCTTCGTTCATGACGATCCCCAACAAAAGTTCCGGCCGGCAGCGTTCGAGGCCGGGCCCAGCTTGCAAATCCAGCCTCCCCTTGCGAAGGTGCGACTCACGACGGGTCGGCAAAGCTAAGTGGCTGATTTCGCTGGCTTGCGTGCCTAGTGGCCGCAGCGCGGCCACCCTACACCGCCGAAATCTTGCGGAGTCGAGGCAGAAAGCCAATGAAGCTGACGATCGAACGGGGCGAGCTGTTGCGGGCCCTCGGCCATGTCACCTCCGTGGTGGAGCGGCGGACAACCATACCAATCCTTTCGAACGTGCTGATCAGGGCCAGCGGCGCCTCGCTCATGTTGAAGGCCACCGACCTGGAGCGCGAAGTCATCGAGCAGGTGCCCGCGAAGGTGGCGCAGCCCGGTGCGCTGACGATCCCGGCGCATCTGCTCCACGACATCGTGCGCAAACTGCGCGACGGCACCGAGGTGGAACTCAAGCGGGAGCCGGAGAAGGATCGCCTGACGCTGACGGCGGGGCAGTCGCGCTTCTCGCTCCAGACGCTGCCGGCGGACGATTTCCCCGACCTCGCGGGCGGCGACTTCCCGCACCGCTTCGAGGTCGCCGCACGCGATCTGAAGCGCCTGATCAACAAGACCCGGTTCGCGATCTCGACCGAAGAGACGCGGTACTATCTCAACGGCATTTATTTGCACTCCGCACAGCGGGGCAACACGCCGACGCTGCGGGCGGTCGCGACCGACGGACACCGGCTGGCGCAGGTGGAACTGGAGCGGCCGGCGGGCGCCGAGGGCATGCCGGGCGTGATCGTTCCGCGCAAGACGGTCAACGAGCTGCAGCGCCTGCTGGAGACCACCGACCAGGCGGTCGACGTCGCGGTTTCCCCGGCCAAGGTCCGCTTCGAGATCGGCACCGTTACGCTGACGTCGAAGCTGATCGACGGCACGTTCCCGGACTACGGGCGCGTCATTCCGCAGGGCAACGACAAGGACCTCAAGGTCCCCAATGCCGACTTCATGCAGGCCGTCGATCGCGTCTCGACCATCGCGAGCGAGCGCGGGCGCGCGGTCAAGCTCTCGATCAACGGCGCGAAGCTGACGCTCTCCGTGAACAATCCGGAAGGCGGCAGCGCGACCGAGGAACTCGACGTCGAGTACTCGTCGCAGCCGTTGGAGATCGGGTTCAACGCCCGATACCTGCTCGACATCGCACAGCAGCTCGAAAGCGATACTGCGCACTTCAAGCTGGCCGATCCGGGCTCGCCGACGATGGTGCGCGATGGAGCGGACGAGGGCGCGCTGTACGTCCTGATGCCCATGCGCGTGTGAGCCTGCCTTGGCCGACGATACCGCGCACATGACGTCGGCCGCAGAGGCGCGTACAAGGGAAAGCGCGCCCTGGATCGAGCGGCTGTCGCTGACCGACTTCCGCAACTATGCCCACGTGACCGTGGAAGCGGACGAACGCCCGGTGGTGCTGTTCGGCCCGAACGGGTCGGGCAAGACCAACCTTCTGGAGGCAGTGTCGCTCGTCTCGGCGGGGCAGGGGCTGCGCCGCAGCGCGTTTCCCGATCTCGCTCGCGCGGGCGGCGGCGGCGGGTGGGCCGTGGCGGCAAGACTCAACACGCCCGACGGTCTCTTCGACATCGGCACCGGACTGCTCGCGGGAGCGGCCAATCATCCGCGGACCGGGCGTACCGTTCGCATCGACGGAGCCAACCAATCGGGCTCGGGTGTGCTGGCCGATCTCGTCGAGATGGTCTGGCTGACGCCGGCCATGGATGGGCTGTTCACAGGTCCTGCCGGCGACCGGCGCCGTTTTCTCGATCGCCTGATCCTCTGCTTCGATCCCGGCTATCGCACCCGCGCCGGACAATTCGAGCGGGCGATGACGCAGCGCAATCGTCTACTTGCCGACGACGTCCGCGACCGTGCCCAGTTCGAGGGGCTGGAGCGCATCCTGGCGGAAACCGGTGTCGCGATCGCCGCCTCGCGCCTGGAAGTCGTGCAAGAGATCGCCGATATGATGGAGGTGCGGCGGGCTCGCGAGCCGATGGCGCCGTTCCCGTGGTCGAAGCTCGCGATCGAGGGCACGATCGAGGCCGACCTCACGAAGCATGCCGCGCTCGATGTCGAGGAGCGCTATCTCGATGCACTGAGGCGCGGCCGCGAGCGCGACCGGGCGGCCGGGCGCACTCTGGAAGGGCCGCATCGCTCGGATCTCGTGGTCAGTCACGGACCGAAAGAGATTCCCGCCCGTCTATGCTCCACCGGAGAGCAGAAAGCGCTGCTGATCGGGCTGGTGCTCGCCCATGCGGAGATGTCGGCGCGCCGCAGGAGCGGGGCCGCGCCGATCCTGCTGCTCGACGAAATCTCGGCCCATCTCGACGACCGGCGGCGAACGGCGCTCTTCGAGGAAATCCTCAGACTGGGCGCCCAGGCGTGGTTGACCGGGACCGATCTCGCAGCCTTCTCCGCGCTCGTCGGACGGGCGCGGTTCCTGGCCGTCGAGGACGCGCGCGTGCGGGTTTTGGATTGAGCCCGGCCGGGCGTCCGGCGCGCGCGGGACGCTGGCTTTCAATGCCTTGATTTTGCTTGCAAAATTTGGCGCTTTTGAAGCGCGGGAAAGAACCGCTTTCGTGGTGCGGACGGGTGGTCTTCAAGGTATAAGTCCGCAGTTGACGATTCCGACCTCAAAGGACCTGCGGACGACATGAACGCGAAGCCCGAGAACAAGGTCTCCGGAGCTCCTCCAAACGGAGCGGCCGAGTACGGCGAGGACAGCATCAAGATGCTGAAAGGCCTCGATGCCGTGCGCAAGCGGCCCGGCATGTACATCGGCGATACCGACGACGGGTCGGGCCTCCACCACATGGTCTACGAGGTGGTGGACAATGCCATCGACGAGATCCTGGCGGGGTATGCCACGGAGTGCCACGTCACGCTCAATGCGGACGGCTCGGCGACCGTGCGCGACAACGGGCGCGGCATCCCGACCGGCATCAAGAAGGACGACGATCACGACCCGAAGCGTTCGGCCGCCGAGATCGTCTTCACCGAACTGCACGCGGGCGGAAAGTTCGACCAGAACTCCTACAAGGTTTCCGGCGGACTGCACGGCGTCGGCGTCTCGGTGGTCAATGCCCTCTCGACGTGGCTGCGCGCCCGCATCTGGCGCGAAGGCAAGGAGCATCTCATCGAGTTCGCCGACGGCGTGGCGACCGGGCCGCTCAAGGTTGTCGGACCGGCCGGCGACATGCGCGGCACCGAGGTGAGCTTTCTGGCCTCGACCCGCACGTTCCACAATGTGATCGAGTACAGCTACACGACGTTGGAGCGGCGGCTGCGCGAACTCGCATTCCTGAACTCGGGTGCGCGGATCGTGCTGACGGATGCTCGCCATGCCGACGTCAAGACCGAGGAGATGTTCTACGACGGCGGCGTCGCCGCGTTCGTGAAGTACGTCGACCGCTCCCGCCGTCCGCTCATCGCCGAGCCGGTGATGATCCGGGGGGAGAAGGACGGCATCACGGTCGAGGTCGGCCTGTGGTGGAACGACGGCTGGGACGAGCACACCCTGTGCTTCACCAACAACATTCCGCAGCGGGACGGCGGCACGCACCTCGCGGGCTTCCGCGCCGCGCTGACGCGCATCATCAACAAGTACGTCGAAGACGGCGGCCTGGCGAAGAAGGAGAAGGTTTCCATCGCGGGCGACGATTCACGCGAAGGATTGAGTTGCGTGCTTTCGGTGAAGGTGCCGGATCCCAAGTTCTCGTCGCAGACGAAGGACAAACTGGTTTCCTCCGAGGTCAAGCCGATCGTGGAGGCGATCGTCGCCGATCAGCTCGGTGCGTGGTTCGAGGAACACCCCAAAGAGAGCAAGATCGTCGTCGGCAAGATCGTCGAGGCGGCAGTGGCGCGAGAGGCGGCCCGGAAGGCGCGCGAGCTGACGCGACGCAAGGGCGCGCTCGACGTCAACTCGCTGCCCGGCAAGCTCGCGGAATGCCAGGATCGCGATCCTGCCAATACCGAGATGTTCATCGTCGAGGGCGACTCGGCGGGCGGCTCGGCGAAGCAGGCGCGCAATCGCGAGTTCCAGGCGGTGCTGCCGATCCGCGGCAAGATTCTCAACGTGGAGCGCGCGCGCTTCGATCGCATGCTTTCGAGCCAGGAGATCGGGACCCTGATCACCGCGCTGGGCACGGGGATCGGCCGCAAGGACGACAAGGGCGACGGCTTCGATGTCGCCAAGTTGCGCTATCACAAGATCATCATCATGACCGACGCCGACGTCGACGGCGCCCACATCCGCACGCTGCTG
>CAYMEB010000128.1:0-13355 GCA_964389095.1 uncultured Hyphomicrobiaceae bacterium
GGCGTTGCCGGCTATCTCGGCTCCGTGGTGGTTATCGCGGCCATAATTCTCGCGATTCCGCTGGCCGTCCTCGCCTGGCTCGACATGCCGAGGCACGTCCTTGCGCTCATGACCCTTGCTGGGTTGCTGCCGGCGCTGGATAGCGCCCTGCATTTCGTGAACCAGCTGATCACGCGCGGCTTCGGCGCCACCCTCCTGCCCGGCTTCGCCCTCCGTCAGGGCGTTCCGCCCAGCCTCCGGACCATGGTGGTCGTGCCGACGTTGCTGACAAGCAACGCCGCGACCGAAGAGCAGATCGGTCACCTGGAAGTGCACCATCTCTCGAACCCGGACGGCGCCATCCACTACGCCCTGCTGTCGGACTGGACCGACGCCTCCGAAGAAACGATCGCGGGCGACGCGGCCCTGCTGGCGGCCGCTCGCGAAGGAATCGAAAATCTCAACCGCCGGTACCCGAGTCAGAGCGGCGCCGACCGCTTCTTCCTGTTGCATCGCCGGCGAGTCTGGAACGCCACACAACGGCGGTGGATCGGGTGGGAGCGCAAGCGCGGCAAGCTGCACGAACTCAACCACCTGCTGCGCGGCGCCACCGATACGACATTTCTCGATGCCGGCGTGCGCCACGAGAGCACGCCGCTTCCCGGCGACGTACGCTACGTCGTGACGCTCGATTCGGACACGCGCCTGCCGCGCGACACGATCCGGCGTCTGGTCGGCAAGATGGCCCATCCGCTCAATCGGCCCCGACTAGATACTGCGCTCGGCCGGGTCGTCGAGGGCTATGGCGTGATGCAGCCTCGCGTCACGCCCTCCCTCCCGGTCGGCACCGAAGGCTCCCTGTTCCAGCGCGTGTTCTCGACAAACAGCGGCATCGATCCCTATGCCTCGGCCGTTTCCGACGTCTATCAGGACCTGTTCGGCGAAGGCTCGTACTCGGGAAAAGGCATCTACGACATCGACGCGTTCGAGGCCGCGCTGCAGGGACGCGTACCCGACAGTACGATGCTCAGTCACGACCTCTTCGAGGGCACCTTCGCGCGCGCCGCTCTGGTTTCCGATATCGAGGTCGTCGACGAATTCCCCGCCCGATACGGGGCAGCGGTGGCTCGGCAACACCGCTGGGCGCGCGGCGACTGGCAGCTCCTTCCATGGATGCTGGGAACGGTACGGCGTGCCAGGGCAGGCGGACGAACGGCGCGCGTGACCCTGATCGGTTTCTGGAAGATGTTCGACAATCTGCGGCGCTCGCTCTCGGCGCCTGCGATCGTGGTCGGACTGATCGCCGGATGGGCTTTGCCTCTGCCCGCCGCCCTGGCGTGGACCGTCTTCCTCATGTTCTCCCTCTGCCTGCCGGCGATTCTGCCCCTGGTCGCCGCGATCTTGCCGCGGCACGGGGCCATCATGCTGCGCAGTCACTTCGGCTCCCTCTGGAGAGACGCCGGCACGTCGGGAGCCCAGGCGGCGCTTCTGATCGTCTTCCTCGCCCACCATGCGTGGCTGATGAGCGACGCGATCAGCCGAACCCTGTTCCGCCTCGTCATAAGCCATCGCCGGCTGCTGGAATGGATCACCGCCGCACAGGTTCGACAGGGACCGCGCGCGAATTGGCTGCAGGTCCACGGCACGATGGCCGGAAGCATCGCGATCGCGATCGGCGCCCTGCTGTTTTGCATTTACTCCGGCCACGACGCACTGCCCGTCGCCCTTCCCTTCGTGATTGTCTGGTTCGTCGCGCCGGCGATCGCGTACTGGATCAGCCGGTCGCCACCCGATGCCGCCACCGTGCAGATGGCACCCTCGGATGCCGACGCGCTTCGCCTCGTGGCACGACGCACGTGGCGCTATTTCGAGACCTTCGTCGGCGATGCCGACAACATGTTGCCGCCCGACAATTTCCAGGAAGACCCGGTTCCGGTGCTCGCCCGGCGCACGTCGCCGACCAACATCGGACTCCTCCTGCTCTCGACGGCATCTGCCCGGGAATTCGGCTGGCTCGGGCGCCTCGAGGCGGTCGAACGCATCGAGGCGACGCTGACAACGCTGCAGCGCATGAAAAAGTTTCGAGGCCACCTCTACAACTGGTACGACACGTCCGATCTCCGGCCGCTCGAGCCGTTGTACGTTTCGACTGTCGACAGCGGCAACCTCGCAGGACATCTCGTCGCCCTGGCGGAGACTTGCGCGGCCTGGCGACGCGACGCCTCGGCGCCGCCCGACATCACTCCGTCGGCCGCCGCGCTGGGGGCAACCGACGCACTCATCCTCGCGAGCGAGGCCCTTCAGACGTTGCCCGATGACCGGCGATCGCACCTCGTACAGCCGGACGAATTGAGGCTTGCCCTGGCGGCGCTCGCTGCGGCTCTAACTCATGCCGGACCGAAGCTCGACGCGGCCATCGCCGAGGCGGCTGTCGCCGTCGACCTCGCGCGAGCCCTTGCCAGCGAACGGGGCGACGCGGCGAGCACGGAGTTGCTGTACTGGGTCGAGGCGACGCACCGCACACTTGCAAGCCATGGCCGCGACGCACGTCAAACCGCCACCAGTCAGGCGGACCTGAATCTGCGCCTCGAAACCGCCGGGGATGCCGCGCGCGCCTTGGCCGAAGTCATGGAGTTCGGCTTTCTGTTCGATACGACGCGCCGGTTGATGTCGATCGGTTTTCTTGTCGCCGAAGACCGGCTCGATTCGAATTGCTACGATCTCTTGGCGTCCGAGGCACGCCTCGCGAGTTTCATCGCGATCTCTGCAGGCGCCGTGCCCGCTCAGCACTGGTTCCGGCTCGGTCGCGAAATGACGCCGATCGGGAATTCCGCGGCCCTCATGTCGTGGTCGGGCTCGATGTTCGAGTACCTCATGCCGTCCCTGATCATGCGCGCGCCGTCCGGCAGTCTGCTGGAAAGAACCAATCGCCTCGCCGTGCGACAGCAGATCCAGTATGCGGCAGCGCTCGGCATCCCCTGGGGCATTTCGGAGTCGGCCTACAACGCGCGCGACAAGGAACTGACCTACCAGTACTCGAACTTCGGCGTGCCCGGACTGGGATTCAAACGCGGCCTCGGCCAGAACGTAGTGGTTGCCCCCTACGCCACGGCGCTCGCAGTCATGGTTGCGCCCGCGGCGGCGGTCGCCAATTTCCGCCGCCTGGCGACCTTGGGGGCACGGTCGCGCTACGGCTTCTTCGAGGCCCTCGATTTCACGCCCTCGCGCCTGCCCGCCGGAGCGGCCCATGTCGTCGTCCAGGCGAGCATGGCGCATCACCAGGGCATGACGATCGTCGCGATCGTCAACTGTGTCCTGAAAGGCCTGATGAGGACACGCTTCCATGCCGACCGCAAGATCGAGGCGACTGAGCTCCTGCTGCAGGAGCGCGCACCGCGCGATGTTTCAGCCACACCTCCGAGGACCAATGAGGCGGGCTCTTCCGCCATCGAGCCGAGCGTTTCCAAGCCCGCTTCCGTGCGGCGCATCCGCAATCCCTCCAGCGCCAGCCCGTCGGTGCACCTCCTGTCGAACGGCCGCTACGCGGTGATGATGACGGCCGCAGGCTCAGGGTACAGCCAGTGGGAAAGGAACGCAATCACCCGATGGCGCGAGGACACGACGCGTGACGATTGGGGCAGTTTCATCTTCCTTCGGGACGTGAAAAGCGGCGCGGTTTGGTCCGCCACCCACCAGCCCTGCCGCCCGTTGCCAGCGCAGTGCGACGTGACGTTCGCGGAAGACCGGGCGGAGTTCACGCGCCATCACGGCGATCTGACGACGCACCTCGAGGTGATCGTGTCGCCGGAGGACGACGCTGAAGTCCGCCGCCTGTCGCTGACCAACACCGGCTCCATCGAACGCGTCATCGAGACCACGTCCTACGCCGAAATCGTGCTGGCGCCGCGCGCGGCCGATACGGCCCATCAGGCGTTCTCGAAACTGTTCGTCCAGACCGAGTACCTGCCCGATGACGGCGCGATCCTCGCGACACGCCGGCGCCGGGGACCGGATGAACCGGAGCTGTGGGCCGCCCATCTCGCGGTGGTCGAGGGCGAAACGATCGGCGCCATCGAAATGGAAACCGACCGTGCGCGCTTCCTCGGCCGCGGCAACGAGCCCGGACAAGCGGTCGCCGTGACCGATGGAAGACGGCTCTCCGGCACGGTCGGCACCGTGCTCGATCCCGTGTTCGCCTTGCGCCGGCGCCTGCGCGTCCCGGCCGGGAGCACCGTCCGCATCGCCTACTGGACAGTGGCCGCGCATTCACGCGTGGCGTTGCTCGGTGCCATAGACAGGCATCGCGACCCGAATGCCTTCGCCCGCGCCGCCACACTCGCCTGGACCCAGGCCCAGGTACAGCTGCGTCATCTGGACATCGATGCCTCCGACGCCGCCAAGTACCAACGCCTCGCAGGCCACGTCCTCTATGCCAATGCCGCCCTCCGCGCGTCGCCGGAAGCTATCCGCCATGGATTGGCGGCCCCCCACGCGCTGTGGGCGCAGGGCATTTCGGGGGATCTGCCGATCGTGCTGGTGCGGGTCGAGGAGGTAGAAGAGATCGGCCTCGTCCGCGAGTTGCTGCGCGCGCGGCAATACTGGTTGATGAAGGGACTGCCCGTCGACCTCGTGATCCTCAACGAGCGTCGCGCTTCCTATGTACAGGACCTGCAGCAATCCCTCGAAACCCTTGTGCGCACCAGCCGCGCGCCGCACCTTGCCGGCGCCGACCAGGAACACGGCAGCGTCTTCGTCCTCCGCGCCGACCTCATTCCAACCGAAGGCCGGGCATTGTTGATCTCCGTCGCGCGCGTATCGCTCATCGCACGCCGCGGCAGCCTCTCGGACCAGCTGGATCGCGCGCAACGCCCACCAGCGAAGCCGGCCCGCGAACGCTCTTCGATCGCTTCGTCGCCTGCCAGGCTCGAGCCTCCGTCGGAGGGCATGGCTCGCACACTTCAGTTCTTCAACGGACTCGGCGGCTTCTCTCCCGACGGACGTGAGTACGTCACTCACCTCGGCCCGGGTCAGTCCACGCCCGCCCCATGGATCAACGTGGTGTCCAATCCATCGTTCGGATTCCAGGCCGCCGCCGATGGTGGTGGATATACCTGGTCCGTCAACAGCCGCGACAATCAGCTCACGCCATGGTCCAACGATCCCGTGGCAGACCGGGTGGGCGAGGCCTTCTACCTGCGCGATCTCGGCACCGGAGCGCTGTGGAGCCCCACCGCCCGTCCGGCGCGCGATAACCGCGCGACCTACACGGCCCGCCATGGCCGCGGCTACAGTCGCTTCGAAGTCGTTGCCAACGGCATCGCGGCCGATCTGCTGCAGTTCGTGGCCCCCGAGGATCCGGTGAAGATATCGCGGCTGATCCTGCGCAATGTGTCGGGCACGGCGCGCCGGCTGCAGGTCACCGGCTATGTCGAATGGGTGCTCGGCCTGTCGCGCGGCACGGCGGCACCGACCATCGTCACGGAACAGGATGGTGAGACCGGCGCGATCTTCGCGCAGAACAGATGGAACATGCACCAGGGTGCGCGCGTCGCCTTCGCCGACCTCCGCAACGGCAGCGCGCCTACGGACTCATGGACCGCAGATCGGGCCGAATTCATCGGCCGTAACGGCGACGCTGACCGGCCGGCCGGTCTCTCGACAGACTCACCCTTGTCCCGACGCAGCGGCGCAGGCCTCGATCCCTGTGCGGCCCTGCAGACGACCATTACCCTCGCCCGCGGCGAGGAACGCGAGTTCGTGTTCCTTCTCGGACAGGGTGGCGACGCGGCCGAGGCGCGCACTCTCGTCGAGCGCTATCGCAAGGCCGACATCGACGCGGTGTATCGCGCGGTGACCGGCTTCTGGAATGACGTGCTTGGCGGCATCCAGGTCAAGACTCCCGACCGTTCCCTCGACCTCATGTTGAACGGCTGGCTGCTCTACCAGTCGCTCGCCTGCCGCTACTGGGCCCGCTCGGCGTTCTATCAGGCCAGCGGCGCCTACGGATTCCGCGACCAGCTCCAGGACGCCATGTCGTTCATGGTGGCAAAGCCCGAGCTTGCCCGGGAACACATCCTGCGGGCCGCCGCCCGACAGTTCGTCGAGGGCGACGTCCAGCATTGGTGGTTCCCGGTCGGCGATCACGGCGTGCGTACGCGCATCTCCGACGACAAGGCCTGGCTGGCAACGGTCACCGCCCACTATGTCCGGACGACGGGCGACGCCGCCATCCTCGACGTCGACGTGCCATTCCTGTCCGGGCCTGCCCTGAAGCCAGGCGAGCACGATCTCTACTTCCATCCTGATCGCAGCGACGACTCTGCGTCGCTGTTCGAGCACTGTGCGCGAGGCCTCGACGCCAGCCTCGCGACAGGCGCCCACGGGTTGCCGTTGATCGGCACCGGCGACTGGAACGACGGCATGAACCGTGTCGGCGAAGCCGGGCGTGGCGAGAGCGTCTGGCTCGCGTGGTTCTTGCAGGCCGCGCTCGCTTCCCTCGCACCGCTGGCATCGGCCCGCGGCGAGTCCGCGCGAGCGGCGTCGTGGCTTGCCCACGCCGGGGCCCTGCGCGCGGCTTGCGAAAACGAAGGCTGGGACGGCGACTGGTATCGTCGCGGCTTCTACGACGACGGCACTGCGCTCGGCTCGGCGGCGAGCGAGGAATGCCGGATCGACAGCATCGCGCAATCCTGGGCGGCCCTCTCCGGGGCTGCAGCCCCGGACCGCGCGGTGAGCGCGATGGCCGCCTTCGACCGCCTGCTCTTTCACCGCGGCGACCGTCTGGCGTTGCTCTTCACGCCCCCCTTCGACCGCACGACCCTCGATCCGGGCTACATCAAGGGCTATCCCCCGGGCATCCGCGAAAACGGCGGGCAGTACACTCATGCCGCTGCCTGGTCGATCATGGCCCAGGCGGCAATTGGACAAGGGGACAAGGCTGTCGAGCTGTTCGCGATGGTCAACCCGATCAACCACGCCGCCACGCGCAGCGGCGTGCTGCGCTACAAGGTCGAGCCCTATGTCGCGGCGGCGGACATCTACTCCGTCGCACCGCATGTCGGGCGCGGCGGCTGGACCTGGTACACGGGATCGGCCGGCTGGCTCTACCGCGCCGGCGTCGAGGCTATCCTTGGCCTGCGCCTCGAGGGCGACTGGATCTCGATCGATCCCTGCATTCCTGGCAGTTGGCCAGGCTTCAGCGTGTCGCTGCGCTATCGCGGCGCGACCTACGAGATCGTCGTGACGAATCCCCATGGCGCTAGCCGCGGCGTGCTCTCTGCCGAAGTCGACGGCGCAGCCCACGCGCCGGTGGCGGGACGCGCACGTCTGCCGCTGGCGGCCCCGGGGGCTGCGCAGACAATCGCCGTGACATTGGGAACCCTCGCCAACGAGAACCGGCAATCGCCGGCCGCGCCGGGTTGATGTGCGACTGAAGGCCCGTTCGACCTCCCCGGGAACTGGTGAATGGCCGTCTGCATCGCTTGGCAGCGCGATCAGCAAGGCGGGCTGGAGCTATCCGCGCGCGCGGCGCTCCGCCGTCCGGGGACGGATCAGACGCGCATAGTGGGCTTCCGGAACGCCGTAGGACTCGTCGGATTGTCCGGCCAGCCTGACTCGATCCAGGATCCGCACAGTGTTGCGCTTCGCGCGAATCAGGTGCTCGCCTTCTAGGGCGTGCAATGCCTCTGTCACGCCCGCCCGGCGCACACCGAGCATCAAGGCCAGGAAGGCGTGGGTGCAGAAGAGATCGTCCTGATCGGAGCGGTCGCGCATCATCAGCAGCAACCGCGCGAGCCGTGCCTGAAGGTTGGAGCGACTGTTCGCCAGCGCCGTCTGCCCGACCTGGGTCAGCATGACATTGGCAAACGGCAGGAGCGCG
Organism: uncultured Hyphomicrobiaceae bacterium; assembly: GCA_964389095.1. Lineage (GTDB taxonomy): Bacteria > Pseudomonadota > Alphaproteobacteria > Rhizobiales > Hyphomicrobiaceae > JABFRJ01. Next base: position 7,859 of record CAYMEB010000128.1, read on the forward strand.
CGGTGAAGTGTGCGGCTGCGTCCAAGTACGAGCTGGAAATCGGACGTGCTCAAGCGCAGGGCCGATCCCTCGACCTGGATGAAGGTCTCGTTGATCGGGCGGTCATCGCCCAGCAGCAGGCTGACGCCTGACATGCCTTCGCGGCCGAACAATCCGACCTCGAGGCGTCGCCCGGTCAGGGGCCCTGCCACCACAGAGGCCAGCCCATCCTCCATGAAGTAGACACTGCGAATCGGCTTCCCTGGCTTCTCCAGAACCTGACCCAGGCGAAGCTTCACGGGCCGCACCCGTGGCGCCAGCAAACGCCGGTCACCCGGCGATAGGGCGGCCAGAAGTTCGTTCCTCCACGTTTTGCTGTCGTCAGCCATGTTCTCTTCCCGTCAGGGCAAGAGCACATGAACTCTCAGCCGTCCGCGCCCAAAAACGAGCAGACGATTACAAATACATGGTGTTTCATGTTGGCAAGGACAATGGCATGCCGTTCGCCCACTGTACGGATGCGTACTGAATTTTCGGAGGTCGACCGCAAAGCAGCCCCGCCTGCATCGCAGGGGCCTCGTCTCACCGCCGAAGCAAGCCGTGAACTTCCCGGGCCAAACGCATGTCGCCCGTTGGCGCAATGTTCCGGAACTCTTCTGAAGTCAGGGCAACCCGACTTCCGACCCTGAACATGGTGTCGCGCACCTGCGTCCCGCAGAGGTGGGCCCCTTCTCGATAGCGCCAGTCGAGATCGAAAACGACACCCTGCGGCGCAGGGAGGAACGGGGTCTCGCCCTTGAGCACCGGCAACTGCCGCCAGTAGTTGCGCTGTTGCTCGAAGTTATCTTGTGCCAGTGTCTCGCTCTCGCCGAAATCATCGATGATGACCGTTTCGACCAGACCGGCGACGTGTTCGCAGGCTCCAGACTTCCGCTGCAGCTTACTGCGTCCATACACGATCGTGCGGTAACTTTGGCCTTCGACGAAGGACAGTTGGCCGGGGTCCGGATTGAACAGGACCCACTTCTTCACGTCGTCAGGAAGAACAGCTGTTGGCGACTGAGCGACAACAGGCATTTCCCAAGCCATCGTCGCGGCGAACAGAATCACCAGTGCGCAAGCCGCCGAAGGGTTACGCACGGGCGAATCCTCCAGATTGTCAGTAGTGCCGAGCGCTGTTCCTGGCCGGACTCTGGACAGCCGCATCCGACGACGCATGTGCCGACATCGGAACAGGCGAGTCAAACGATTTGTACGTTTTCGTACATTATGTAGTTGGCCCGCAGGGCGTCTGAAGCCGTCGCCGCCCGGTGGGGCCCGCCTTGATGACGGCCTCCATCTTCTATGGCTTGATTGCCGCATGACCCTCGAACTCTGGCTGGCCTTCGTGGCCGCATCCTCCCTGCTCCTCGTCATTCCCGGCCCGACCGTCCTGTTGGTCGTGTCCTATGCGCTGGGCCAGGGCTGGCGCACGGCGTTGCCGATGGCGATCGGCGTGGCCCTCGGCGACTTCACGGCGATGACGCTCTCCATGCTCGGCCTTGGCGCGCTGCTCGCGGCATCGGCCACTCTCTTCACCGTCCTGAAATGGGTCGGTGCGGCGTATCTGGTGTGGCTGGGGATCAAACTGTGGCGCGCCGGCGGCACGCTGGAAGCAACGCCGCGAACCGATTCGGTCTCGTCCATCAGGATGCTGGGGCACGCCTGGCTGGTGACGGCGCTGAACCCCAAGAGCATCACATTCTTCGTTGCCTTTCTGCCGGCGTTCCTCGATCCACGCGCCGACTTCCTCACCCAGATGCTGGTGTTCGAGACGACCTTCCTGGTGCTCGCTTTCGCCAATGCCTTCGGCTACGCGCTCGCCGCTTCGCGCGCCCGTGAACTGGTCCGTAACGCGCGCGCGATTTCGGCCATCAACAAGACGGGCGGCGGGTTGCTGATCGGCGCCGGCGTGGCAACGGTCGCGTTTGCCGGCCAGAGAAGCTGACCCAGGTCCCTTCGCGGTTTCGCGATTACCTTCACAGGCTCTGAGCCGGTTTGTGCACCGCTTCCGTGTATCAGCACCCTGCTTCGCGGCGACGAAGGCGCGCCCGGGGTGATACGATGGCCCTCTGAGTTCTCGGGGGAGACCATCATGCAAAGCCTGCTGTTCAGCTTCGACGGAAGAATCAATCGTGCCAAGTGGTGGCTAATCAACATCGCCACGTCGGTTGTCTACAGCATCGTGACGGGCGCCATCGTTGGCAGTGCGGCGATGTCGGCCGATCCGCAGGCCGCCATGGCCTCGGTCGGCATGATTGGCGGCATCATCCTGCTGGTCGTGACCATCGCCATCTTCTGGATCGGCCTTGCCGTCGCGGTGAAGCGCTGGCACGACCGCGGCAAGTCGGGATGGTGGATCCTGATCGCCTTCGTCCCGGTGATTGGCGGCCTCTGGTACTTGATCGAGTGCGGGTTCCTGAAAGGCACGACCGGCTCCAACCGGTTCGGCGCCGATCCGATCGCGTCGCTCTAGGGTTCGATTCCCTACTTCTTCCTGCTGGCCGACTTCGCGGGCTCCTTCAGGGCCTGCACGAGCGCGTCCGCGCCCTCGCGCAACCCCTTGAGGTGGGCCTCGTCGAGGAAGTCGTGGGCCACAAGCCCGTGCCCCAACGCCTTCAAAATGTCGGCCAGCAGGTAGTAGTGGAGATGAACGGCGATCTCGCGCCGGTCGTCGCCGCTGCGTACGATGCGCAACATCACCTCATCCGGCTCGACCTTGACGTCGAACGCGGATTCGCGCCCGAACGCGCCCATATAGGCCTTATCGGGGAAGTCGATGGACACTTCCGCCCGGTCGGTGATCGATTTCATGGGCATGCTCCTGCCGCTTGCTGAAAACCTGGACCGCCGCCTCGCGCGGCGCCGTCGGGGTGAGTTAACGACTTCGGCGGCCCACATCCTTTGACGCATATCAACCGGACGAGTCTGGGCCGCACCTTGGACCGCAGGCCATTCACCGCGATAATTGCCGGAAGGACGACCGACGGGAGGCAATCATGGCTGCCAGACTGGACCTGCGGACCGCGCGCGCCGTGATCGACGCGATGCTGCAGGCCGCCACGGAGCGCAAGCTCGAGTTCGCCGCTGCCGTGGTCGACCCCGGCGGTGAGCTGATCGCCATGGCGCGTACCGACGGCGCCAGCGCGCTCAATGCGCGCATGTGCGCGAACAAGGCCTACACCGCCGTGAAATGGCTCCGCGACACCAAGGTGCTGAAGGAGCGGATGTTCGACATGAGCCTGGGCGACGACCGCCGCGACATCGCCTGGTTCGGCGACCCTCGCTTCACAGCGGTGTGGGGCGGCATCCTTCTGCGCGCGCCGGATGGAACCGTGCTCGGCGCGCTGGGAGAAAGCGGCGGCTCGCCCGCACAGGATGAGGAGATCGGCCAGATCGGAGCTCGCGTATTCGTAGAACTCTGAGCAGTACAAATTGCAGACAGTACGAAAACCCTAAGGTTTTGTTGCTGATTACCTATTGTCTCCCGCAGTCCCACGCATTCAGGTTGAGCGGTCTCGTGAAAGGACCAACGTCGATTGGGAGGGAACATGCAGAAGGCTATTCGGTGTCTGCTTATTGCGTCGGTAGCATTCCCATCGGTTGCCCTGGCGCAGTCGTCGATTCAGGTGAAGTACTGCAACGACCTTGCCGACGCCTATCGCAAGGCTCGCCTCAATGGCAAATCGGCACAACCCAATGCCGGTAGCGCGGTTGCTCAATGCCCGACAAATCCGGGCGATTCGATCCCCACGCTCGAGGCGGCTCTGAAGGCTATGGGAATAGACCTTCCACCTCGCTAAACGCAGCAAATCCGCGCCTTGCAGTCACCCAGACAGTGGGGTGTCGGCACCCTAGCGCATTGCAAGGGATTGAGGGCATTGCGCGCGATTCCAGTTTCGAGGGATGCACGCTACCATCACCACAGCTGCACGGCGCCATCGTCACCATTGGCAGGATGGCTCCCATGCCTGCCCGCCTGACCAACGCAAGACCGCCAAACTTCGAGGACGCCCGGCTCACATCGGCAGCGAGCTATTTCGTGGGCTCGCTCACGAACGCTACTTTGCCCAGGCTCGCCTTGGCCGCATCCGCCAGGGTCTCGGCGATATAGCGGTAGGCGACGTTCTGGTCGGCGCGCAGGTAGATGTCGGGCTGCGGGCGCTTCTTGCCCTCTTCTAGAAACTTGGCCGCCGCGTCCTCGCGGCTGATCCGCTCGCCGTTCCAGTAAAGCGCGCCCTGCGCGTCGATCGCGAAATTGATCTTGTCCGGCTTCTGCGCGTCGGCGGTGGCTCTTGCCTTGGGGAGGTCGAGCTTGACCGAATGGGTCAGCAGCGGTGCCGTCACGATGAAAATCACCAGCAGCACCAGCACGACGTCGATCAACGGCACCATGTTGATCTCCGCCATCGGCTGCGATGACGTCTTTCGTTCGAAACTTCCGAAGGCCATGGCTCTGCTCCGTCCGCCTTACTGGTTGACGGCCTGCAGCGGGCGGCGCTGCTGGCTGGCCTGCAAGGCGCGGCCCATCGACAGGAAGGTCAGCAGCTCGAAGGCGAAGGCGTCAAGCCTGGCGCTCAGCACGCGGTTGGAGCGGGTCAGCCAATTGTACCCCATCACCGCCGGCAGGGCGACGGCGAGACCGATGCCGGTCATGATCAGTGCCTCGCCGACCGGACCCGCCACCTTGTCGAGCATGCCTGAGCCGGTCATGCCGATCGCGACCAGCGCGTGATAGACGCCCCAAACCGTACCGAACAGGCCGACGAACGGCGCGGTCGCGCCGATCGTGGCGAGCATGGTGAGGCCGTTCTCCAGCTTGGTCGTCTCCTCGTCGAGCACCTTCTTGATGGTGCGGGTCAAGAACTCCTGCTGGCTGCCAGCCTCCTCCAGTTTGGCCGCACCGAACTTTTCGTGGTGTGCCTGGGCGTGCAGCGAATGCGCCGTGAGATGGCCGAACGGCTCGCTGACGCCGTGCACGTTCAGCTCGTTCTGCACCGCCTCGAGCGAGGTCGCACTCCAGAAGAAGTCGAGGAACTTCTTGCTGCGGCGCTGCTGCATCACCTGGGTGATGCCCTTGTAGATGATCAGATACCAGGAGATCGCCGACATCATCAGCAGCACGACCAGCAGCACGCGCGCCACGACGTCGGACTGCGCGAGGAAGTGGCCGAAGCCCAGGGCGGAAGGTTCATCCATGACGTACCTCGGTACTGCTCAATTCAGCTTGAAGGTGATCTGCACCACCGCCCAGATGGGCCTTGGCACGCCGTTTTCGACATAGGGGCGCAGGAGTGCCGCCTTGACGCCACTCACCGCGGCGGCATCGAGATCGGGATAGCCCGACGACTTGTCGACCGAGACCTGGCTTGGACGACCGCTTGGCTCGATCAAAAACTTCACCATCGTCTGGCCCTGGTGGCCGGCGCGGCGCGACCTCACCGGATAGTCGGGATTGGGCCGATTGATGAACGCGATC
>CAYMEB010000129.1:0-13316 GCA_964389095.1 uncultured Hyphomicrobiaceae bacterium
CACCCCCCACCGCGTGGTGGCCGAGTACCTCGAGAAGAGCTACCTGCCCGCGAACGGCTGAGCCGCACCGATGGGTCGCCGAGAAGCGCCCACGGGATGATCGTCGAAATGAAAGGACCCCCGGCCTCGGCCGGGGGTCCCTGTCATCTGGCCTCCAATTGTTTCCCGCTCAGCAGTTGCCGAACAGGATCAGCAGGCTGCCGATGTCGCCGGCGTCGACCGAACGGCTGCCGTCGAGATCGCCCGGGCAGGCCCCCGAGCCGCAGTCACCGAACAGGATGAGCAGGCTTCCGATGTCACCCGCGTCGACGCTACCGCTGCCGTCGAGGTCGCCCGCACAGGGCGCCGCGCACGCCTGGTAACTGGTGCCGTTCCAGTTGCCGGTGTAGCCGTACTGCGAGGCCGCCGTCCAGCCGCAGAGCCAGTTCTCCCCGGGGGCGAACGCGCCGCGATAGGCGGCCGAGGTGAAGAAGCCGTTGTTCGGTGCCGAGCCCACGGCCGTCAGTGCCGAGTTGGCCGGACGCGGGTCAAGCCCGATGACCGGGCTGACCTTCACGCCGGTCAGCGTCTGCTCCGGGCCACGCGTGATCCGCGTGATCGGCGATGACGTGGGCTCCTTGAGGTTGTTGTTGCTCGTCGTCGTGAACACGCCGCGGGCATCCGCCTCGGTGTAGCCGAGCAAGACACTGTTGCCATAGAAGACGTCGTCCTTGAAGTCGATCAACTTGCCGTCCGACTGAGCGGTGTAGGCCGACGCGGGCGTGGCGAACGGGTTCACCGAGGAATACGCGTTCCAGTTCGTGGTCCAGGTGTTGGCCCACGTCAGCGTGCCGTTGTAGCCGTAGCCGAACTGTCCGCCGGTCGCCTCGTTGTCGGTGTTGTCGTTCGCGATGACGATGGAGCTGTCCATGATCAGCGAATTCCGCAGCTGCATGCGGGCGTTGTCGCGGAACCCGATGGCCTTCTTGCCGGACGCCGGCTGGCCGATCAGCGTCATGTTGTACAGGCAGGTGGTCGTGACCGGCTGGGCGTCGCTCTTCTCGGCGCCGTCGATTTCGATGAGCTTGTCGCACACGCCCGATCCGGACGCCGCGTTCACGGAGTAGCCGGCGACGAGCAGGCCGAACTGTCCACGGCCGCGCCAGCCCTGATCGAGGTCGAAGCTGTCGTCACCGATATTCCAGATGCTGAAGTACTTCAGGTCCACCGTTCCGCCCCAGATCTCGATGCCGTCGTCGACGTTGTTCATGATGTCGATGTGGTCGATCTCGGTGCCGCGGCCCACGCCGCCCAAGGAGAGGCCGTTGAGCTCGGTGCCCAGCGAGACCACCTTGCCGCCGTAGCGGAAGGAGGTGTACCGGAGCGAACCGCTGTCGTCGTTGTCGTTGCCACCGCCGTAGCGGACGCGGGTGTCGGTGGGACCGGAGGCGACCAGGCCCTCCATGTTCGCGTAGTTGCCCGAGTTCGGCGCCGCCGTGTTCGTCGAGGCCGCTCCGTTTCCGTACTTGCCGATGTACGCGTCACCCATGATCGTCAGGTTGCCCCACTCGTTGCAGGCGGCGCGCCACTGGCCGTAGGGGTTGGTCGCGTTCCACGTGTCGTGGTCCGTCTTGGAGGTGAAGATGATGGGCTGCTGGGCGGTGCCCCGGCAGTCCAGCATGGCGCCGCGCGTGATCGCGAGCGAGCCTCCCGAATCGCTGGCGATGACCGTGCCGGCCTCGATGGTGATGGTCGCTCCGGGCATCACGAAGACCTGACCGGAGAGGCGATAGACGTTGTCGTTGGTCCAGTTCACGGACGTCGTGATGTCGCCGGACACGATGATCTCGGCCGCGAGAGCGTTCGAGGCCACGCTGGCCAACAGGCAGGGGAGCAGGGACTTCGGATTCATGGTTGCACTTTCCTGATCTTGCTGGGTATGCCACGCACCGGTAGAGGTGGAGGCCTATGGACGGGCGCAGGAACTCCCTGAGCCACACCTACACTTTGCCCCAAGCTCGTTCAGGCGGCTCAAGCCTGCCGTCAAGGCTTCGTTCGAACCGCGTTAAGGCGAGTTTGGCCGCCCGGAGGTCACTTTCGACCCTTGGAGGCCCGCTCCACCTGCTCGAGGTACCGGGCGACGTCCTCCCGAGGTCGGACGGCCTGGGCATCCCGAAGAAGGGGCAAGGCTTCCGCGAAGCGGCCCTGACCCACGTACACCTGGGCCATCTTCACCTTGGCGGACGGGGCGAAGCTGTCGATCCGTGCCGCCCGCTCGAAACAGAGGATCGCCTGGTCCGGCCGGCCCCCGCGGTTGTGGAACTGCCCGAGCAGCATCAGCGCCTCGCCATCGAGGGGATCCAGTTCGATGACTTCCTCCAGCACCTTGGCGGTCGCGTCGTCTCCAGCTCCGCCCGCCATGGTCAGGCGAGCCTCCAGCTTCAGCAGCTTCCGCTTGTCCATCTCGCCGATCACGGAGCCGGCCGTCGACTTGACCCGGCTCACGAGGGCCCGAGCCTGTTCCGTGCCCGCACGGGCAGCCAGACCTTCGGCGCTGCGGATGGCACGGGCCGGCGACTGGGCTGGATCCTTCGACAAGGCCCTCAGGTACGCCTGAAGCGCCAGTTCGGGCAGGGACTCGGACAGGTAGATGTCACCGAGCGTGTAGAGACTGTCGACCGACGACTTGCCCATGGCGTCCAGCGCCTCCAGATTCACGGCCGCCTTCTGCGGCTGCTTCAGTCCGAGGTACGTGTGCGCCTGCAGCAGCCAGAAGTCCGACTTCTCCGGGAAGGTCTGGATGAGAACGTCGAGCAGGCTCGCCGCATCCTCGAACTTGCCCTGCTTGAAGACGGAGCGCGTCAGGCCCAGCCGCCATTCCACGTTCGAGGGCTGCAGCAGCAGCGCGTTTCGGTAGGCGGCCTCGGCGGGCTGATGGTCCTGCTTCTGGGAGTGGCAGTAGCCGAGCAGGCCGTAGGCGTAGGCGTCGGCGCCGCCCAGTTCGATCATGCGATTGAAGGCCGTGATCGCGTCGTCGAGCAGGCCCTTTCGGACGCAGATCAGTCCGATGCTGCGGTAGGCCCTGCGGAAGTTGGGGTACTTCTCCACCGCACGGCGATAGTGGGTGAGCGCCTCGTTGGGGTTGTCGAGCTGGTACTCCACGCCACCCAGAGTCAGGTCGAGCACCGCGGAGGTGTCGGTGCGGATGGAGCCTTGCAGCAGCGCCTCGGCGCCGCGCAGCTCGTCGGGCATCAGCTGTCGGACGAGCTCGAGCAGGGCCATGTCGTCGTTCGAGATGCGTGGTTCCACCTCGGGATTCACGCCGTACCCCGCGACGAACGACTTCTGGAAGGTGGGGTCGTCCCAGATCGCACGCAAATCCGCCGATCCCACCTGCGTCGATGGAGAGGGGGCCTGGCCGCGGGCGGCCGCGGTGGCGTCGGCCCACGCCGGTGCGGTCACCGCCAGCAGGCAGGCTGCGGCCGGCAGGAGGCGGCGGGGCGTGGAACGGCGAATGCTTCGGCTTCGGGATGGATTCATTTGGGCTGGAACCTGAATGGGACGCGCATGCGGCAGCTGACACGCTTGCCGCCCTTGACTGCCGGTTCGAACTTCCACTGGCGCACCGCCTCGAGGGCGGGCTTCTCGAACTCGGGGTGGGTCGACTTCTCGACGCGCGGATTCACCACGCGGCCGGTGTCGTCGACCACGAAGATGACCGTGACCACCCCCTCCACCTTCCGCGACCGCATGTCGGAGGGATAGGCGGCGGCGACCTGCACCAGCGCCCGAGGACGCTGGTCGATCTCGGACATGCTGAAGGCACCGGCGAACTCGTCGCCACCCCCGGGGCCGCCCTTGCCGCCGATGCGTCCTCCGGAGGCCAGCGAGGCCCCGCCGGCGCCGAAGTCGGCGCCTCCACCGCCCGCCTGACCGCTCAGCGCCGCCTCGAGCGCACTCAGGCTGGCCGCGTCGAGGGCGGGCGCATCCTCGCCGGCCGTCGGATCAGCCGTGGCGACCGGCGCCTGGTTGGGGTCGGGCGGAGGCTCGTCCGGCCGCTTGATCTCCTCGGGCTTGGGAAGCTCCTGCTTCTGCTTCTCCTGCTCTTCAGACATCGTCTCGGTGGTGACTTCCACGTCGCGCTTGCTCGAGACGGCCTCGTCATGATTGAACAGCAGGCCGCCGAGCAGGAGCACGGCGGCGTGGATCGTCACGGCGGCCACGAGGAAGATGGCGCCCGACCGAAGCATCACTTCTTGTCCGTGCTGATCGCGACCTTGGCGATGCCGATCTTCCGGACCTCGTCGAGCACGCCCACCACGTGCTTGAAGTCCGCGGCGCCGTCACTGTTGATGACCACCTTGGGATCCTTCGAGGTCATCTTGAAGGTCTGCAGCTTGAGCGGCAGCTGAGACGGCAGGATCTTCTCCTTGTTGAAGAAGATCTCACCCTTGTCGTTCACGCTCAGGGTGACGGCCTTCTCCATCTCCTGCTGGTCCCCGAGCGACTGGGCGGTGGACGCGATCGGCAACGCCACCTGCACGCCCTGGTTCTTCGACATGCTCAACGACACCATGATGAAGGTGGCCAGCAGGAAGAAGATGATGTCGATCAGCGGAATGATCTCGATCCTGGCGCCCTTCTTCCCGCGACGGCCACCGCCCGCCATGACTCAGCCCTCCACCTCGGCGGGCACGCCGAGGGCCAGGGCATGCTCGTCGAGTGACGCGGCGGTCGGTGCGACGGCCGGTCGACCCTCCACCAGCAGCTTGAGTTGCTCGCCCGAGGCGAGAAGTTCGCTCTCCATGCCCTCGATCCGGCTGTTGAGGTAGTTGAACGGAATCAGGCACGTGATGGCGATGACGAGACCGAAGGCTGTCGCGATGAGGGCTTCCGCGATGCCGCCCGTGATCGCGCCCGGCGAACTGAGGTCGCCTCCGATCACGGCGAAGGAGCCCATCATTCCGGTGACCGTGCCGAGAAGACCCATGAGCGGGGCCAGCGTGATGACGGTGTCGAGCACCGACAGGCCTCGCTTGTATCGCTTGATGGTGCTCGTCTCGGCGTAGGTGAGCGCGTGTCCGAGCGACTGGTCTCGGTGCTCGAGGGCGTAGCCCAGCGTGGTCACGATCGGATCCCGCGACTTCTTCGACAGGTCGACGGCTCCGCCGAGGTCGCCCTTGCCCACCCGAACGAAGAAGTCGGCCACGGCCTTGGTGCTGCGGCGACGCTTCTCGTTCACCAGGAAGACCACCCGCTCCAGAGCCACCGTCAGCGCCAGAATCGACGCGAACAGCATGGGCCACATGATCGGCCCGCCCTTGATGAAGATGTGGATCAGGCTCGCCTTCTGCACCAGAGCCTTCAGCGCCCCGCCGCGCGAGGGATCGAGCGGCAGCGTGCCCTCGCCGGAGGCTACGAGGGGGCGGACGGCGGTGGCCAACGGTCCCTCCAGCGTGCGAACCACCGGATTCGGCGATCCAGGTTGGGGCACGGGAATGCCGGCGTCCCCCGAGTCGCCGCTGAACAGGGTGATCGGGCCGATCATGGCGAACTGCCCCTGCAGGACGGTGCCGAGCATGTCCACCGCGGTGCCTGCGAAGCGATGGCCGCCGATCGCGTCGAAGAGTCGCTGCATCGACAGGTCGACGAACTTCGTCTGTGCTCCGAACCGCTCCGACGGGGTCAGGGTCTTGTTCTCGACGGCGCTCTTGGCCGCCTCGATCGGTGACGCGAAGACCTGCACCTCGCCCACGTTGATCTTGGTCTCGAAAGCGCGGGCGTACTCGTCGAGCAGGCTCGAGATGTACGTGAGCTCGTCCTGCCGCGCCTTCATCTCCGCCTGCATGGTGCCGATTTCGAGGGCGCCGGCATCCACGAGCCGCTGGACGCGGTCGCTCTCGCGGCGGAGAGCGATGACCTTCTCCTCAAGCCCGGTCAGTTCCTGAGCCAGCGGCAGCTTCTCGCCGGCGATGCGCTCGCGCATCGCGTTCAACTCGGAGACGCTACGGGACAGTTCCTCTTCGGCTGCGCTTCCCGCCTTGGTCAACGCCTTGCCGCCGTCGGGCGACAGCGGGGGCGACTGGGCGTGGGTCGGCCGACCTCCGGCAAGCGCGAGCGAAAGTGCGCAGAGCATTGCGGTTGTTCGCTTCATTGGATCGTCACCGGAAGGGCCACGAAGTCGGGCGGGTGCTTGCCCTGAATGATCTCCAGGGCCGTGTAGATTCCGCCGGCGAGGTCGGGTGCCGCCTGCCACGTCCAGCCGCCTTCGCCGGGCCGACCGACACCGGCCTCGCCCCGCGGGCTGAGGTAGTAGGCCTGCGCCAGGCCCACGTAGATGACCTGCACCTCGCTCGATGCACCGTCGGACAGCTTGCGGATCTCGTAGGCGATGCTGATCTCGCTGTTGGCCTTGTTCAGCTCGTTGAGGATGCCGAGCACGTTCTGGAACCGCTCGGCGGTGGAGATGCGGCTGTTCGATGCACCGGTCGGTATGCGCTGAAGCAGCGGCGCCAACTTCGTCGCGACGCCCTCCGGCGCGAGGAGAGCCAGTTTCCGAACCCGGGCCTCCATGGCGGATGCGGCCGCCGCGAGCTGATCGCCCGTCTCCTTCAGCTGGCTGTTCTGTGCCGCAAGCTCGTCGCGCTTGCGGTTCGATTCCGCCACCGCGGCTTCCGCTTGGGCGATCCGCTCATTCAACTGGCCGACCTCCTTGCCCACCAGCTCGATGCGTCCCTGCAGGATTTCCCGGGATTGCTGCCAGTCGTTCCGCTCCTTCGAAATGATCTGCTGGGTCTCGATCCACTTTGACAGCTTCAGCCGCGTCTCGTCCAGCGTGGGCTGCGTGGGTGAGGACTGGGCGGGCGAAGGGTCGACCGTCGCAGTCTTCGGCGATGGCGGAGCCACAGCGGTCGCTGGCACGGAAGGCTTGGAGCTCTGGGGACTGCTCGGTTTCGGTGGTGCGTCCGCCGAGGTTCCGCCCGTCCTGGCTCCGGGTCGGGACACCGGGGCTGGCGTCGGCGAGGGGCGTGCCGGCTGAGTCGCCTGCGCCGCGAGCGAGGGTGAGGTGAGCATCGCAATAACTGCGACAGAGACCGATCGGATCAAGGCGTCGGACGACGAGAAGGCACGGGGTGAGCGGTGCACGATGGATGCTCTCTTGAGGGCCACTAGGGACCGGGAGCCTAACGGGGCAGGGTGACTGCCATGTTCAGGAGAGGTTCGGATTGCGCTTGGGCAGCGATGCCTCCCTGGGTCAGCGGAGAGTTCGTTGCGCGCACACGATCTTAATACGTTCCACATACCGCGTTCACGGACCGCTCAGAGGACCTGAAAGAAGCCAAAGCAGACTTCCGGCTCGTGACGCCGCAAATCGAACATAGGAAACGCTTGTTTCTCGTCGCGAAGATCGTTCTACCGTCGATTGTGGCCCTTGGTTCCGCGTGCGGACCTGCGGGCGTGCCATCGCTTCAGACGCCGACCCCGCCATCAGCCGTCCCGGCGTCGCCTGGGGCTGCCAAGCTGGCCGCAACACCGCCGCATGAAGCGTGGAGTGCATCCCTTCTCGAGGAAGCCATGGCGGTCGCGTCCTCACCCCGAAGCGCCGCGCACGTCCGGGTGCGGTCCCGCCTGCAGCGCGACGTGGCGGCCACGGCGGTGGAACTTGGGCTCGTGGATCTTGCGCTCCTTCAGGCCGAGCAGATTCAGGATTGGCGGCAGGGCGAAGTGTCGGCTCTAGCGGCACAGGCGCTCACCCGCGCCGGCGATCGAACGCGTGCTCGCGCCTGCCTTGACGTGGCCATCGAGGCGTCCGGTCGTGCCGAAGGCTGGATGCGGGAGCGTCTCTGCACCGAAATCGCCCTCGGTCTTGCCTTGCAGGGTGACATCGAGGCGGCGCGGCGGTACGCGGCGATGGCACCGCCCGAACTGACCGGTCGTGTCGAGGCGGAACTCGTGGCAGGCTCGACGCCCGAGGAGTTCGAGTTGCAGTGCGACGCCTTCGACCGGGCGATCGCCACGGGAAGTCTCGACGTGGTGCGATCAGGAATCGACGGCTGGTTCGCGGTGTGGGCCCGGGCGTACGGCGATGCCGCGAAGTGCGAGCGTGCCGAGAGGGCGATTCTTCAGGCGATGCCGGGTCTTCCGATCGACCTGCAGGTGGGCGGGCAGATCCGCCTTGCCGAGGCGTTCGCAGCCGATGGCCATCCGGACCGCTGCCTAGAGGCCATCGGTCGGGCCCAGGTCATGTTGGCGGAGCAGCGTTACGCCCCGGAGATCTTCAGCGGGCTAGTCCGCACCGTGGCGCTTGCCGAGGCGAGGCACGGCGATCGGACCAAGGCCTTGCGGGACGTGCGCAAGGCGCTCCAGTCCTACGAGACCTCGCCCACGCTCCTCGTCGACATCGACCGAGCCGACTACCTGCGGCCGCTGGCGGAGACCCTGTTCGAACTTGGCGAGCGTGACGAGGCCATGCGAGTCTGGTCGCTCGCGCTCGAAGTGGGTGCCGTCAACCTGAACGCCCGACCTCGAGCAGAGGACCTCTGTCTGACGCAACTTTCCATGGTGCGGGTCGGCGCCGAGCCGACCGAGCGGATCCGAGCCGTCATGAAGAGCATCCGAGAGGGCCTGAAGGCGCCATGGTGATCTCCCGCGGCACCGTCGCGGTTTCGCTGGTCGCGGCCGTGGCCATCGTCGCGCCGGCGGCGGCGCAGGCTTCCGGTGGCGGCACCGTCCGAGGTTCTGTGACCGACCGGGAGTTCGGCGCGCCTGTGGCCGGTGCGACCGTGAGCGTGATAGGCACGAAGGCGCGGGCCGTCACGTCGGATTCGGGTGGTTTCACCATATCCAACGTCGCGCCGGGCACCTACACGCTGGTGTTCACGAAGGACGGATTCGTACGTGAGGTGCGGCAGAACGTCGTGGTGACCGGCGGACAGTTGACCGACGTCACCGCCGCGATGGCCGGCGAGTTCGAGGATCTCGACGAGGTGGTGGTGCAGGACGTGGCTGCCGAGCAGCAGGACATGGGCCCGATCGAAGTGCTCACACCGCCCGAGGTAGCGCCGCCCGTCATCATCCAGCCGGGGGAGTTCACGCTGCGTCTGGAGAGTCCCCAGCTTCTCGACATCGTGGGCGTCGAGACCATCTCACGGTCGGGCGCGGGCGACGCCGCTGCAGCACTTCTGCTGGTGCCTGGCGCCACGCTGCAGGAGGGGAAGTACGCGGTCGTGCGCGGCCTGCCGGACCGCTATGTGAGCGTGCTTCTGGACAACGTGCGACTGCCCGTGTCCACGCCGGGCAAGCGCGCCGTGCAGCTCGACCAGTTCCCGACGGCCGTCATCGAGAGCATCCAGGTCAGCAAGAGCTTCACCCCCGACATGCAGGGCGAGGCCTCGGGCGGTGGCGTGAACGTGGACCTGCGGGACATTCCCGACGAGCCGATCCTGCAGTTCAAGGCCCAGTACGGCACGAACTCGCAGGTGAAGAACGGTAGTTTCCTGACCTATCCCGGCGGACAGATGGGCTACTGGGGTGGAAACGACGTCCTGCAGACGCAGCCGGATCTGAACGGTCAGTCCTGGCACGGCAATCCGACCGGCTCCCAGACGGGTTCGGCTCCGCCGATCTACAAGTGGTCGGCGGCGGCGGGAGACAGCTGGGAGATCGACGACGACTTCCGGGTCGGGGCGTTCGGAAACTTCTTCTACGACGCGGGTGCCTCGTACTTCGAGAACGGGGTCCTCGATTCGATGGTTCAAGAGGGCTCGGGCAAGCCCCTGACGCCTCAGACGAGCGGCGACAAGCCGGATCCGTCGCCACCCTTTCCGTACCTGTTCCAGAGTTTCGACACCCAGCTCTACGACGTGACGCAGGGCACTCAGTCGATCCAGTGGGGCGGCATGGGGACGATCGGACTGGAGACCGACGAGCACAAGCTGGGGACGAAGTTCATCTACACCCTGCTCTCGGAGAGTCAGGCGGTCCTGCTGACCGACACGCGGGGTAAGAACTTCTTCTTCCCGGACTACAACGTCAACGATCCCTCCTCGCTCGGCAACCTGCTGGCTCCGAACGCGGCGCCGTGGCAGCGGCTCGAGACGCTCGACTACACGCAGGTCTCGACGCAGGCACTGATCTTCAACGGTGAGCACAAGCTGGGATTCCTCGGCCCGGCCGAAGGCGAGGAGGTGGGGGGTCCCATCGCACTCGGAGCGCCGAAGATCGACTGGCGATTCTCCCTGAGCAAGGCGACGGAGAACCAGCCGGACCAGACCCAGTTCGCCGCCTACTGGACGCCGGAACGGAACGATCCGTTCGGCGGTTCACCCACCCCCCCGCAGTGGCTGTCCAACCCGCCGGCGGCGCTGAACTCGGTCGGCTGGGTGCAGCACATCAACTATTACAACGAGGAGTCGAGCGAGCAGGGGCAGCTCAACATCAAGCTTCCGTTCCTGCAGTGGAACGATCGCGAGGGTTATCTGAAGTTCGGCGGTTTCGTGGACTCGCTCGCCCGGACCTACACCCAGGACACCTTCCAGAACACCGGCGACCCTAACCGCACGTTCGACGCCTCCTGGGGCAATCCGTGGAGCCTCGTCTTTCCGTCGCAGGATCATCCGATCTTCCAGAGCGATCAGGACGTCTCTTACAACGGCAGCCAGCTGATCGGCGCAGGGTACGGCATGATCGACCTACCCTTCACCGAGACGATGAACATCGTCACCGGTGCTCGCTACGAGACCACCAGCATGACGACCACCGTCGTGCCGGATGCCAACGCGCTCTGGCTGGATCCAAACGATCCTTCGCAGACGCCCCTCGCCTTCGTCGGCGACCCAGTCTGGGACGCGGACATCAATCAGGTGAACTGGTTGCCGATGGTCGGCTGGAACTGGAACATCCTGGATGACCTCGTGTTTCGTCTGGCGTACGCCCAGACCTTGGCAAGACCCAATTTCTTCGAGATCGTGCCCGTGGTGCAGTACGAATACGTGGGAGGCCCGATCTTCATCGGCAACCCACAGCTGACCATGAGTTCGCTCGAGAACTACGACGCTCGGCTCGACTGGACTCCCGAGAAGGATTGGCTCGTGTCCGGTTCGGTGTTCTACAAGACCATCGATCGGCCGATCCAGTATGTGCAACGGTTCGCCGGCGCCTTCTCCTACACGTCGCCCGTGAACTTCCCGTCCGCGACGCTGCTGGGTGTGGAGTTCGAGGCGCGTGTCACGGCCGAACCCTTGCTGGGCGAGGCGTTCCGAGGGCTCGCGTTGGGCGGCAACTTCACCTACATGGATTCGCAGGTCGAGCTCTCGCAGCAGGACGCTTCCGCCCTGTCGAACTACGGCGCCAACACCTCGTCGATCCCCATGACGGGGACGCCGGACTATCTTTTCAACGCGAACGTCACCTATGACTTCGAACCGTGGGGCACTCAGGTCGGACTCTTCTACAACTATCAGGGCATGTCGATGGTCTCGGCAGCGACCACCGACGCGTCACCCTCGCCTCCGGCACCGCCCGGACCGCAGCCGGGAAGCCTGCTGGTGCCGGCCATCTATCAGATGCCGTATGCCACGCTCAACCTGACCGTTCGGCAACCGCTGCTGTGGGGCTTCTCGGCGAACTTCGCCGCCAAGAACCTCACCAACCCGGTTCGAGAGACCCAGTATCAGACCGCCGACGGACAGACCGCGACCAACTCCAGCTACACCGCCGGCATCGATCTTCAGTTCGGACTCTCACTCAATCTCGTCTTCTGAGGACCTCCCATGCCCGCTCGAGTTCTCCCCATGTCCAGCCCCATCCGATCCATGACCGTGATCCGAGGTCTCCGGTCGTGTCTGCTCATACTCACCCTTGCCTGCGTGTTTCGCCCATGCCTGGCCGGGGACGAGGGTGTCCCGCCCGCCGGCGACCTCAAGCCGGCCGACACGACAGCCGAGGGCGCCGCGCCGTCGGCGCCGCTGCTCGACGAGAACGGTCAGCCCTTTCCGCCCGCGCGTCCGTCGCCACCGCCTTTCAACCCCGAGCTGGCGGCGGCCCGGTTCGCCGAGCTGGCGATGCAGGACACGCTCCTCGAGATCGAACTGGGGGACATGGTGAAGCGCCTCGGCGCCTCTCAGTCCGTGAAGGATCTCGGGCATCGCATGGTGACGAATCACACGGCGATCCGCCTCATCCTGACCAAGGCTGCGGCCGAGAGCGTGGAAACGCTGCCCAGCGGTCTGACCTCGGAACAGCAGCAGGTGATCGAGCGGCTCCGGGCGCTGTCCGGCGAGGAACTGGACCGCGAGTATCTCTGGGAGGAGATGCTCCGCCAGCCTCGGACGCTCGCCATGTATCGCTGGCAATATGAGAACTGCGACGATCCGAAACTGAAGCCGTTCGCGGTGGGAACTCTTCCGATCATCGCGGTGCATGCACGCGTCGTCGACGAACTGCACAAGAAGGTGAACGCCTCGGAGATCGCGATCCAGGAGAAGCGGGCGGCTGCCGAGCGCAAGATCGAGGCGGAGCGACGGCAGGCCGAGGCGCAGGCGGCGGCAAACGCTGCCGCGAAGAAGTCGCAGCGCAAGTTCAAGAAGTGAACGGGCCGCGGTCCGGGATCAGCAGGTGCCGCCGAAGAGCAGCAGCAGGCTGCCGATGTCACCGGAGTCCACCGTGCCGCTGCCGTCGAGGTCGCCGGTGCATCCCGGGGCGTTCATGGGACAGTCGCCGAAGAGCAGCAGCAGGCTGCCCACGTCGCCCGAGTCGACCGTGCAGCTGCCGTCGAGGTCGCCGGCCAGCGGCGGCGCGATCTCGTTGCCCTGCGAGTACACGACGAAGGAGTAGGCGCCGATGTTGAGCACCGCGCTCTGGGCCATGCCGTCGTAGGCGGGTCCGTTGGCCTGCACGTCGACACAGAGCGTGTTGGCGTAGTCGCTCGAGTAGCCGTTCCAGTCGCTGTTCATGCGGCACTTCCACAGGCCGGGGCGCGGCATGCCGATGCGGTAGTTGCTCAGCGGGAAGGTGCTGAAGTTGCACAGGACGATCACGTCGTCACCCGCGCCGCCGTTCATCCAGCGGTGCCACGCGATCACCTTGCTGCTGTTGTTCACGTGGTGCACGTTGGTGTTGGGCCCCGTCAGGCCCTTGCTGATGCCGGTGGTGTTCCGCCGCAGCTTGATCATGTCCTTGTACAGGCTCACGATGCCGGCGTAGGTGGTGGTCTTCGACCAGTCGAGCGGATCGGTGTCGGTGAACCATCCGTCCTCCAGCATCTCCTGGCCCTGGAACATGAAGGGAATGCCCGGGCTGAAGAAGGTGACGGCGGCGGCCAGCGTGCTGCGCTTGCG
>CAYMEB010000130.1:0-13210 GCA_964389095.1 uncultured Hyphomicrobiaceae bacterium
AGCGGCACAGGAAATCGTGCTCGGTGCGGGTGCCGTCTTCCGCCGACCACTCGACGTCGTCGGTGTGCATGCGGGCGCGCGTCACTTGCGCGATCACCATCTCGTAGACTTCGTGCGGCTCCTTGTTGAGCTTGTACTTCATGTGCACGGGCGACGTGGAGATGAAGGTGTGGATGCGCGGACGCGCGGCGCCCTTCACGGCCTCTCCGGCACGGTCGATGTCGGCGAAGCCCGCGCGGGAGAGCCCCGCGACAACCGACTTCTTGATCCGCTTGGCGATCGCCTGAACGGCTTCGAAGTCTCCTTCCGAGGCGATCGGGAAGCCGGCCTCGATCACGTCGACGCCCATCTCCTCCAGGAAGTCGGCGATCTCGAGTTTTTCCTCGAAGGTCATGGTGGCGCCGGGGCACTGCTCACCGTCGCGCAGCGTGGTGTCGAAGATGACGATGTGATCGGACGTGACGGCCTTCGCGGCTTTCCGGGTCGCCTTCACGGCGTCTGCCTTGGCGGCGACCTTGTCGGTGCGGGATGACTTGCTCGGCATGGGATCTGATCCTGTCGGTGCGACGCCTCTGGGCGCGCGATCTGGTTCTCAGTGGGTGGTGATTTGGTGTCCCCTGAGCGCCCGTCCCGGATCGTTCCGGAACCTCACATGGCCCAGGGGCAGGTAAGCAGAAGCGCGAGAATGAGCGCCGTCAGCGAAGCGAGACGTGCGACCCGGACACAGGCATCGTCCGCGCGCACGATCGCAGCGCGGGCAATGCCCGGCCGGCGGCGCGAAGGATCTTGATGCACGTGCATCGGTCTCGTCTCTGGTTTGCAGATCAAATAAGCCGCACCGGAGAAGCCTTTGCAAGTGAAAAACCGAGGTGCCAGGCTTCAGGCCGCAGCAGGGCCCAGTGCGGGACGCGTCGCGGACAGGCCTACGGTCAGGCACAGCGCCAGAACCGAGACCGAGACGATCAACGGCATCAGAGGGAGCCAGAGCACGGCCAGGGGAATGGTCAATGCCGGCGCGAGCCACAAGGGCATAGCGGCGATGCCCGCGGGCCCCGGCGAGAGGCCGCGCTCCCCGATCAAGAGCGCGAGCGGCAAAGCGACGAGGCACAAGTCGTAGGAATTGGCATAGGGCGCGACGACGACCGAGGCCGCCGGGACGGCCGCCATGGCAGCCGGCCGGTCGGGGTTGGTGAGCCAGATCCGGATCGCCAGCACCGTGGCTGCGAGACCGAGCGCGCCATGGATCAACCAGGCGATCGCTTGTGGCATGCCCAGGGTGCGGAGACCGGAATACGGCGCGATCTGGAAGTACCGGAACCCGGAGACCATGTCCTCCATGAACTGGGTCTGCTTGGCGAGAGTGACGGTCCGGAACGCACCCCAGGCGTCGACCCCGAGCAGGAGCGTCGCCAGTGCGGCGAGCGCCAGGGCCGTTGCAAGGGCGGCCACGACCGTGCTCCAGCGCCGTTCGATCAGGACCAGCAGGCCGGCCACGACGCCGAGGTGCGGCTTCACCGTCATCAGTCCGAGCAGCACGCCCGCCACGACCGGCCGCGAGCGCAGGGTCGCGAGGGCGCCGAACAACAGCACGGCGACGAGGGTCGAAAGTTGCCCCTGGAAGGCCGTCGCGACGACCGCCGGCGACGCGGCCGCGAGCGCGGCAGTTCGGGTGTCACCGCCGGACGCGCGTACGGCCAAGGCAACCGCGGCCACGGAAACGACCGTGAAGAGTGCCAGGGCGGCGCCGTAGGGGAGAGCGCCGAACGGCAGGAGCAGGGGAACCAGATGGGGTGGATAGGAGTAGTTGTGGAAGGGGCCTATATCGACGGCGAAATAGGCGCGGAGCCAGGCATTGTAGGCGTCGAAGTCGAACAGCATCATGCCGTCGCCTCGGCCGGCGAGCCGGCCCGCCCCCCAGAAATTGATGAAGTCGCGCCCGTAGCCGTAGCCGAAATTGTAGTCGAAATCCCCGCGCGGCAGGTAGAAGAAGAGATACAACACGAGCGATGCGCCGACGCCGGTCGCGGCGACGAGGCGGGCCTGGCGGTGGTGATCGCTCATGGGGCTGTCTTTCCGTGGCAACTCTTCCCGCCTGTGTCTCACGAAGGCCCTGCCGAACTGCAAACGTCGACGCTCACACGTCGAGTGCGCGCTTGACCTCGAAGATTTCCATGATGCGGGCGCCCTTGTGTGGACCGTCGCAGACGAACTGCCACTTGCCTTCGCTGTAGGTGTCGCAGAGCTTCACGCCCTTGATCAGCACCCAGTGGCCTTCCTTGCCCTTGTGGATCGCGAGGATGTAGTGGGCCCACGCATTGCGCGGCTTCTGCATCCAGCTCCAGACGCTGGGGCGTTCCTTGCGCGGCAGACGCATGAAGCTCGCGACCGGCTTCATCGTGTAGCCGAAGTGGACGAGGGCCGCCTGGACCTCCTCGGTGTAGGTGCCGCGCACGACCGGCTTCATCGAGTCCGGCACGTCGCGGAACGCGCGGATCTCGTCCTCGACTTTCGATACCGAATAGCCGGTGACGGCGGAGATCACGTAGGGTCCGCAGAACGCCACCCGGCCAGTGTCGTTGATGACGTCGTGGCGGTCGGACGTGATGCGGGCCTGGGTTTCCAGCGGCATGGGAGGATCGGTCCCGGGCTGACACGAAGGTTAACCGAATCTTTCCGCGAATTGGTTTCGAAAGGGTAAACGCCGCTGTCGTGGCGACTTCGACGGGAGGATGGTGCCGCGGTCCGCCGAGCCCCTCCTGCAGTGCTGTCATGCAATCCAAGATTGTTAACGGAGATTTATGCACCCGTCTCATCGTTGCCTCTTCGTCGGCCGACGGTTCGACCACCGCGGGATAGGGCCTGCGGGAGTTTCGAACAGGAGAAAAACCGGATGCGGATGAAGTCTCGGCTTTCGTTGCTGGCTGCCGTGGGCGTGGCCTTGCTGGCGGGCGACGCAAGTGCGCAGGCCGTGCAGTGCACGGGGAGCGCGAGCGCGCAGTCGCAGGTGATCGCCTACTCGCGCGCCAAAGGCGCCTGCAAGGCCCGCTGCCCCGCCGGCATGACCGTCATCGTCGGATGCACCTCGGTGGCCAATTCCTGCGCCGGGGCCAATTGCGCGGTGACGTGCACCTGCCGCTGAGCGCCCTGGTCCGACGACCTGCCCGAATTTCGTCCAGAGTCTGGACCAGACAGCGTCGCCGCCCCCTTCCCATCTGCGGAAGGGGGCGTTAGGTCGCGCGCGCCGCGCCGATGTCGCGGCGGCGAAATGGGCATGCGGGGAGCGGCATGATCGGGACGTTCAGGAGCGCGATGGCCGCGGCGGTGATGGCCGTGTGGGGCATGGCCGTCTGCGCCGGCGCACGCGCCGAGACCTACACGTTCGATCGCGCGCACACGCTCGTCGCCTTTTCCTGGGAGCGCACCGGGCTGTCGCGGCAGCAGGGGCGGTTCACCGATGTCACCGGCACCGTCGACTTCGATCCCGCCAAGCCCGAGGAGGCGAAGGCGGACGTCACGATCCGCGTCGCCAGCCTGCAGACCGGCGTGGATGCGCTCGACAGGCATCTGCGCAGCGGTGATTTCTTCGATGCGGCGGTTCATCCGGTCGCCACGTTCAAGAGCACGTCGGTCAAGGTGACCGGCGACAAGGCGGCCGAGGTGACCGGCGACCTCACGCTGCTCGGCGTCACCAAGCCGGTCACGCTCGCCGTCACCTGGGTCTTCAGCGGCAGCCATCCGCTGGGTCCGATCAACGCCTCCTATCGCGACAAGACCGTCACGGTCTTCAAGGCCACCGGCCGCCTGAAGCGCAGCGACTGGGGCATGACGCGCGTGATCCCGCTGGTCTCCGACGAGATCCAGCTCACGATCGAGGCCGAGATGCTCAAGAAGTGAGCGGCGGCTTGCGGGGCGCGCGGCGGCGGGGTTTAAGGGCTGGCCTCAGTGTGGCCTCTCGCGAGTGCCGACCAGCTTTTCAACACGCCCTCGTACGGCACTTGCTAGATGCCACACTGAGCCATCGAGTCTTCTCGTGTCCCTCCGTACCGCAAATGCCACCGCAGGCGCCGCGAAATCTGACGGCATTTGCGGTGCGGGAAACCGTCACGGAGCCTGCCGCATGAAAGCCCTGATCTACACCGCCCCGAACACGCTGGAACTGCGCGAGATCCCCGAGCCGGAGCCGGGCAACGACGAGGTGCTGATCCGGGTCGAGGCGGTCGGCATCTGCGGCTCCGACATGCATGCCTATCACGGCTTCGACGAGCGCCGGCCGGCTCCCGTCATCCTCGGCCACGAGGCCGCCGGGCGCGCCCTGAGCGGCCGTCTCGCCGGCAAGCGCGTGACCGTCAACCCGCTCGTCACCTGCAACGTCTGCGACTTCTGCCTCGATGGCCGGGCGCATCTGTGCCGGCAGCGCGAGATCGCCTCGATGCCGAAGCGGCCCGGCGCGTTCGCCGAAGTCCTGCGCATGCCTGAAGCCAATCTGGTCGAGATCCCCGAGGATCTCGATGCAGCCAAGGCGGCCATGGCCGAGCCGCTGGCAGTCGGCTACCACGCCGCGCGATTGGGAGAGCGTCAATTGCGCCGGCCCCTCGCCCACGCGCGCGTCGTCGTGCTCGGCGGCGGCGCGATCGGGCTCGCCTCCGCGCTCTGTCTCGCTTTCCTCGGCGCGCGCGACATCGCCATCGCCGAGACCAACGCCGCGCGGCGTGGAACGGTCGAGCGCGCCGGCCCGTTCAAGACCTACGCGCCCGGCAGTGCGAACGAACCGGCGGACTCCAGCATCGACCTGGTGCTCGATGCGGTCGGCGCCGACGCCACGCGCGCGGCCGCCTGCCGCCTCGCCCGGGCGGGCGGCGCCATCGTCCACATCGGCCTGCTGCCGGGTGCGGGCGGCATCGACATCCGCAAGATCACGCTGCAGGAGATCACGCTGGTCGGCTCGTACTGCTACGCGCCGGTCGATTTCCGCGAGACGGTGGCCGCCCTGGTCGCGGGCCGGCTCGGCGCCATCGACTGGCTGGAGCAGCGTCCGCTCGCCGAGGGCCCTGCCGCCTTCCGCGACATCGACGCCGGAAAGGTCGCCGCGGCCAAGGTCGTGTTGCGGCCTTAGTCAGGCCACCCGGTTTCCCGGAACGAGAGTTTTTTGTTTGCTGCATCCGACACGCCTGTGGCGTGCTGGCGTCGCTGCTGGAGTTGGTGCGCGCCGGCGGAGCGTGAGTGGAAGTGGGGCTCGTGGCGAGGATTGCACCCGTGGTCGCCCCTCACCCTGACCCTCTCCCCGCAGGCTGCGCCGCGGGGAGAGGGGATGTCCTTCCCCCTCTCCCCGTCGTGTACGGGGAGAGGGCGGGGTGAGGGGCAGCAACTGGCATGTCCCCATCGTTCATGACCTCGGGCTTGATCCACCAGACTTGCGGCGCCACTCTTTCGGGACAGCGAGGGGAGGTATCGATGCGCGGTGCTCAGCCGTGGCGAACGAACCGGGCGCGGGTGTTGCGAGTGAGCGAGACTGCGGCGGAGGCGAAACTCTGGTCTTCGCTACGCAACCGGCAGCTCGAGGGCCTCAAGTTCGTTCGCCAGCATCCGATAGGGCCGTTCTTTGCCGACTTCGCTTGCCGGGAAGAGAAGATCGTCGTCGAAGTGGACGGCGACACGCATGGCACGCCGGACCAGATCGCCGCGGACCTCGCGCGCACCGAGGTCTTTCGCGCGGCCGGGTTTCGGGTTTTTCGTGTGCACAACTACGAGGTTTTCGAAGACGTCGACGGCGTGCTGGCGTCGCTGCTGGAGTTGGTGCGCGCCGGCGGAGCGTGAGTGGAAGTGGGGCTCGTGGCGAGGATTGCACCCGTGGTCGCCCCTCACCCTGACCCTCTCCCCGCAGGCTGCGCCGCGGGGAGAGGGGATGTCCTTCCCCCTCTCCTCGTCGTTTATGGGGAGAGGGCGGGGTGAGGGGCAGCGACGGCCTCGATACCGCCCACGGGGCGCGTCATGCGCCGCGCGCTGCGCTTGCGACGCATTCCGGGGAACCGGAGGAGAGCGTGAACTGCAAACACGGGCTCGAATTCATTTGGCTTTCGCCAAGTTCTCCCGCGCCAATGGCAGCCACTTCTGATCGACCGGAGCAAGCGTGCCCTTGCGGTCCATCTCGGCAAGGATCTCCACGACGCGCGACCAGTCCGACTTCAGCCCCGAATTCTGAGCTATGCGCCACTGTGAGAAGGCGAGGTCGCGCTGCCATCCGGCATTGCCGGGGTCGGACGTGGCGAGGCGTTCAAAGATTGCGTGCGACGCCTTGAAGGCGTAGAGGGCGGCGGGGAGGTTGCCCTGGGCGCGGAGCACGTCGCCGATCTTCTCGTGCGAGACGGAGAGGTCGCGCTGCCATCCGGCATTGCCGGGGTCGGACGTGGCGATGGACTTGGAGATGGCGGCCGCGGTCTCGTAGAGGCGACGCGCGCTCGGCAGGCTGCCTTGCGCCAATGCAACGTCGCCGAGGCCGAGTGTCGCCCAGTAGCGAACGCGCGGTTCGTTCGAGTCGCGAGCCTTCAGGGCGGCCTGCTCGAAAGCAGCTTTCGCGATGTCCAGCCGGCCGGTATCGACGGCCGCGCGGGCATAGTCTCCCCACGTCTCCGCATGTTCGGGGTCGTTGCGCGTTGCGCGCTCGTAGTAGGTCAGCGCTCTGGCGATGTCGGAGCCGCGGGCGAGCGCTGCGGCGTCGCGGGCGAGCGTGCGCTGGCGCTCCTTCGCCAGCCGCTCGATCTCGGCGGCGGCCTTCTCGTCGTCGTCGAGCGCCTCGTCGAGCTTGGCGCGGCCTTCCGTGACCGTGCCGTCGCGGAACAGCCGGCTCGCCTCCTGCACCTTGGGCTCGGCGCTGCCGGCGAGGCTGGTCAGCGAGCGACCGATGCGCTCCACCGCCGCCTGCCGCTCCTCGGCCGTGTAGGGTTTGCCGCGCCGCTTCTCCTCGTCGGCGATGATGTTGCGCACGGCGGAGGCATCGGCCGTGAGCTTTTCGTTCTCGCTGGCGAGAGCCGCCATGCGGGCATCGCCGATGCAGCCCTGTCCCGAAAGGCAATCGGCCGGCGCCGCGCCGCCCACCACCTTGCCGGGGATCTGCTGAAAGCCGTCGATCTTCTGCGCCGCGTCATGGGTGGCGCGGGCGACCTCGTTCATCACCTGCTCGAAATAGATGGTCGGGTTCGCGGCGAGCGCGGCCAGGAAGGCCTTGGCGAAAGGCGAGTTGGTCCCCTCGGGACCGTCGAGCGCCTGCTGGCCGAACTGCGTGGAGGTGACGAGCAACAGTCCCTGCATGGCGCCGGCCTCGATCCGCGTGAAGGAGAGTTTCTTGCCCTTGAGCGCCGGACACTCGTCGCCGATCGGGTTGTCGCGGCAGGCATCCAGCACCAGCAGCTTGTTCTTCGCCGCATCGGTGGCGGCCATGAAGCGCTCGACCGGCACGCCCTGGGTGACTGCGCCGGTCGTGCAGTCCACCGCCGCGGAGATCGGCGTGAGGATGTTGCCCTCGTCGGAGGCGAGGCCGTGGCCGGCATAGCAGATCAGCGCGGTGTCGGCATCCTTGGCGGCGGCTTCGAGCTTGGAGAGTGCGGCGAGCAGCCCCGGCCGGTCGAGGTCGAAGCAGCCGGGCTCTTTCCCATCGCAGGAGAGGACCTCGAAGCCGTGCCTGGCCAGGAGGGCGCCGACCTGGCGGGCGTCGCGGCCCGGATTGTCGAGCGGTTTGAGGTCGACATAGGCGTTCTGGCCGATGACGAGGGCGACGCGGCGGGCCGAAGCCGGATGGGCAATGGCAGCGAGAAATGCGAGCGCGGCAAACAGACGGAACATCATGGCGGGGTCCGGCGTGACGACTGAGGAGAAAATGCAAGGAGTTTTGGAAGGCGTGAACCCGTAACGTCGTGCAGTGTGCTCCGGCGTCGAGAATAGCCGCACCAGCCCGTTTCCGCATCCTGCCGCTCCGGCCGGAATTGACAGGTTCCGTCGCCACTGCAAAGACGCGGGGCATGAGACGCGGCCGGTTCATCACGTTCGAAGGCGGGGAAGGGGCGGGAAAATCCACCCAGGCCGGCCTGCTTGCCGCCCGGCTGCGGACGCTGGGCATCGAGGCCGTGGTGACGCGCGAGCCCGGCGGCACGGCGTTCGCCGAGCAGGTCCGCGAGATGATCCTGTCGCGCACCACCGCGCCGCACGGGCCGCTCGCGGAGGCCCTGCTGTTCTACGCGGCGCGCTCCGATCACCTGACCACGCTCGTGCTGCCGGCGTTGGCGCGCGACGCCTGGGTCATCTGCGATCGCTTTTCCGATTCCACGCGCGCCTATCAGGGCGCGGCCGGCGGCGTGTCGAGCCGGGACATCGAGGAGCTCGAGCGGATCGTGGTCGGCACCCACGGGCCGGACCTGACCATCCTGCTCGACCTGCCGGCCGAAGCCGGACTGGCGCGCGCCTCCAGCCGGCGCGGCGACGCGGCCGCCGCGCCCGATGCCTACGAGACGCGGCAGCTCGATTTCCACCGCCGGCTGCGAGCGGGTTTCCTCGGGATCGCGGCGGCCGAGCCCGGCCGGGTCGCCGTGCTCGACGGCGCCCGCGGGAAGGACGTCATCGCCGGCGAGATCTGGGCGCTGATCGAGAAGCGCTTCGCCCCGGCCGGCGCCCCCCAGAGCGGTCGCGGCTGATGGCCCGCGCTCCGGTCCAGCACGATGTCGACGTCGCGCCCGAGTCGGATCGGCTCGAAGGCTGCCCGCACCCGCGCGCGACGCGAGTGATGTTCGGCCACGGCGGGGCGGAAGAGATGCTCGCCGAGCAGGTACGGGACGGGCGGCTCCACCACGGCTGGATCTTTTCCGGGCGCGAGGGCATCGGGAAGGCGACGCTCGCCTACCGCCTCGCCCGTCATCTGCTCGCGGAGCCCTCCGAGCGCGATCCCTTCGGCCAGTCGCTGGCAGTCGACGAAGGGACGCGCGCGCACCGCCAGGTTCTGGCGCTCTCGCATCCGGGCCTGCTGGTCCTGCGCCGGCCCTGGGACGGCAAGTCGAAGCGGTTCGCGGCCTCGATCCCGGTCGAGGAAGTGCGTCGCCTGCGCGGCTTCCTCGCACTCGCGGCCGATCCGGGCGCCTGGCGCGTCGTGATCGTCGACACGGCGGACGACCTCAACGTCAACGCCGCCAACGCGCTGCTCAAATCACTGGAGGAGCCGCCGGCGCGGACCGTGTTCGTGCTCGTGGTCTCGCAGCCGGGACGCCTGCTCGCCACGATCCGGTCGCGCTGCCGGCTGCTGGCGCTCGAGCCGCTGGCGGACGGCGATCTGCGCCGCTCGGTCGAGGAGGCGTGCCGGGCGTCGGGCCGCGAGCCGCCGCCGGACGCCGATTGGCCGCAGATCCTGGCGCTGGCGGAGGGGAGCGCGCGCCGCGCGCTGGGGCTCGCCGACAGCGGCGCCGTGCGGCTTTACGAGCGGGTCGTGGCACTGGTCGCGGCCCTGCCGAAGATCGACTGGCCGAAGGTGCACGTGCTGGCGGAAGAACTGGCGACGCCGGCGGCCGAGGCCCGGCTGGAGACGTTCTTCGAGCTGCTGCTCGGGCTGCTCGCGCGCGTGATCCGGGCGGCGATGACCGGCGAGGGCGACGCGGAGGCGCTGCGGCTGGCCGCCGCGATCGCGCCGCCTCATGCAGTCGGCGCGCTGGCCACGCTGTGGTCGGAGATCGGCGTCGACAAGGCGGCGGCGCTCGATCTCAACCTCGACAAGCGCGCCCTGGTTGTGTCTGTCGCCGGGCGGCTGCAAGCCGCAACCCGATCGTGACGGCTGCAGGCGGAGAAGCGCGAGCGAGGCGCGCCGCGGGTGCTAGGAGAGCTGCGGCGTCCCGCCTCAGCGGCGGCCTTCGCGGCGCTGCTGCCAATAGACGAACAGAACCGTCACCGCGGAGGTGAGCAGCATCGTCGCGTGGATATCCGGCCGCTTGATGAAAACCAGCCACACGTTGAGCCCCGTCTGCCAGGACGCGTTGCGGCCCGAGAACAGGCCGTTGGCGACCATGACGGCGAGGATCAGCGACGCACTGAGGGCGAAACCGAGCAGCATCTGCACGCTGCGCTTGACGAGGCGGGGCACCATCATGGTCTGGCCGGGCAGCACCAGCCGGGTCTTGTCGTCGCTCATTTGCAATCCTCCGAGGCCACGATGTGCTAGCTGATTCGAGGGGCGCGGCGTTGCCGATGGGAGTCGAAGGGCGAGGGGCGGACTGGGAAGGTGGAACCGCAAAGGCGACGCAAACACCGTGCACGACCCAAATCGCCGCGTTGGTTCATGCAACACGATCGTGATAACAGCCATCAGCGACAGCAGCCGCGATTCGTCGTTTCGGACGGGGGCGGCGCCACGGAGAGAGTGCATTGCCCGAAATCGACAGCCAGTATGCCGCGCCGTCGAAGGCGACGAACGACCAGCCCATGACCGTCGAGCCCATGACCGTCGAGTCCATGACGCGGCATTGTGCGCGATTCCGCGGGGCCGACCCGCGCCGCGCCCTGGTGCAGGTGCTCTCGACAGCGTTGCCGTTCTTCGCACTGCTGACGGCGATGGTTCTGGCGAGCCGGGACTACTATTGGGCCGTGATCCTGATGGCGATCCCGGCCGGCGGATTGCTGGTGCGCTTCTTCATCGTGCAGCACGACTGCGGGCATGGTTCCTTCCTGGCCTCGCGGCGGGCCAACGAGTTCGTCGGTCGTGCCATGAGCGTGCTGACGCTCACGCCCTACGGATTGTGGCGCCGCGAGCACGCGATGCACCACGCCGGTTCGGGGAACCTGGAACGGCGCGGGATCGGCGATATCGAGACCGCCACGGTCGCCGAGTATAGGGCGATGCCGACGCTCGAGCGTCTGCGCTACCGGATCTACCGGCATCCCGCGTTCCTGTTCGGGGTCGGCGTGCCGGTCTATTTCCTCTTCATCCAGCGTCTGCCGTGGATGCACAGCCTGCCGGTGCGCGAGGCCTGGCGCTCGGTGATGGGGCTCAACCTGGCGCTGGTTGCGATCTACGGCCCGATCGGCTGGCTGGTCGGCTTCGATACGCTGGCGCTGGTGGCATTGCCGATCGTGTTCGTCGCCGCCGCGGCGGGCGGCTGGCTGTTCTTCATCCAGCACCAATTCGAGAACACGCGCTGGGATCATGCCGAGGAATGGGATTTCCGCACGGCCGCTATCTACGGCTCGTCGTACTACGTGCTGCCGAAGGTGCTGCAGTGGTTCACGGGCAACATCGGCCTGCACCACATTCACCACCTCAACAGCATGATTCCGAATTACCGACTCCAGGACTGCATGGATGCGATGCCCGCGCTGGCGCGCATCAACCGTCTGACAATTCTCGAGAGCCTGGGCTGCACGCGCCTGGTGCTGTGGGACGAGGATCGCCGCTGCCTGATCGGGTTCGCCGAGGCAGGGGTATAGAGTCCCATCGTCCTGCTGCGCCGGCGTCGGGCCGGCGCAAGCATCGCCGCGCGATCCGTGGCGGGCGCTCAGCGGCCTGCCGCGTAGCCTTGCATGCCGCGAGGATTGGCGGCGGCCTTGAAGACGCCGTCGACCTGCGAGGCTGCGGTCAGACGGCCTTCCGACCAATCCGCGCCGACTTCGACGGTGTGGCCGCGACGGCGCAACTCCTCGACGGTCGCCTTCGGCAGGCGGCCTTCCACCACAACCACCCCGGGGCGCGCGGCCCGCGGCCAGAACGAGGCCGGAAAATGCTCGATGTGCCAAGCCGGCGCGTCGATCGCCTCCTGCAGGTTCATGCCCGAGTGGCTATGGCGCAGGAACATCTGGCAGCTCCACTGGTCCTGCTGGTCGCCGCCGGGCGTACCCCAGCTCATATAGGGCTTGCCGTCGCGCCAGGCCATGCCGACCGATAGCGTGGAGCGCGGCCGTTTGCCCGGTGCGAGCGAGCCCGGCAGCCCCTCGTCGAGCCAGAACATCTGGCCACGGGTGCCGAGCGGGAAGCCAAGCGCCGGGATGACCGGAGAGGACTGTAGCCAGCCGCCCGACGGGGTCGCGGTGAACATGTTGCCGTTGCGGTCGATGATGTCGATGTGCACGGTGTCGCCGGCCACGCGGCCGTCGCTGCGGACGCGATCGGCGCCGTGGCCGGTGTGAAGCTCTCCCACCGTCGGCTCGCCCGCACCGGCGGCCGAAACGGCCACGCGCCCGTCCGACACGCCCTTGACGATCACCTTGCCGCCGAAGCCATCGACCCGGCCCGGTCGCTGCTCCAGGCTGGCGCGCTCGCCGAAGAGCTTTCGCCGCTCCTCGTTGTAGGCGGCCGACAATAGGACATCCATCGGCACCTTGGCGTATGCCGGATCTCCGTAGAAGCTCTCGCGGTCGGCGTAGGCGAGCTTGGCCGCTTCGATCCACACGTGGAGCAAGTCGGGCGAGGTCGGGGACAGCTTGTCGAGGTCGAAGCCTTTCAGGAGCGCCAGCATCTGCAGCATCACCGGACCCTGGGTCCAGGCGCCGGGCTTGAAGATGCGATAGCGGCCGTAGTCGAGATGGACGGCATCTTCGATGGTCGGCTTCCAGGTCGCCATGTCCTGGGCCGTGAGAACGCCGCGATGGGCGCGACCAGACACGTCGAAGACGTCGGTCGTGCGGCAGAACGTGTCGATCTCCTCGGCGATGAAACCCTGGCTCCAGGCGCGCCGCGCGCGCGCGATTTCGGCCTCCCGCCCGCCGCCGCCCGCCTCCGCCTCGGCGAGCAGGCGCTTGTAGCTCGCCGCATGAGCCTTGTTCGAGAACAGCGCCCCCGGTGTGGGGAGCCGGCCCCCCGCCAAATAGACCGCCGCCGACGATGTCCAATGCTGTTCGAAGAGCTGTCGAACCGTGTCGATAGTAGCGACGGCCCGCTCCACCAGCGGATGACCGCGCTCCGCATAACCGATCGCCGGTTCCAGAACGTCGCGCACACGCATGGTGCCGAACTGCTCGAGCAGCAGCATGTACGTTTCGAACGTGCCGGGGATGCAGGCCGGCAAGAGCCCGGTTCCCGGGACGATGTCGAGCCCGAGATGGCCGCGATAGTGCTCGATGGTGGCTCCGGCCGGCGCAGGGCCCTGGCCGCAGATCACTTTGGGAGCGTTCCATCCGCGCCGCGCGATCATCACCGGGACGTCACCCAGCGGGCCGCACAGGTGCGGCTCAACCACCTGCAGGGTGAACG
>CAYMEB010000131.1:0-13118 GCA_964389095.1 uncultured Hyphomicrobiaceae bacterium
CGGCGCTGATCGGACGCACGGCCCCAGCTCTGGAACTCGCAGCGTTGGAAGGGCTTCTCGCCAAGAGCGCGCCCGTGGCGGGCATCGGCGCGGCAGACCTCGCACGCGGCAAGCCGGTGGTGGTGAACTTCTGGGCGTCCTGGTGCGCGCCGTGCGTGGCCGAGCACCCGCTGCTGATCCGGCTGGCGGAAGAGACCGGCGTCCCGATCCTGGGCGTGAACAACAAGGATCAGGCTGCCAATGCCCGCCGTTTCCTGGGCCGGTATGGAAATCCCTATGAGAAAGTCGGTGTCGATCCGCTCGGCCGTGCGGCCATCGACTGGGGGGTCTACGGGATGCCCGAGACGTTCGTGCTCGATGGCGCCGGCCGCATCACCTACAAGCATGTCGGCCCGATCACGACGGAATCGCTCGAACGGGCCGTGATCCCGGCCGTCAAGGCCGCCGCCAAGGCCGGCCCGGCCAGATGAATCGCCAATTTCCTGGTGATAGCTGCCTTCCGGACGCCACCGTCGCAGCATATTTCATGGCATCGGCGAGCGCGGCAGCTAGTGTCCAGCGGGAGAATCGAACCATGGAACGGCCGTGATCAAGATCTTCCGACACGAAAGTCTGCTTGCAGCGGCCACCCTGGTTGCCGGCGTGACGGGTGCCACGATCGCTGTCGCGCAGCAACCACCCGGCGTGGTCGTGTCGACGCCCGGGCTCTCCGTGGCGATGCCGCCACCTCCGCCTGCTCAAGCCCAGCAGCCGAAGGCCGCGGCCCCGGCCCCAAAGCCCAAGCCCAAACCGAAGGCCGTTGCCGCAACCACGACAGGCGCCATCAGCGACGACGCCCAGGGCGTAAAGGGCGGTCAGGCGATCAAGGTCCTCGTCAACGACGAGCCGATCACCGCATACGAGATCGAGATCCGCTCACGCTTTCTCGCCATGTCGTCCAACATCGGCCAACAGGCAGCCGAGAACTACAAGCGGCTTGCGACGTCCGACGCCGTCAACCAGCGCTTCCGCGCCCAGGCCGAACAGATCATCCGGGAGAACCAGGGCCGCAGGCCCCGTGAGCAGATCATCGAGATGATCGAGCAAAAGAAGCGTGAACTCGCCCAAAGCCTGCAGAAGCAGGCGATCGAGAGCGCGCGTGCCGCGAACGTACCGAAGTTCCGCAAGGATGCGCAGGAAGAGCTGATC
Organism: uncultured Hyphomicrobiaceae bacterium; assembly: GCA_964389095.1. Lineage (GTDB taxonomy): Bacteria > Pseudomonadota > Alphaproteobacteria > Rhizobiales > Hyphomicrobiaceae > JABFRJ01. The sequence continues at coordinate 1,189 of CAYMEB010000131.1, forward strand.
GACGAGAAGCTGAAGCTTCAGGAGGCCAAGAAGCTCGGCATCGACATCCCCGAGGACGACGTCAACAAGATCCTGCGCGGCATTGCTGAACGCAACAAGTTGACCGAGCAGCAGTTCGCCCAGAACCTCAAGAACGCTGGAACCGACGTCAGCGTTATGCGTGCGCGCTATCAATCCGCGCTGGCCTGGCGCGAGGTCGTCCGGCGCAAGTTCTCTGCCCAGATCTCCGTTGCCCAGCGCGACGTCGAGAAGCTCGTCGCCCAGACGGCCGGCGCCGACGAGGACACCGTCGAGCTCCAGATCCAGAAGATTACGCTGGCGCACCCGGCCAAGCTCGATCAGGCGGCCATGGCTCAACGGTTCGCCGAGGCCGACGGCATCCGTCGTAAGTTCGGCGGCTGCAAATCGACTGGCCAGATCGCGCAGGGCATTGCCGGCGCGAAGTTCGAGGATCTGCGTTATGTCCGTCCGTCGAGCGTGGGCGAGCCGACGCGGTCGTTCCTCCTCTCCGCCAAGGACGGCGACATGCTGCCGCCGCAGACGGGGGCGTCCGGCGTCGAGATCTATACGGTGTGCGGCCGGCGTGCGTTGAAGGGCGACGAGAAGAAGCGTGAGGCGGCACAGCAGGAACTGCAGAGCCGTGAGTTCGAGTTGCTGGCCCGTCGGCATCTGCGCGACCTGCGACAGGACGCTCACATCGAGTACCGCTGAACAGGGATCTCGGCGCGAACAGTTTCCCACGAGCCGCGAGTCGGTGTTGCCCTGCGGCCGGGAAGCCACTCTGCCGGGGCTCCTGCGACATGTCGCCACCACCGTTGCGGCGGACCGGTGCGCGTGGCAATGGCTGGCCGAAGCACCAGCCCCAACGTGGAACGGTCAACATGGATCTCGACAAGCTCAAACCGATCGCCGGAGCCGATGTTCGCGGCAAGCGGGTTCTCGTCCGCGCCGACCTAAACGTCCCCACCGACGGCGGCAAGGTGAGCGACGCCACGCGCCTCGAGCGGGTCGCGCCGGGGATTGCCGATCTTGCCGGGCGCGGCGCGAAAGTCGTCGTTCTGTCCCACTTCGGGCGTCCCAAGGGCGGGCCTGCGCCGGAGTTCAGCCTGCGCCCTGTCGCCGATGAACTCGCCCGCATCCTGAAGCGTTCCGTCGCCTTCGCGACCGACTGCATCGGACCGCCAGCGCACGCGGTCGTGAGCGCACTTCCGGATGGTTCGGTCGCGGTCCTGGAGAACCTTCGTTTCCATAAGGGGGAAGAGAAGAACGATCCGGCGTTCGCCGCCGAACTCGCCAAGCTGGGCGACCTGTTCGTGGGTGATGCCTTCTCCTGCGCCCATCGCGCCCACGCTTCGACGGAAGCCATCACGCGGCTGCTGCCGTCGTTCGCCGGCCCGCTGATGATGGAAGAGATCGATGCCCTGCGCAAAGCGCTCGAGAAGCCTCAGCGCCCTACGGCTGCGATCGTCGGTGGCGCGAAGGTCTCCACCAAGATCCCGGTTCTGACGAACCTCGTCGCCAAGGTCGACAAGCTGATCATTGGCGGCGGGATGGCCAACACCTTCCTGCTGGCCCAGGGCCACGCGATCGGAAAATCTCTGGCAGAGCCGGACCTGGTCTCCACCGCACGCGAGATCATCGAAGCTGCCAGGAAAGCGAACTGCCAGATCGTTCTGCCGATCGACGCCGTGGTCGCGACCGAATTCAAGGCCGGTGCGGCTGCACGGACGGTCGCAGCGACCGCCTGCCCGCCCGACAGCATGATCCTCGACGTCGGCGCCAAGTCGCTCGCCGCCTTGATCGACCTGCTCGGAACCTGCCGCACCGTGCTCTGGAACGGTCCGCTCGGCGCCTTCGAGATCGCCCCGTTCGGTACGGGCACATTGGAACTCGCACGCCACGCGGCCAAGCTCTCGCAGGCCGGCAAGCTGGTATCCGTCGCTGGCGGCGGCGACACCGTCGCGGCCCTCAACATGGCGGGAGTTACGGAGCAGTTCAGCTACGTGTCCACCGCCGGCGGCGCTTTCCTCGAGTGGCTCGAAGGTCGAGAACTTCCCGGCGTGGCGGCGCTCGCACGATGACCACGCGCCGTTACCCGACCGCCGTCGTGTTCGATCTGGACGGCACCCTCGTCGATAGCGCAGCCGACATCGCGCGCGCAATCAACGCCGGTTTCGCCCCTCTCGGCGTCGCGCCGTTCGCACCCCAAGCCGTCATCGCCATGATCGGCGGCGGCGCTGCCGTCGCGATTCAGCGCGCTGCCGAAATCGCAGGCGTGCGCCTCTCCGACGGCGACCGCGCGGCCGTAACAGAGAGATTTTTCGCCACCTATGCCCAGGTATCCGCCGAGGGCAACGGCCTCTACCCTGGCGCGATGGACATGCTTGCGGAGTTGCGCGGGGCCGGCGTTCGAACCGCGATCTGCACCAACAAGGCGGAGCGCATCGCCCATATCGCGGTACGGGCCCTCGGCCTGACGGCCCACATGGACACCGTCGTAGGGGCCCGTGACGACATGCCGAAGAAGCCGGAGCCGCACATGCTGCGGGCCTGCCTCGAGCCCCATGGGATCGACCCGACGGCCGCCGTGATGGTTGGTGACAGCGCGGCCGATCTCGGCGCTGCCCGTGCGGCCGGCAGCCGGGTCGTTCTGGTCGACTTCGGCTACTCCAAGGTGCCCGTGTCCGAATTGGGTGCCGACGCCGTCATCGGGCATCTCTCCGAACTGCCAGACACCCTGCACAGGTTGCATCGCCTCTGACGGGGACGTGACGGGATGTGACTTGGCTCCGACCGGCGACGGGCCTATCTGTGCCGGAGCGGACAAACGTCGCCGCTGAACGAGGTTGTCCTGGGCATGCCGACCGACATTTACATCGCTTTCGGAGTGATGCTCGCCGGATTGGTCTCGTTCTTGTCGCCTTGTGTCCTGCCTCTGGTACCCCCGTATCTGGCCTATCTGGGCGGTACGACCATCGAACGCCTCACGGACGGCGGGAAGGCGGCGGAACTCGACGACGCGGTTTGGCGGCGTGTGGTCGCGGCTGCCCTGGTCTTCGTCCTGGGCTTCACCACCGTGTTCGTTGCCCTGGGCGCCGGGGCCTCGGTCCTGGGCCAGGTGGTGCAGAGTTACCGCGGCGCGCTGTCCACGATCGCCGGTGTCTTGATCATACTTTTCGGCCTGCACTTCGTCGGCGTCCTGCGCATCCCCCTGCTCTACGTGGAAAAGCGCTTTCACGCCGACACGACGCGGGCGAGCCTGCTCGGCGCCTACCTGATGGGCCTCGCTTTCGCGTTCGGATGGACGCCGTGTGTCGGTCCAGTGCTGGCCACGGTGCTGACCCTTGCGGCACAGGAACGAAGCCTTGGAGCCGGCGTATGGCTGTTGTTCGTCTATTCGCTCGGCCTCGGCATACCCTTCGTGCTGGCGGCGATGGCCGTGCGACCGTTCCTCGGCTTCATGCACCGCTTCCGCCATCACCTCGGCGTGGTCGAAAAGGTCATGGGCGTTGCGCTGATCCTCACCGGCATCCTGTTCCTGACCGGCTCGATCAACTGGTTCGGGCAGTGGCTGCTCGAGAACGTGCCCATCCTGGCGCAATTCGAGGAATGGGTGGCGCCGAAGAATCTCGGCGGCGAGATCCTCAAGAAGGGTGCGCAATAGCGCGCCGACAGGGAACCGGCACATGGCAAGGCTTCCGATCGCACTCACCATCGCGGGCTCGGACAGTTCGGGCGGGGCCGGCATTCAAGCCGACCTCAAGACGTTCACGGCCCATGCGGTCTACGGAGCGAGCGTCGTCACGGCCCTAACCGCCCAGAACACCCTCGGCGTCCAGGCCGTCGAGATACCCTCGGCGCGCTTCATCGTCCGCCAGATCGACAGTGTCCTGGACGATCTCGATGTCGTGGCGGCCAAAACGGGCATGCTTGCAACCGCCGAAATCGTACACCTGGTCGCCCAGCGCCTGGCCCAGGCGCCGAACCTCCCGGTCGTGGTCGATCCGGTCATGGTAGCGACCAGCGGCGACTCACTCCTGGCGCCAGACGCTGTGGAAGCGGTGCGCTCCAAGCTCATTCCCCAAGCGTGCCTGATCACGCCGAACCTGCCCGAGGCGGCCCGCCTTCTGGAGGGTGCGCTCGCCAGGACTCCGGCGGAGGCCGCAGCCCAGGCACAAGCCCTGCGCGCATTGGGCGCTCGCGCCGTTCTGGTCAAGGGCGGTCACGGTGAGGGCGGGGAGGCCGTAGACATCCTGTGCGACGACCGCGGCACCCGGCCGTTCAGCCGCCCGCGGGTCGAGACTCGCCACACGCACGGAACCGGCTGCACATTGTCAGCCGCGATTGCCGCACATCTGGCTTGTGGCGCCGACTTGGACACGGCCGTCGCGCGCGCGAAGGACTACGTCTGGCAGGGGCTGGTGTCGGCGCGGGACCATGCGGTCGGCCACGGCAATGGCCCGGTCGACCACCTTTTCGCGGTCAGGGCCGCGCGCGCCGAGGCCACATGACGGCTGAAAACCTCACCCCGGCCCCGACAAAGCCTTTGAGCGTGTGCGCACTTTGGATGATAGTCCTGTTCCTGAACTGAGAAGCGACGGGGACGATCGATGGCGATTCGCCGCATCCTGGCCGTGGCAGCCCTCATGCAGCTGGCGGCCCATCCCGGATTGGGTAACCCCACCGGGCTCGACGCCTACAGCGGGTATTGGTCCGGACTTGGCACCGTGGTGATGGCCACTGGCTCTACTGAGCAGGTGAAATGCGTCGCGACCTACCGGACAGGCGGTGAGCAGCTCAAGCAGAACCTGCGCTGCGCCAGCGCCAGCTACTCGATCAACGGCGCCGCGGAAGTGACCGTCAGGGCAGGGCAGGTGAAGGGCACCTGGGAGGAGAAGACCTACTCTGCCGTAGGTACGATCAATGGCAAGGCGACCGCGGAAGGCATGGCCCTGGCGATCGACAGTCCGAATTTCGGTGCGTCCATGACGCTGACGCTTGCCGGCTGCAAGCAGTCCATCTCCATCCAGCCCAAGGGCCTGGACGTCTCCAAGATCAGCATCTCCCTCGCAAAATGCTGATACCCGCGGAGATTGAATCGAACCGCGACGGATCACTTTCGTCGAATTTGTCGAAATCCGGGCTTTTTTGTGATCATCTGGCAACAAGCGGCAAAAACCGGGTCGCTCTCCGCAGCTAGAACTGGCTTTGCAACCTTGGCCTGAATTAGAATGCGCCATGGTCACGGCAGATCGGGGGATTGATGCTGAGGCCATTCCAAGACTTGCTCTGGGGGACGGGCCACAGCGCGCCGCCCGCTCGCCAGCTATGACGGCTCATCTGGAACCGGTTTGGCCCAGCCAAACCGGTTTTCCGTTGCCGAATTCTGTCATCACTGAAAAAGTCGGCGCGGTATCCTAAACCCGCGAGATCCAGCATGCCCGCGCAGGCCTCCACGCTCCCGACGATCGACGACGTCCGCTCCGCTGCCGAACGCATCGCGTCCTACGCCGTCGTTACGCCGCTCGTGCGCAGTCCGGCCCTGGACGCGGCGACCAGCGGCTGCATCCTGTTGAAGGCCGAAACACTGCAGCGGGTGAACGCGTTCAAGTTTCGTGGCGCCTACAATGCCGTGTCGCGGGTCGATCGGAAAAGCTACCCTGGCGGGGTCGTAGCTTGCTCCTCGGGCAATCATGCGCAAGGCGTCGCCGCAGCCGCGACGCTGTGCGCGATGCCTTCGGTGATCGTGATGCCGGCGGACGCACCGCGCCTGAAGTTGGCGCGCACCAGGGCGTTCGGAGCCGAGGTCGTGACCTACGACCGTGCAAGCGAGGATCGCGACGCCATCGCGTTGGACATCTGCCGCAAGCGCAACGCCGCATTCGTGCACCCGTATGACGATCCCCACGTGATGAGCGGCCAGGGTACGGTGGGCCTCGAGATCATGAGCCAGGCGAAGGCCATAGGACTGACACCGGATCTGGTGCTTGCCCCCTGTTCTGGCGGCGGCCTCATCAGCGGCATATCCATCGCGGTGAAAGCAGCGAAACCCGACACCGACGTCTACAGCGTGGAGCCCGCCGGTTTCGACGACATGGCACGCTCGCTGAAAAGTGGTGCGCGCGAGCGCAATGCCGGTGCGACGGGCTCGATCTGCGATGCGTTGATGGCGCCGTTGCCGGGCGAGATCACGTTTGCCGTGGCGCAGAAGAACCTCGCCGGAGGGCTCGTCGTGTCCGACGAAGAGGCACGCCGGGCGATCCGGTTCGCATTCGAGGAACTCAAGCTCGTGGTCGAGCCGGGCGGCGCAGTCGCACTCGCCGCCGTTCTTTTCGGCAAGGTTCCGGTCAAGGGACGCACAGTCGCCGTGGTGCTCTCCGGCGGCAATATCGACCCGAAGCTCTACGCCGAGATCGTTCAGACCTCGTGACCGGAAGCGATCAGCCTTCGGTACCCGACTTCCGCTCGAGATCGAGGCTGCGCAGCAGCCCGTCGAGCCGCGCCCCGGCTGCGGAGAGTCGATCCAGAAGCGCCAGCGTGTGTTCCGTCGCCGTCGCCTGCTCGCGGCTGAGAGCGTAGACAGCGACCGCCTGGCGCGCGATCTGCTCGCACGTGCTCTGGTCGAAATCCTGACCTTCGCGACCCTGTAGGGTCCATGCCAGTTCGTGCATCTGCTGCGCGGCAGACAGAATGCGCTGGACGGAGCTGTCCGGCCCTGCGCCGGCGGCGGGCACCGCGGGGCGGGCCGTGAGCGCGGCGCGCGCCGAATCGAGCTCCCCGCGCACCAGGGTCAACTCGCGTTCCAGCTGGTCGATCAGCGCGGTCGGCTCACGCAGCGATGTCTTCAAACGCTGGATCGCGTCTTCCAGCAATGCGCCGTCGATTCGCATGGCGCGCCGGCCATGCTCGGCCAGAAACCAGCGGCCGCGCGAGGTCGCCAGCAGCGTCGCCTCGATGGCGCGATACTCCCGCTCTGGATCGGTAGCATCGATCTGGTCGGTCGTGCGCACCGCTACTGTTCCCGTTCTTGGTCCCCGTGTTGCACCTTCATACGTGATTCGCCGGCACGTGGGCTTGCCCCACTCGGCGCAATTGCCTTGGTACATCCCGCCGCCCGCGCTAGTCAGTCCCGCCCACGGCGCGCAGGCGCACCGCACTTTTTTCGAGTCCCGCAAATGAAGCCCGCAGCACGTATCCAGGCCGCAATCGAGGTCCTCGACGACATTCTGTTGCGCCACCGCTCGGCAGCGCTGGCTCTCTCAGATTGGGGGCGAAGCCACCGGTTCGCAGGTTCGGGCGACAGATCGGCGATCGGCAACCTCGTTTTCGACGCGCTCAGACGCAGGCGTTCGATCGCCGCCCGGTTCTCGTCCGACACCAGCCGGGCACTCGCCCTGGGGGCGGCGCGAACAGCGCTCGGTCTTTCCACGCAAGACGTTGCATCGGGCTGCGACGGCACCCGGCACGCCCCCCCGCCGCTCAACGAAGCGGAGCGCGCGGCCCTCGACGCAGCGATCCCCGATCACGCGAGCCCGGCAGAGCGGGCGGACGTGCCGGACTGGCTCTGGCCATCGTTCCAACAAGCGTTCGGCACGACCGCAGAGGCCGAGGGCGCCGCACTCGCCGAACGCGCGCCGGTCGATCTTCGCGTCAATACGTTGCTGACCGACCGCGCATCGGTCCTCGCCGCGCTCTCGCGCTACAAGCCGGCAGCGACGTCGCTTTCGCCTACAGGCATCCGGATCGAGGCGCCGCGCGGCGGCGAGCGGCAGGCGAACGTCGAATCCGAGGCAGCCCATGGGCGCGGCTGGTTCGAAGTCCAGGACGAAGGCTCCCAAATCGCTGCCCTGATGAGCGGGGCGGTCGCGGGCGAGGCCGTTCTCGACCTCTGTGCCGGCGCCGGGGGGAAATCTCTCGCCATGGCCGCCGCAATGGCGGGCCGCGGCCGCATTGTCGCCTACGACGAGGACAAGCGGCGCTTGCGCCCTATCTTCGAGCGCCTGTCTCGTGCGCAGGCCGCTATCGTCGAGGTGCTCGACGGCGGGGACGAACAGGCACTTGCCGCCCTCGGTCCCGTCTTCGATCGAGTCCTCGTCGACGCACCCTGCACCGGGACCGGAACCTGGCGCCGCCGGCCCGACACGAAATGGCGTCTCAAGCCCCAGAGCCTTTCCGAACGGATACGCCAGCAGGCCGCGGTACTCGCGACGGCGGCCCGCCACGTCAAGCCGGGCGGCAGCATCACCTATGTCACGTGTTCCGTCCTGCCGGAGGAGAACACCACGCAGGTGAGCAGCTTCCTGGCCCGCTTTCCCCAGTTTGCCCTCAGGCCATGGCGAGACGTCTGGCGCAGCAGCGTCGGCACGCCACCAACCGAGTCGGCGGACGGCAGCGACGCGACACTCCTGATGACGCCGGCCCGCCACGGCACCGACGGCTTCTTCGTCGCCCACCTCACCCGGCGCCCGTGAGCGGCGACACGCCGCGGGCGCAATAGGCACGGACGACGACGGCGCGTGCGTCGTCCACAGATAAGAATTTGACTCCTGCAAGCGCCATACTAAGGATCGGACCTCATCGGATCTCGGGCGTCCCGGCTGTGCGCCGCTCTGCGTTCAGCCGGCGTGCCGATCGGATGTCGGGCCTGCGCCAGTTCCTGGTTCGGATAGCCGGCGGTTGATGTGCGCGTGACCAGCATTGGCCGGTCGAGAGTGACATTGCAGTCCGGATCCCGCGCAGCGGCATCCGAACCGGAGGATTTCCGTCCATCATGGCGATAGCTTCGAAGCCGAAGCGGCCCAAACGCATATCTGCGCGCTCCTGTCTCGGTCCTGTCGCGGACCTCGAGCAGCATCTTCCGTCGGAATGGTGGCGCAAGCTCTTCAACGCCCTCTACGTGAAGACCGATGGCGACGTGGTGGAAAACCACGAGAACACGCGACGCGAAGTGGACTTCATCGTCTCCGCGGCCGCGGTCCAGCAGCACAGCACCATTCTGGACCTGTGCTGCGGACAAGGCCGGCACTGTCTCGAACTCGCGCGCCGCGGCTTCAAGAATGTGATGGGGATCGACCGGTCCCGCTACCTGATCCGGCTCGCGAAGAAGCGCGCGCAGAACGAGAACCTGCAGGTCGTCTTCAAGGAAGGCGACGCCCGCAACCCGCGCCTGACGGAAAACAGCATCGACTGCGTTGCCATCATGGGCAACTCGTTCGGCTATTTCTCGAACAAGCAGGACGACGAGAAGGTTTTGGCGGCGGTCGGCAAGATCCTGCGGCCCACCGGCCAGCTGATTCTCGACATTACCGACGGCGCCCACATGCACGACAACTTCGAAAGACGGTCGTGGGAATGGATCGACGAGCATCATTTCGTCTGCCGCGAGCGCTCCATCAGCTCCGACGGCGAGCGGCTGATCAGCCGCGAAGTGATCGTCCATGACGAGATGGGCGTGATCGCGGATCAGTTCTACGCCGAGCGGCTCTACACCCGTGAGAGCATCACGAAGCTGCTGGACAAGACCGGCTTCCGCAACATCCGCCACCACGGCAACGTCGAAGCGGTCTCCGACCGCGATCAGGACCTCGGCATGATGGCCCGCCGCATCCTGATCTCCGCCGACGCCCCCCAACTCGTCCGCCGCCCGCGCGGCAAGGCGCCGGTACTGGATGTGACCGTTCTGATGGGTGATCCGCGGCTGCCCGACACCGTGAAGCGCAATGGCCAGTTCAATCCCGAGGATCACGAGACGGTCCGCCGCCTGAAGGACAGCCTGTCCGAATTGCCGGGCTACACGTTCCGCTATCTCGACAATCACGGCACGCTCGAGCGTGATCTCGCCGAGCTGAAAACCGATCTCGTCTTGAACTTGTGCGACGAGGGCTGGAACAACGACCCCTTCAAGGAGTTGCATGTTCCCGCGCTGTTGGAGTTGCGCGGTCTGGCCTACACCGGTGCGGGCCCGACGGCGCTCGGCGCGTGTTACGACAAGGGCCTCGTGCGCGCCGTTGCACAATCGATCGACGTGCCGGTACCGCTCGAGACTTATGTGCGCGCAGGCGACCAGGGCGCGACGCTCCCGTCGGTGTTTCCGGCGCTGCTCAAGCCGAATTTCGGGGACAGCTCGGTCGGCATTACCAAGGATGCCGTCGTGCGCAACGAGCGCGCGCTGATCGAGTACCTGGAGAAACTGCGCGCGCTGTTTCCCAAGCGGGCGATGCCGGTGCTCGTCCAGGAGTACCTTACCGGCTCGGAGTACTCCGTCAGCATGATCGGAAACCCGGACCAGGGCCTGCGGGCGCTTCCGATCATGGAAGTGGACTTCTCCAAGCTCGATGCGAGCCTGCCGAAGATTCTGGGCTACGAATCCAAATGGGAGCCCGAGAGTGCCTACTGGGCTCAGATCCGGTATGTCGAAGCGACGCTTCCCGATCACATCCAGCAACAGCTGATCGAGAGTTCGGCCCGCCTCTTCGAGCGTCTGGGCTGCAGGGACTATGCCCGCTTCGATTTCCGCGCCGATGCGCGCGGCGAGATCAAGCTGCTCGAGGTCAATCCCAATCCGGGCTGGTGCTGGGACGGCAAGCTCGCGATCATGGCTGGGTTTGCCGGCATTCGCTACACGGAGATGCTGGGTCAGATTCTCCAGGCTGCGGTCGAAAGGACCGGCGTCCTGGCTCGCGCCACGGCGCGTCAGCAGTCCGCGCAGCACGCAGCCAGTGCGGGCAACGGCCACGCTGCGACGCTGCAGGGATGAGCGGGACGGCCGGGACGCAGCACGTGCTCCCGGCCCGCACGCGTCTTTGCGGTCGCCGCGGTCACGTCGCGGTGTCGTCCTGATGCATTGGTCCGACGAAGCGATCATCCTGTCGGTGAAGCCTTATGGCGAAACCTCCGCCGTAACCGAACTTTTCACGCGTGAGCACGGCCGCCACCTCGGTCTCGTGCACGGAGGTCGGTCGCGAAAGGCAAGGCCGATCCTGCAGACCGGCAACCAGGTCGACGCCGTCTGGCAGGCGCGTCTGTCGGAACAGCTGGGCTCGTTGACCGTTGAGTCGCGGCGCGCTTTTGCCGCCGAGGTCATGGACGACCCATCCGCCCTTGCGGCGCTGGCGTCGATCGCGTCGCTCGCGCGTCTTCTGCCGGAACGCGATCCCCATCCCAACCTCTACGAGGTCACGGTCTTCGTCCTGAGCTTTCTCGACGACTCGACGGTCTGGCCGGCGCTGATCGTGCGATGGGAACTCGCTCTTCTCGAAGGCCTCGGCTTTGGTCTCGATCTCACCTCGTGCGCGGCCACGGGCGCGACCACCGACCTGATCTACGTGTCGCCACGGTCGGGGCGGGCGGTCTGCGCCGAGGCCGGCGCCCCTTACAAGGACCGCATGCTGCCTCTACCGGCGTTTCTGGTCGATGGCGCCAAGCGCGGCCTGGTCTCGAAAGACGACGTCCTCGCCGGCTTTGCTCTGACAGGGCACTTCCTCGAAGCCCGCATTCTCTCGCAACGGGGCGAGACGCTGCCGCCAACCCGCCGCCGCCTCGTCGACATCTTGGCGACGCGCTGACGGGCTTCCTGTTGCTCAAGCTTCCGGAGCGACATAGCTGACGATATCCGAGCGGTAGAAGCTGCGCCGCAACTCCACGGGCCCGCGATCCATCGACAGTGCCGTGCGGACGATCGAGAGAAGCGGCGCCCCCCGCGATCCCAAAGCCTCTCCGGCCAAGGCATCGCCGGCGATGATGCCGACGGTCTCCGCAACCCGCGTGACCAGAACCCCATAGTGCGCGTACACGGGGTAGAGATGTTGCCCGAACGTCACCTGGGTCTCGAGCTTGGGAAAGGTCCGCGCCGCTGCAAAATCACTCCGGCGTTGACACGCTGTACATCGAGCCGGGCAGTCCTTGGGAAAACGGCTACTGTGAGAGCTTCA
>CAYMEB010000132.1:0-13093 GCA_964389095.1 uncultured Hyphomicrobiaceae bacterium
CAACCGACCGACTCGGCTGCTTCACTGAGGGATTTTCACTCCGGCGCTTCCACCGCCACCCCGCGTCGCTGCGACAGAGCGCCGCAGGATGCGACGGTCGCCTCCCCCGCCTGTCGCGGGGAGAGGTTGCGCGTCGCGGTTCGCGCTGGTTCGCCTCAGCCCTTCTTCTTGAAGGGCTCGAAGTAGTTGGCGATGCCGTCGGTGACGCTCTTGGCGACCTCGGCCGGCGTGGCGTTTCCGCCCATCATCTTCTGCACGCCCTGCTGCAGCAGCGTGGAGCCGGTCGGCTCGTTGAAGCGGAAGTGTACGGCCATGATGTAGGGCCACGCGGTGGCGTTGAGCCCGGCCACGACCTTGAGCAGCGGATCGGTGATCTCCGCGCCCTTGATCGGCGAGATGTTGCCGAGCAGCGCCGAGAACTTGGTGCCGAACTCCGGCGTCGCCATGTGGCGGATCAGCTTGAGCGCGGCATCCTGCTTGTCGCTCTTGGCGTTGACCGCATAGCCGCCGTCGTAGAACAGGGAGACGAGCTGCGGATCGCCGGCCTGCGGCGCCGGCGGCGCGACGAACGTCATCTTGATGTTGGGGTTCTGACGGCGGAAGTTGGCGATCTCGAACGAGCCCCCGGCGAACATCGCCACGCGGCCGGACAGGAACAGCTGCTGGGCGGTCGGATAGTCGATGCCGGTGAAGCCGGGCGGCAGAAAGTCGCGCAGCTCCAGCAGCTTCGACAGGCCGCCGACGAAACGAGGATCCTCGAAGGTCGCCTTGCCCGAGAGGACGTCGCCCTCGAACGCGGCGCCGGCGAATGGGCCGGCGAAGATCGAGGTGAAGACCTCGACCATGAACGCGGTGGCCATGCCGTTGGCGAGCGGGATCGTGCCCTTGTCCTTGATCGTTTTGCACAACGCCAGGAACTCGCTCCAGGTCGCGGCCGGCTTCCATCCGTTCTTCTCGAACAGCTCGGTATTGATGAAGATGCCGAGCGTCTGTGACGCGAAGGGGACGGCATAGACCTGCTTGTCGGCGCGCAGCGAGGTGGAGGCGAGCGCGCTCGGCGCGAAATTCGCAAGCTCCGGCACCGACTGGGGCGTCAGCGCGGCGAGATAGCCCGCCTTCGCGAACTGCTCGGTGCCGCCGTAGGCGCGGATGTGGATGACGTCGGGCCCTTTGCCGGCGGCGAGCGCGGTGGAGAGCACCGTGCCGTAGTTCTGCGGCTCGAAGGCCTCGTACTTGATGATGATGCCGGCGTTCTTGGCGATGAAGTCCTTGAAAAGCTCGGCGTACTGGGTGCGGTCCTCCTGGCGCCAGGTCCAGAAGGTGAGTTCACTCGCCTGTGCGTGCGAAACGGCCGGCGCGAGGCCGATCGCCGCCGCACTGCCGAGGGCGCCGCCACCCACCAGGGCGCGGCGACGAGTGATGCGATGCGTCATGTGGCGTTCTCCCCGTTTCGGCGCGCAATTCGTGTCGTACGCCGTGGTCGGCGACGATATTGCGGGCAGGCGTGGACGGGCGTCAATGGCGATGGGCCGGCGACAGGCTGTGGCGTTGATGCCACGACGGGAATGCCACATCGGCCCAAGGCACCCGCGGCGGCTGGACCCCTGGCGTACTCTGAATAATGCTGGCCGCCGTCCGGGTGTGGTGGCAGCGGGGGGCTGCGTGGTTCGGCTTGCCGTTTTCGCCGTCTTGTGTGCGGCACTGCTGACGAGCGCGCGCGCGGAGAGTCCGGGCAGCGAATGGCTCGCCAGCCGGTTCGAGCGGTCCGACACCGCGCGCGGAGCCTCCGGCGACAAGCCGGGCTCTGGACGAGCCGCGGCCGACGCCAAGGCCCGCGCCGCGGGCATGGTGAAGGGGGCTGTCCCCGGCAAGGAGGACGGCGAGGAACCGAATTCCGCGAAGCCCGTCTTCAAGCGTCCGGTTCTGGCGGCGGGACGCGCGCCGTTCCAGTGGCGCATCACCCGTGCCGAGTGGACGCCGCAGGATCACGCGGGGTTCGAGGAGTTCGTTCGCCGCATCGGCGAGAGCGCCTGCCGCACGGTCCACGAGTGCCTGACCGACCCGGTTGCCAATCCCCGGTTTCACGCCGCGAACCCGGCGGGCCTGACCTTCGAGGCCGACTGCGCCGACCTGCCCTATGTCCTGCGCGCCTACTATGCGTGGCAGGTGGGCTTGCCGTTCTCCTTCTCGATCCAGCTGGCCCCGCACCGGGTGCCCGGCAAGTCGCGCAGGGCCGTGTCGGGCAACCAGATCATCGACCGCTACGATATCGTCGGGCCTGGCCCCGACATCCGCCAGGCGCTGGCGGTCATCCGCCAGTTTCCCTCCACCGAGCATTTCCGCACGCCGCCCGCCTACAGCGGCAAGATGCTGCCCGACTACTATCCCGTGCGGATCGATCGCGAGAGCATCCGGCCCGGCACCGTCGTTTTCGACCCCGATGGGCACGTCGCGATCGTCTACGAAGTCACGCCGGACGGCCGCATCCGCTACATCGACTCCCACCCCGACAACTCGCTCACGCGCGGCATCTACGGCCGCGAATTCGGCCGCGCGCTGCCCGGCATGGGGGCTGGCTTCAAGCGCTGGCGCCCGCAGGTGCTGAACGGCGCGATCCGCCAGCCCGACGGTACGCTGACCGGCGGCGCGATCTCGCTGGCAACCGACGCGGAGCTGAGCGACTGGTCGGACGAGCAGTTCTTCGGCACCGAAATGCCGAGGCCCCGGCTGTGGAGCGCGGGCCGCTTCTTCATCGAAGGCACCGCGCTCGACTACTACGACTACGTGCGTATGAAACTTGCCGGGCCGGACTTCCGTTACGATCCGCTCCAGGAGACGCGCGAACTCGTCCGCGGCCTCTGCCGCGATCTTCACTATCGCGTCCAGTCCGTGGATGCGGCTGTGCGCGCGGGGATCCACGAAAAACCGCAGCCTCCGCGCCTGCCCGCCAACATCTATGCGACCCAAGGCGAATGGGAGATCTACTCCACGCCCTCCCGCGACGCGCGCCTCAAGACCGGTTTCGAGGAATTGCGCGACGAGGTCGAGCGGTTCCTCAAGCTCGCGCACGAGGGCAGCCCGCTGATCCGCTACGACGGCGGCGACCTGCGCCGCGACCTCCTTGAGATCTATCAGGCGGAATCGGCCGATTGTCCGGTGACCTACGTGCGGTCGGACGGCACGCCGCAGACACTGGGTTTCGAAGAGGTTCGGCGCCGGCTGTTCCTGCTCTCGTTCGACCCCTATCACTGCATCGAGCGGCGCTGGGGCGCCAGCCAGGAGCCCGAGCTCGCCACCTGCCGTGACGGCCCCGATAAGCGCGCATGGTACCTCGCCGAGCAGCGATTGCGGTATCAGACGGTGCGCACCTACGGTGAGCCGATGGGATGGTCTCTGACCGAGCTGCAGAACCCGGCCGCCGACATCGGCATGCCCGATGCGCCCGACGTCGATGTGCTCAAGGTGCTCGAGCCCGGCGAGGAGCAGCGGCTCGCCTCCGTGAGGCCGGCGCGCCGGCGCCGCTAGTGTGCCGCGGAGTCGAAGGACGGGCGTCGTTGCGATCACGCCGTGAACGGAGCGATCGCACGCTCACGGGTCCCCCTGTAGGTGCGGCTGTCTAGGTGCTCCGGCCCGCGCAGGGGCCGGGCGTCAATTGTTGTCTTGTACTTTCAATAGTGGGCATCTGTGCCATCGATGTACTGACATTCCAGAACAAAATCAGAAAAACGCAAGAAAATCCGCTCCGTAGGCAAATTGAGCGCTGGTCGAATCATTTCCGCTCTTACATAGTCGAAATGCGATTCGTGCCGAGCTGTCGCCCACAGCCCGCCGGTTCGTTCAGAACCCCAATTCGACATCGACTGCGCGCCCTCGTGCGCCGCGCATTGGACACGTGTGCCCGTGAAACCTCAAGCCGCACTCGCCACAAGCCCGCGTATCGAACTGGCGCTGTTGTTTGCGGCGAGCCTCGCCGTGGTGACGGTGCTGGTGATCGTCGCGACGGGCGGATCGGTCACCGTTCCCGCGGTCGGTCTGCGCACGGCCGTCCTTGCCGCCCTCGCCGCGGCATTCGCTGCGGCCGGAGTGGTCCTCCTGTCGGGGCGACTGCCCGGCCTGCCGCTTCTGCGCCGCCACGACAGCGAGATCGTCGCCCTGCGCCGCGAGCTTCTGGCGACTCAAGCCATCCTCCAGGCCGAGCCACAGGCGCTCTTTTATTGGGACGGCGGCAACTCGGTCCGCATCGTCGCCAACACGCTTCCGCCGATCCCCGGCCTGCCCGAGCATCACGCCGCCATTCAGGCGTTCGGCGACTGGCTCGACCCGGCTTCGGCTCAGGAGCTCGAGGCCGGCCTCGAAGCGCTGTTCCAGAACGGGCGCGGCTTCAACGTGCTGCTGCGTACCCGGGAGGGCGGTCACCTCGAGGCCGACGGTCGTGCCGCCGGTGGGCGGGCGATCCTGCGCCTGCGCGATGTGGTCGGCTATCGCCGCGATCTCGCCCGCATCCTCGACATGCATCGCGAGTTGGGCCGCGACATCAAGGTCTGCCGCGCGCTGATCGACAATCTGCCCCTGCCGGTCTGGATCCGGGACGGCTCCGGTCGCCTCGCCTGGGCCAACGAAGCCTACGTCCGCGCGGTCGAGGCGGCCAATCTCGCCGAGGTTCGCTCCAGCCAGATCGAGCTGCTTGAAACGCGCCAGCGCGAGCGGGTGCGCGCCGCCACGGCCGCTGGCGCGACGTTCCGCGAGCGCATGCCGGTGGTACTCGGCGGCGAGGTCAAGGCGCACGACGTGGTGGTCCAGCAGGTGGGCGACGCTTCGGCCGGCTTCGCCCTCGACGTGGCCGCCGTGGTCAACGTGCGCGGCGAACTCGACCGCCAGGTCGCAGCCTACGACCGCACGCTGCATCGGGTGTCGAGCGGCGTCGCCATGTTCGGTGCCGACCGCAAGCTCACGTTCTTCAATCGCGCGTTCCGCGAGATCTGGCAGCTCGACGGCGATTGGCTCGAGACCCATCCGACCGACGGCGAGTTCCTCGACCGCCTCCGCCATCTCTCGCGCCTGCCCCAGGTGGTGAACTATCGCGATTGGCGCACCAAGGTCCTCAATGCGACCCGGTTCGGCACCGAGTTCGAGGATCGCTGGCATCTGCTCGACGGCCGTATCATCCATGTGCTCGCCGAGCCGCGCCCCGACGGCGGTATCACCTACATCTTCGAGGACGCCTCGGAGTCGCTTGCGCTCGAAAGCCGCTTCAATGCGATGATCGACGTCCAGCGAGAGACGCTCGACAGCCTCAAGGAAGGCGTGGCGGTGTTCGCGCCGGACGGCCGGCTCAAGCTGTGGAACATGTCGCTCGCCCAGATCTGGCGCCTCTCACGGGCATCGCTCTCGGAAGGACCGCACATCGACCATATCATTGCGCTGTGCTCGGTGCTGCACGACGATCCGCGGACCTGGAGCCGCATCAGCCGCTCCGTCACGGCGATCTCGGACCGCCGCACGCCCCAGAGCGGCCAGATCGTCCGCCCCGACCAGAGCGTGATCGACTACTCGGTGACGCCGCTGCCAGATGGCGCGACGCTCGTCACCTTCGCGGACGTCACCGATGCCAAGCGTTACGAACGCGCGCTGATCGAGCGCAACGAGGCTCTGGTCGCCGCCGACCGCCTCAAGAGCCAGTTCATCAGCCACGTCTCCTACGCGCTCCGCACGCCCTTGACCAACATCATCGGCTTCACCGAATTCCTGTCCAGCCCGATGACCGGACAGCTCAACCAGAAGCAGCGTGAGTACCTGGGTGACATTTCCGCGTCGTCACAGATGCTGCTGGCGATCATCAACGACATCCTCGACCTCGCGATCATCGATGCCGGCGCGCTCGAGCTGCGGCTGGCCCCGGTCCACGCACGCTCGATCGTCGATCAGGCGCTGCTGGCCGTCCGCGATCGCGCCGCCCGCGCTCGGATCGAGCTGCAGGTGCAGATCGCCCCCGATGCCGGGGAACTCGTCGCCGACGAGGCCCGCGTGCGCCAGGTTCTCTTCAACCTGCTCTCCAACGCAATCGGCTTCTCGAATACGGGCGACGTGGTGCGGATCGGCGCGTGGCGCGAGGGCAGCTACGTCAACTTCGCGATCGAGGACAGCGGCAGAGGAATCCCGAAGGAACAGCAAGCGAAGATCTTCGAGCGTTTCGAGACCCGCGCCCATGGCTCCGACCATCGCGGCGCGGGCCTGGGCCTCTCCATCGCCAAGAGCCTGATCGAGCTGCACGGCGGCAGTCTCACACTCTCCAGCGAGCCCGATCGCGGGACGCGGGTGGTCGTGCGCCTGCCCACGCAGGGACTTGCTCCCCGCCCGTCCTCCCGAGTAGCTGTGCGGGCATGACGGCCCACTTGGACCAGGAACTGACCGAGCCCCAGCTCGCCCGCCTCGCCCAGACGCTCGCACTGAAGCTGCAGCCGGGCGACATGCTGACGCTTTCGGGCGATCTGGGCATGGGCAAGAGCAGTTTTGCGCGCGCTTTCGTGCGTGCGGTGCTGGCCGACGCCGAGGCCGAGGTGCCGAGCCCCACGTTCTCGCTCGTTCAGCGCTACGCCGGCGCGCGCCACGACGTCCTGCACGCCGATCTCTATCGGCTCGGCGCGCCCGGCGAAATCGAGGACATCGGCATCCTCGATGAGGCGCGCACGGCTGTCGCTCTGATCGAGTGGCCGGAGCGGGCGGGCGACCATCTCCCCGCAGGCTGCGCCCGCATGATCCTGGCGCCGGGCCGGGACATGTCCAGCCGGCACGTGCGCATCGAGGCGTCGGGCGACGTCGGCGGTCGCATCGGCCGCGCCGTCGCGATCTTCTCGTTCCTCGCCGCGAAGCACGACCGCGGCGCTCCCGAGGGCATGCTGTGCTTCCTGCACGGCGACGCGTCGATCCGTTCCTACGGCCGTCTGCGCGATTCCGGTCGTTCGTTCGTCCTGATGGATGCGCCGGACCTGTCCGACGGTCCGCCCGTGCGCAACGGCCTGCCCTACAGCCGCATCGCCCATCTCGCCGAGGACGTCGCGCCGTTCGTCGCCGTCGCCGGCGCACTCGAGGCCGCGGGGATCTCGGTATCCCGCGTTCTCGAGCACGATCTCGACGCCGGGCTCCTTCTGCTGGAGGACCTGGGTGATCTCACATTCGGGCGCGCGCTCGCAGAGGGCTATGACCAGCGCCTGCTCTGGAGTGCCGCCGTCGATCTGCTGCTCGAGCTGCGGCGCAAGGGGATGCCGCGTACGCTGCCCCTCCCGGGTGGCCGCAAGCACGTTCTGCCGCGCTTCGATCGCGCCGCATTGGAAATCGAGGTGGAACTCCTGCTCGACTGGTATTGGCCGGAGGTGAAGGGAGCCCCGCCGAGCGATGCGGTACGCCGCGATTTCGTCGGGCTGTGGTCGCCGGTGCTGGACGCGATGCTGGCGCGCGAGCCGGGGATCTTCCTGCGCGATTACCACTCGCCCAATCTGTTCTGGCTGCCCGAACGCGAAGGCGCGCGCCGCGTCGGCGTCATCGACGTGCAGGACGCGCTCTACGAGCACTGGGCCTACGATCTGTGCTCGCTGCTGCAGGACGCGCGCGTCGACGTGCCCGAGAGCATCGAGATGGAGCAGCTCGACCGGTATTGCCGCGAGGCTGCCCGCGAGCATGCCGGCTTCGACGAGCGCGAATTCCGTGCGGCATACGCAGCGTTCGGTCTGCAACGCAACACCCGTCTGGTCGGTCTGTGGGTGCGCCTGCTGCGCCGGGACCGCAAGCCGAACTATCTGCAACACATGGCGCGAACCTGGGACTACATCGGGCGCAATCAGCGTCATCCGCGGCTCGCGGCACTGCGTGATTGGTACGATCGTCATTTTCCGCCGGAGCTGCGGTCCCGCCCGATCGCACCGTAGCGCTCACGGGCACCTCGGCGATCACGCCCCTGCCGTCGCTTCCGGCGGATGAGCAGCTGCGACAGCCGCGCGGCCGGCATCCCGATCGACCCTCAGCCGGTTCCTCCCGGGCGGTCGGGCCAGAGCGTCGCGATCGCCGCACCGTCGAGTTCGCTGTGTCCCTGCGCCACCAGAAGACGGAACAGCGTGAGTGCCTGCGCCGACATCGGCATCGCAAGGCCCTTGTCGTGCGCGGCGTCGTTGAGCATCTCCAGGTCCTTGAGCACCTGACGGGCATAACCGCGCGGCGTCCAATCCCGCGCCACCATCCGTTCGAACAGCACCGGCAAGAGATTCGAGCCCGCGTGTCCGGTTGCCAGGGCATGGGGAACCTTGGCCGCATCGACGCCGTAGGACTCGGCGAGGCGAAGCGCCTCGGCCATCACACAGTAGTTGGTGAGAACGAGCGTCTGATTGACGAGCTTGGTCGCCTGCCCCGCGCCGGTGGCACCCATATGGGTGAAGCGGCCGAGCCGCTCCATGAGTGGCCGCACGCGTTCGATCGCGGCCTCTTCTCCGCCCGCCATCAGCGCCAGCGTGCCGCTCTCCGCGGCTCCCGGTCCGCCCGAGACCGGTACGTCGAGGAAGCGGGCGCCGCGTGCGGCCAGCGCCTTCGCAACGCGATGGGTCGCCTCGATGGTCGTGGTGGAATGATCGGCGACGATCTTGCCCGCGAGATCACCGCCAGCGCACAGGCCGCTGGAGCCGCCCACGACGTCCTCCACGGCTGCCGTCGTTGTCACGCAGATCCCGATGATGTCCGCGGCCTGTGCCACGGCCATCGACGACGATGCGACCTCGATGCCGCGCGCACTGGCTGCGGCCCGTGCCGCAGGTGAGACGTCGAAGCCGATGACGCGATAGCCGACTGCCCGAAGGCGCGCGGCCATCGCGCCACCGAGCAGGCCAAGTCCGACGAAGCCGATCGTCGTGTCGGTCATGATGGATATCCTGGATGACGCGGTCAGGCGGGCGCGGCCGCGCCGAGGGTGATGGGTCGATAGGTTTCGCGCGCGGTTTCGCAGAACAGACGCGCGCGGTCGCCCGCCGGCAGTTGCCGCGTGATCTCGAGAAACCCGTCGAAGATCTCGTCGAACGTCGCCACCAGGCTGTCGACGGGAAAGTTGGAGGCGAACATACAACGCGTGGCGCCGAAAATCGAGATGGCGTCGAGCACGACGCCGGCGTTGAGCTGCGGCGTCCACTTCTGTCCTCTGACGCCGATGCCCGAGATCTTGAGACGCACGTTGTCATGGCGCGCCAGGCCCTGCAGCGCCGCGCGCCAGCCCGCGATGCCCTCGGGGCTCCTGTCGGCCGGCAGGCCGGTATGGTTGACGATGATCGTGGTGTCGGGGAAGTCGGCCGCGAGGTCGGCCGCGGCATCGAAATGCCACCATGCCGTCTGCAGGTCGAAATGCAACCCGTGTCGCCGAAGCATGGCGAAACCCTCGCGCCACCGTGGGCAATCCATCGATCCCGCTGCGCCGCGCTGCGCCTCGCCCGGCGTGCGCGCGGACCGCGGCTTGTGCCGGACGCTTCTGACCAGAGCGTGGGCGGCCTGCTTCGCGAGAACTTCCGCCACGTCGTACCGGTCGAGCCATGCCTGCGCCACCATCGCGTTGGGCAGTCGGTCCGTCTCGGCGACGCGATGCACCCATCGGGTCTCGCCGATCGGATCGCGCGGGTCCCACTCCGCTTCGACGTAGACGCTCGCGGTCAGGCGGAAGCGGCCGGCGTCGCGACGATAGTCGGCCGCGAGATAGTCGCGCTTGATCGCCGAATAGTCGCCGTAGCGGAACGGGATCGGCGGCGCAGGACCGAGCCAGGGATGTTTCCCCAGCCGCAGGTCCCAGATGTGATGATGCGCATCGATGACCTCGATCGCGTGGTCGCCGGGATCATCGCTCATGGCCAAGCCGTCTGCGCATGGTTTCATCTGCCTTTCGCGGGGAGACCGCACGTCGGCATCCGCGCGCCGGGAAGATCACCACGTTGCGGCCGGCAGAACAACCGTCCGTGATCGTTCGCGCGCCATTCGAAATCGACCGGGACGCCTTCGAACGGGCACCTCCGCCGCGCCGATCCGCATGACGCCAGTTCCCCCACCCGCTCTCGGCCGGAGCCGGCCGATGGCGTGCCCCCGTGCGGGTCTGGGGAATGTCATTTCGCCGCCGCGGCGACGATTCCGTCCAGCAGCGCCTCGACCTCGGCGAAGGCCTTGCTCATCGCAGGGTTCGTCGTCGCGCCGAGTTTGCGATAGCCCACGATAACTTCGCCGGGCTTCGCAGCCGTCTCGTACAAGAAGACGGTGAACGGGCAGAATGCGGCGCCGGATGGATCCGCCTCCATGATCATGCGCGAGTAGCGGGCGGAGCAGAACGCGAAATAGACGGCGTTCTTGTAGACCGTCTTCGTCGCGCCGACGTCTGCGGCGGTCCGCTCGAGCATCCGCCCGATGTTGCCTTCGCTTTCGATCGCGAGCCCCTTCGCCACGATGGCGTTAGAAACCTCGAACTTGACGTCGTCGAACGCGCCGCGTGCCACGACGGTCTTCACGTCCTGGGCCGCCGCCGCAGTCGCGACGGCGGCGAGAAACGCGGCGGTCACAGCGAAAACTCTCAGCATCCGGTAGCGGTTGGTCATGGCCCCACCTCCAGCTGCAATCATAGGCAGAGAAGGCCGGCGGTCATGTGAGCCAGATCAAAGAGGAGCGCCGTGCCGCGCACCGCGAACAGATAGACGGCCGCGGCCAACAGCAGCGCCACCGCCGCAATGACGCCCCGCCGGACCGGGCGGGGCATCAGCGCGTCGCCGTCTTCTCCACGTTCTGTTCGGGCCTCGATGGCGCTGGACACGCGACGACACTCCTCAGGCGGGTTTCGCGGCCTTCCCGGCGGCGGCGGCCATCGCCTTCATTTCCTCCATGACGCGCGCGACCGGACGTTCGCGGATCGGCCAGTGGATGATCGCCGCGAACAGCCCGAGGGCGATCGAGATCCACCACATGATATCGTACGATTTCGTCATGTCGTAGAGCACGCCGCCCAGCCACAGGCCCATGAAGGACCCGACCTGATGGGACAGGAACACGAAGCCGAACAGCATCGACATCCACGAGGTGCCGAAGAAAGTCGCCACGAGCCCCGACGTCAGCGGCACGGTCGACAGCCAGAACAGGCCGAGCAGCGCGCTGATGGCGATGACGGTCAATGGCGTCATCGGCAGGTAGAGCAGCCCGAGGAACGCGAAGCAGCGCATGAAATAGATGAACGACAGGCCGACGCGCTTCTCGACGACGCGGCCCGATTGGCCGGCCAGATAGGTGCCGATGATGTTGGCGACGCCGACGGCCATGAGGGCGTAGACGCCCACCCAGGCGGGCAGCCCCTTGTCGGCCACGTAGGCCGGCAGGTGTACGGAATAGAAGGAAACGTGGAAGCCGCACACGAAGAAGCCGGCTGTCAAAAGCCAGAACGAGGGGTGGGCGAACGCTTCGCCGAAGGCCTGCCGCAGGGTCTGGCGCTGTAAAGTCGCCGGGCCTGCCGTCGGCTTGCCGGAAAGCGGCAGTGCCAGCGGCAGCATCACCAGCGATGCGGCGGCCAGCAGCCACAGGCTGTGCCGCCAGCCGAAATGCTCGATGGCGAGATGGGCGAACGGGAAGGCCACGAAGCCGCCGATGCCGGCTGCCATGCCGAGCGATGCGATTGCGGCGGTCCGCTTCTCCGCCGGGGCGGCCCGGCCCACGGCCCCCACAAGCGAGGTCATGCCGGTTCCCGCGACGCCAACACCCATGAGGAAGCCCGCAGCGAGAAGCATCGAGTTCGGCTGGCCGATCGACATCAGGTAGAAGCCGGCAGCCGAGCACAGCGTGCCAAGGGTCAGAACGCGTCCCGCCCCGTATTTGTCCGCCAGCGCACCCATGAACACGGCGCCGATGCCCCAGACGAGATTGGCGACGGCCATGGCGGTCGAGAACGGTTCCCGGCCGATGCCGAGGTCGCGAGACATGTGGGGCAGGTATAGGCCCATCACCTGTCGCAGGCCCATGGCGAGGCCGACGATTGTGCCGGCCGCGAGAATCACGAGCCAGAGCGGCCGAACCGGCGTTGCTTGAGGGGAAACTGCCTTTTGCATGGGAACTCCGTTCGATTGGAACGGCTTATGGCACACAATGCCGCACCCTGGCGAGGCAGGAGCTGCGCGCACCCGGCATGGCTCCCTGACCTTCGATGCCGGAGAGCAGGGCCGCCGCTGCTGGGCCACAGCCATGGGCGTTTGAATACTGGCGATCCCGGCGTGATTCGAACACGCGACCTGCGGTTTAGGAAACCGTTGCTCTATCCAGCTGAGCTACGGGACCGGTCGAGGCATGGGGCGCCGGTGCGGGAAAGATGTTCCCGGCAGCGCCATAGGCTCATCTATCATGGGCCCGGGAACTGTTGAATACGACGGCGAAAGAATTCATATGCGTCCCGTAATGATGGACCTGCATCATGCACGGGCGGAAGACCCGCAGCCATCGTGTGTTATGCGCTGGGCGCATGGCTTGGTCTGAAAAATCTTACCGCCCGCTCCGTCCGAGGTGTTGACCCTGGGAAAAGGTGTGTGTAGTTTGCTCCCACTCTCACGGTAGGTGGTAGGTCGACCTTACCGCGTTTGGCTGCGCCGGTACGAAGCCGGATGCGCCGCACGCTGACCTAGACGCTGCCGTCACTATCTAAGCAGAGGACATTGTCGGGCCATGATCACGGAGCGGGCAGCCGCGCCGCTTGATCCTCTGGTTTAAAGGCCGAGCCACCGCCCAGGCGGGGGTGTTCGGCCGGACCCTGTTTGGCGCGGCCGGTTCCGGTGGCGGCGAGCGGCGAGAAAAAAGTGCAATTCGATCGCGGGTGCCGAATGCACCCCGGTCTGGCGGGAGCAGGCGTATGCCGACCATCCAGCAGCTGATCCGTAAGCCCCGGTCACCCAAGACGTACCGGTCGAAGTCGCGCCACATGCAGGCGAGCCCGCAGAAGCGCGGCGACCCGAGTCGCGCCTCAACGCCGTCGACCTCCACGGCGACGCCCTGCCCGTGTTCTTCGCGCGCCGCCAGCGCTACCGCATTTGGCCGCGCCTGCGCCACGGCGCGCACC